>NZ_QTWU01000002.1:0-384382 GCF_003461285.1 Eubacterium sp. AF17-7 | reverse complement strand
CAAAGTAACAGATTTTTTATATTTAATCTGTCTACTTTAGAGGTATCATATCAATGTCTGTCGGATTTTTATTTCATCAAGCTTGATCAGCAATTTCGTAAATTAATTCTTTAGATAAGTCCCAACCTAAACATGGATCAGTAATAGATTTACCATATGTATGTTCAGATAATGGCTGATTTCCGTTTTCAATATAACTTTCAATCATAAGACCTTTAACGAATTTCTTCATGTCGTCAGAATGTTTTCTGTTATGCATTACTTCTTTAGCTATTCTAATCTGTTCTAAATAGTTTTTGTTTGAATTAGAATGGTTTGTATCAATAATAACTGCAGGATTTGCAAATCCCTTGTCCATATATGAATCATGTAAATTAATTAAATCTTCATAATGATAGTTAGGGATGCACTGACCATATTGGTTTACGGCACCTCTTAATATAGCGTGTGTTAAATCATTTCCGGATGTCTGAACGTCCCATCCTCTATAGATGAAAGAATGACCACATTGTGCAGCTTCAATTGAATTTAACATGATTGAAATATCTCCACTTGTTGGATTTTTCATTCCGACAGGAATGTCAATTCCACTTGCAGTTAAACGATGCTGCTGATCTTCAACAGATCTTGCACCAATAGCTACATATGATAAGCAGTCTGAAAAATATCTGTAATTTTCAGGATATAACATTTCATCTGCTAAAGGTAACTTAGTATCTTCCATTAACTTTAAGAATAACTGTCTTATTGTGATTAACCCTTGAAGCAAATCAGGTTTCTTTTCAGGATCAGGCTGATGTAACATACCTTTATATCCCTTACCTGTTGTACGAGGTTTGTTTGTGTAAACTCTTGGAATGATAAGAAGTTTATCTTTAACTTCTTCCTGAATTTTAGCAAGTCTTGAAATGTAGTCTTCAACAGCTTCCTGATTGTCAGCTGAGCAAGGACCGATGATTAATAAAAATTTGTCAAGTTCGCCTGTGAAAACTTTGCGAATTTCTTCATCATTTAATTTTTTTTGCTTTGCGACTTCATCTGACACCGGATACATTGTTTTGATTTCCAATGGAGTCGGAAGTTTTCTGAAAAATTCATAACTCATAATTTTGCTCTCCTTTAGTAAAAGTCGTTATAGGATGTATGGGAATAAAATTATTTCTGGTTTAATCAGAATAAAAATATTGATTAAATATAATCAACTTACTTGTTAGAAAATGCTTTTATTCAATGTATTTTTGATTAAAAATAATCAATTATAAGATAAAATTCACCATATAAGGTAATTGAAGGTTACCCATCGCTAACGCTCATTATACCATATAAATTTAATTCTTCAATAAAGAAAAAATATGCCATCATATTTTTATTTTAAAAGTAAAAGTAGTATAATAAACATATAAAATGATGTAAAAAGTTAGATTAAGATTAATTTGTCTACACATCTAGAGCGATATTTTGTTTGTGGAGGTGGTTTAAATGTTAAACAGAGTAATTTGGATTATATTAGATAGTGCAGGTATAGGTGAACTTCCGGATGCTGATAAATTTGGAGATGAAGGTGCTGACACATTTGGACATATTTATGAATCAAAAGAGGGGTTTGGACTTCCTAATTTAGAAAAACTTGGGATTGGGAATATACAAGGTGTGAATAAAAATATTAGAAATGTAGTAAATCCTGTTGGAATATATGGTAAAGCTATGGAGAAATCTAAAGGAAAGGATACAACAGTTGGTCATTGGGAAATGACGGGGATAATTACGGAGACTCCTTTTAAAGTATATCCAAATGGTTTTAATGAAAAAATAATAAATAAGTTTATAGAATCTTCAAATTTACCGGGTATATTATGTAATAAGGTTGGTTCGTGAACGAAAGTAATAGAAGAATATGGAGTCGAACATATTAAGACGAAGAAACCAATTGTATATACCTCAGCTGACAGTGTTTTTCAGGTGGCATGTCATACATCTGTTTACAGCTTGGATGAATTATATGAAATGTGTGAAAATGCCAGAAAGATTCTTTGTGGAGATGATAGCGTGGCAAGAGTAATTGCCAGACCATTTGATGGCAATCCGGGAAACTTTGTAAGAACAAGCGATAGAAGAGATTTTTCAGTTAAACCATCAGACTCTAATTTGCTTAAAATATTACAAAACAATGGAATTAGTGTTACGGCAGTTGGAAAAATAAATGATATATTTTGTGGAAGCGGAATAGAAAAGGCAATTCATACAACGGATAATATGGATGGCGTAAATAAAACATTAGATGAAATGAAAGAACTAGAAAAGGGGCTTATATTTACAAATTTAGTAGAGTTTGATTCAAAATGGGGACACAGAAGAAATGTAGAAGGTTATGGACAGGGACTTATTGATTTTGATAGCAGATTGCCTCAAATAATTGATAATTTAAGGAATAATGATTTACTTATAATTAATGCAGACCATGGCTGTGACCCTACTTTTAAAGGAACTGATCATACAAGAGAATATATTCCTGTTATTGCATATTCTAAGAATTGTAAAAATGGAGTAGATTTGGGAATATTGAATTCATTTTCTGATATTGGAGCTACAATAGCAGAAATATTTGGTGTAAAAATAAGCAATGGTGAAAGTTTTTTAAATAAAATTCTTTAGCATTGTTTTAGTTGAAAAATATAATGATTAGAGTACAAAAATGGATTTTGCTATTTGAGGATGTGTTTGCATTATTCCCATTTTTGATATTATATCATATGATTTTAGAGGATTGAACAGGAGGGTACTATATGGGAAAACAATATCATATACAGGTAGATGAAAATGACGTTGGAAGATATGTAATTCTTCCGGGAGACCCGGGCAGGTGTGAAAAAATAGCATCTCATCTAGATGATGCAAAGTTTATAAGCAGAAATAGAGAATTCGTTACGTATACAGGATATTTAGAAGGGAAAAAAGTTTCTGTTACTTCAACAGGAATTGGTGGCCCTTCAGCTGCAATAGCAATGGAAGAACTGGTTGCGTGTAAAGCGGATACATTTGTGCGTATAGGAACCTGTGGCGGAATTAACATGAAAGTAAAATCAGGAGATTGTGTTATTGCAACCGGAGCTATTAGAAATGAAGGGTTAAGTAGAGAATATGCACCAATTGAATTTCCAGCTGTTCCAGATTTTTCTATTGCAACTGCATTAGTTAATGCTTGCAAAAAAAATAAAATAGTGTATCATTGTGGAGTGGTACAATGTAAAGATTCTTTTTATGGACAGCATGCACCTGAGCGAATGCCGGTGTCTTATGAACTGCTAAATAAATGGAAAGCATGGAAACGTTTGGGAGTGCTTGCAAGTGAAATGGAATCAGCTGCATTGTATACAGTTGCAGCGACTTTAGGCGTTAGATGTGGTTCTGTGTTTAATGTAGTATGGAATCAGGAAAGAAAGAAGGCAGGATTTGTAGAAGAGGATTGTCTTAATACCGAAAAGGCTATAAAAGTTGCTGTAGATGCTATAAAAATTTTAATAGAGGAAGACAGGGATGTTAGATAACATTAAAAAAGCAAAAGAGGAATTAATTAAAGTAAAACATTTTTTTAAGGAAACTTATAATAAACATATAATTTATATGTATATTACTGTTGCATTACTAGTTAATCTTATTATTGAAATGTTGGCAAGAGGTTCTTTCCTAAAAGGAATTTTTTATCTTATTTCAAGCCCATATGTTTTTATATGTAATTCGATAATAATTTTAATGACGTTGTCAGTTACATTACTGATGAGACGAAGATTTTTTGGTATATCAATTATATCGATTGTTTGGATTATATTTGGTATAGCCAACTGTGTATTGCTATCGTATAGAGTTACACCATTTACTGCGGTAGACATGATGCTTATTGATAGTGCATTGGATGTAATGAATAAATATTTAAATACTTTTGCATACATACTTATTATAGCTTTAGCGATTTTAGCAGTTGTAGGATTAGTATTTGTTTGGATTAAAGTACCTAAAGTAAATCATAAAATTAATTATGTTCGTAACATAATAGCAATAGCAATTATATGGGTGATAGGTTTTGGCGCAATTAATTTAGGAATTGCTTCATCATTATTGTCAGCTAAATTTGGAAATCTGGCTGACAGTTACAGAGACTATGGTTTTGTTTACTGCTTTACTAACAGTTTGGTTAATACAGGTGTAGATAAGCCGGCAGACTATTCAGATAAAACAATAAAAAGTTTGACTGCAGATGTAGAAGAAACGAAGGTAAAGAAAAAGCCTAATATAATATTTTTGCAGTTAGAGTCATTTTTTGATATTAACAATATGACAAATATAACTTTTTCTGAAAATCCGGTTCCATATTTTGAAAGCCTGATGGAACAGTATCCAAGTGGATATTTAGATGTTCCAATTGTAGGTGCAGGAACTGTAAATACAGAATTTGAAGTTATGACAGGAATGAATCTGGATGATTTTGGCCCTGGTGAATATCCTTTTAAAACAATTTTAAAAGAGACAACATGTGAAAGTATAGCATATAACTTAAAGGAATATGGTTATGCTACTCATGCAATTCATGATAATACAGCAACTTTTTATAGTAGAAATGTAGTATTTTCAAATTTAGGATACGATACATTTTCAAGTATAGAAACAATGAATATTGATGACTTTACTCCTATGGGTTGGGCAAAAGATTATTTCCTTACAGATGAAATAGTTGCAGCACTTGACTCTACAGAAGAACAGGATTATATTTATACAATTTCTGTACAGGGACACGGAAGTTATCCTACTGAAGGAGACTATGATTATCCGATTACTGTAAGTGGATTAGATGATCAGGCAAAGACAAATCAGTATCAGTATTATGTTTGGCAGATAAATGAAATGGATAAATTTATACAGAAACTTGTGGAAACTCTTTCTAAGAGAGACGAAGATACAATATTAGTTATGTATGGAGATCATTTGCCAAGTTTAGGTATAACGGAATCAGAACTTGTAAATGGTGATGTATATCAGACACAGTATGTTATCTGGTCTAATTTTAAGACAAAATACGAAGACGAAGATATAGAAGCATACCAGTTACAGTCAAAAATTCTTGGCGGATTAAATATGACTGCAGGTACAATCAATAATTATACACAAAAGCACAAGAATGATGATGATTATGCAGATGGTTTACAAAATCTTGAATATGACAGCTTGTATGGGGATCATTTGCTTTATGGTGGTGATAATCCATATGTAGCAACAGATATTCAGTTTGGTCTTACAAAGGTGTCTGTTTCATCAATTTCGCCAATGAATGATGGAAGTGGAACAGTTTATATTTATGGAAAGAACTTCACAAATTATAGTAAAGTTTATATAAATGACGAAAAAGTTTCTACTGTATTTATTGATGATAGCACATTAATGATAAATTATGGCGATTTGAAAGATGGAGACAGTTTCTCTGTATACCAGCAGAATTCAGATACTCATGTGTTGAAGAAGACAGATCCGATTATTTTTGAATCGGAAAATCTGGCAATGCCACAGGAAGAAACAACAATTCCTGAGACAACCGTACCTGAAACTAAGAAAAATAGAAAGAATAAAAAAAATAAAGAATAATTTTAATGAAACTCCATTACAATGTTATATAGGTTGTAATGGAGTTTTTTATGAAGAAAATAATTATATACATACTTTGTGTTTGTCTGATGTTTACATTTATCTTTAGTAAAAGTGTCTTTGCAAAAAACAACAAAAATGAAACTGTTGAAAATTCATCAATAGAAAAAGAAATAACAGCTAAGGCGGCAGTACTGATGGAGCCTGAATCTAAAACAATTTTGGTAAACAAAAATGGGGATGAGAAATTATGTCCGGCAAGTATAACAAAAATAATGACGCTATTACTTATTTTTGAAGAATTAGAAGCGGGTAAAATTAAATTGGATGATATGGTAACGACAAGTGAACACGCAAAAAGCATGGGTGGTTCACAAGTGTTTTTGGAAACAGGAGAACAGCAAAGTGTGGAAACACTAATTAAATGTATTGTTGTTGCGTCAGGAAATGATGCCTCGGTTGCCATGGCTGAATACATAGCCGGTTCTGAAAGCGAATTTGTTGATAGAATGAATAAAAAAGCTAAAAAACTAAATATGAATAATACTAATTTCGAAGATTGTTGTGGACTTACGGATTCTGATAACCATTATTCGAGTGCAAATGATGTGGCGATTATGTCTTCAGAATTAATTACAAAATATCCGCAGATATTTAAATATTCAACAATATGGATGGAAACCATAATTCATAAAACGGATAAGGGAGAAAAGGAGTTTGTTCTGTCAAATACAAATAAATTACTTAAAACAAATGATTGCATAAAGGGGTTAAAGACAGGAAGCACATCAAAAGCAAAATATTGCGTATCTATTGTAGGACAGAAAAATGATGTCACATTGGTGTCGGTAATAATGGCAGCGCCTGACTATAAAGCAAGATTTTCTGAGTCAGAAAAACTGATTAATTATGGATTCTCAAAATGCAAATTTTATAAGGATGAAAATGTGCATAAAGGTAATGTGAAAATAAAGAATGGTAAAAAAGAATACGTAAAATCAGGGGTTAAAAATAAATTTTCATATGTAGAAATCAAGGACAGAGATATTAGCAACATTAAAAGCAAAGATAAGATTAAAACTAATATTAAGGCTCCGGTTAAAAAGGGGGATAAACTTGGTGTATGCGAATATTTTATTGACAAAGAAAAAATAGGAGAAACAGAAATAATATCGTATGAAAATGTAGAAAAGAATAATTTTATAACAGAATATTTAAAAATGTTTAAAAATGTATTTAGATGCTGCATTTAAAAATGAGTTGAAAAAATACATGAATTTATGTAAAATTAACAATGATATTAATTTGAAAGAGTAAGATACATGGAATTAGAAGTAAAACTTGAAGTGTTTGAAGGACCATTAGATTTGCTTTTGCATTTGATAGAAAAAAATAAAGTAGACATTTATGACATACCTATTGTTGAAATTACAAGACAATATTTAGAGTACGTAAGTAAATTAGCAGAAGAAAATCTTGACCTTGCCAGCGAATTTCTGGTAATGGCATCAACGTTAATTGATATAAAATGTAAAATGCTGTTGCCTAAAGAAGTTGATGAAGATGGTGAAGAAATTGATCCGAGAACAGATTTGGTTCAAAAATTAATCGAATATAAAATGTATAAATATGCAGCTATAGAACTTAAAGATATGCAGCTTTATGCGGGAAAGTCACTATATAAAGAACCGACAATTCCTGAAGAAGTTGCAAAATATCAACCGCCTGTAGATTTAGATGAAATTTTAAAGGATGTTGATTTAAATAAGTTAAAAGAAATTTTTGATACAGTAATTAAACGCCAGATAGATAAGATTGACCCTGTAAGAAGTAAATTTGGTAAAATTGAAATGGAGGAGGTCAGCCTTACTGATAAAATAACTTATGTGAAAAAAGTAGCTGTAAAAAAGCATAAATGCAGCTTTAAACAGTTGCTTGAAAACCAGACATCAAAAATGGAAGTTATAGTTACATTCCTGGCAGTATTAGAACTGATTAAAGTGGGAGAGATTAATGTAAGTCAGGAAAAGACATTTGATGATATAATTATTAGCACAAAGGAATGAGTAGGTGTAAGATTTAATGGAAACAAATAATTATGAAGCTGCCATAGAAGCAATATTATTTACTATGGGAGAATCAGTAGAAATAGATAAGATTGCAAAGGCCTTAGAATTAACTAAAGCTCAAGTTAAAAAGATTGTTGCAAATATGCAGAAGGAACTTGAAAGTGATTCAAGAGGAATTAGAATAATCGAGTTAGAAAATGCATATCAGTTATGTACTAAACCTGAAATGTATGATTATTTAATAAAAGTTGCAAAGCAACCAAGAAGACAGGTGCTTACGGATGTAATGATGGAAACACTTTCTATTATTGCATACAAGCAGCCGATTACAAAATCTGAGATTGAAAGTATCAGAGGAGTAAAAAGTGATTTTGCAGTCAATAAACTAGTTGAATACGAATTGGTTCAGGAGGTTGGAAGATTAGATACTCCGGGTAGACCGTTACTTTTTGGTACTACAGAAGAATTTTTGAGAAGGTTTGGAGTTGACTCTTCAGAAAATCTACCTGAGATTAATCCTGATGTTATAGAAGAAATAAAAGAAGAAGCAGAAAAAGAAGTTTCTCTTAAATCAAATGACTAAAAGATAAAGTAGCAAAGAAGCTGGAATATAAATCTGGCTTCTTTATTTTTTTAATTAGTATGTAAAATATGACCAGGGGGAGTTATGTCTAAAAAAAGTATTTATAGATTGATAAGTTTTTGTATAACGATAATTATCGCATGTAATATACTTTGTATTTGTAAAATAAATGCTGATGAGGAAAAAGTAGTAAAATACGCAAAGTCTGCTGTTTTAATAGATGGGGACTCAGGTAGAATTTTGTATGAAAAATCTGCACACAATAAAGTGTCTGTGGCAAGCACGACTAAAATTATGACATGTATAATAGTAATCGAAAATGGAAATCTTGGTGATATGGTTACTCCGTCTGATTATGCGATAGCTATGCCAAAGGTTAAAATGCATTTAGACTCAAAAGATAAATATAAACTTGAAGACTTACTATACGCAATGATGTTAGAGTCATATAATGATGTCGCTGTAGCAGTCGCTGAGCATATAGCTGGAAGTGTTGAAAAATTTGCAGAGTTAATGAATATTAAAGCAAAAGATATTGGAATGAAGGATACAAATTTTGTTACACCAAATGGGCTTGATGCCAAAAATCAATATTCAACTGCTTACGATATGGCTCTTTTAGGCATGTATGCAACAAATAATGAACTGTTTGTAAAAATCACAAATACAAGAAACTATTCTTTTGTAAGCGAAAACGGAAGAAGAGTTTCTGTAAGTAATAAAGATGCGTTTCTAGATAAAATGAGTGATGCAATAGGTATAAAGACAGGATTTACAGGAAATGCAGGATATTGTTTTGTAGGTGCTTTAAAAAATGAAAATAAAAAACTAATTTCATGTGTTCTTGCATGTGGATGGCCACCTAATAAAGGATATAAATGGAATGACACTTTAAGCTTAATGAAATATGGTGAAAATTATAATTATAAAGAAATAGTCGATATACAGAATGATTTTGTTAAATACGATGTTAGGAATGGGGTAGAAAATATATTAAATACATATACGAATGAAAAATTTGGATTGCTGCTTAAAAATGACGATAAAGTTGATAAAAAGATAGTAATATCCAAAAAGAATGCACCAATTTTTAAGAATGAAGTTGTTGGATACGAAAATATATATGTAAATAATATTAAAATAAAAGCTATAGAGATTAAGGCAAAACATAATATTAAAAAGTATGAATTTAAATATTGTTTAAAAAAATTTTTTTTGATATTTTTTTCTTTAATTTAAATCAAATAGGTGTAGTGATATACAAGATTTTAAACGCCAATGATATAAATTAAAATGTTTTACTTTAATATTTATATGTGGTATATTTATACCAAATTTGTTTTTTAAAAATAGTATATTTTAAATAAACAAATTGAAATTAATAGATACAATCTCTTATTATTGATTATAAGTAGCAGGAAGAACAGGAGAGTTTATGAAGTTTACAAAGATGGAAGGTTGCGGAAATGATTATGTTTACGTAAACGGATTTGAAGAAAAAATTGATAATCCCAATGAAGTTGCTATAGCAGTTAGTGACAGACATTTTGGAATAGGTTCAGACGGACTTATAATAATTAATCCATCAGAAGTAGCTGATTTTAAAATGTGTATGTACAATGCTGACGGTTCAGAAGGAAAGATGTGTGGAAATGGAATCCGTTGCGTTGCAAAATATGTTTATGATTTTAACCTGACAGATAAAGATGTAATAACAGTTGAAACTTTATCAGGAATTAAGACTTTAAAATTAAATGTTGAAAATGGAAAAGTTAAAACTGTCAGAGTAAATATGGGAGCACCAATTCTTGAGTGCGATAAAGTCCCGGTTAAATATGACGATGAAAAGATGATTAATAAGCCTGTAAAGGTAGATGGAAAGACATTTAACATAACATGCGTTTCAATGGGTAATCCTCACGCAGTTACATTTATAAATGATACAGATAATCTTGAAATAGAAAAAATCGGACCTAAGTTTGAAAATAATGAAATTTTCCCAGATAAAGTAAATACGGAATTCATTCAGATTATTGATAAGAAGACAGTAAAAATGAGAGTGTGGGAAAGAGGCTCAGGTGAAACTTTTGCATGTGGAACAGGAGCTTGCGCAAGCGTAGTTGCAAGTGTGTTAAACAGGCTTACAGAAAATAAGGTAACTGTAAAACTATTAGGTGGAGAATTAGAGATTGAATATAATCAGGATGAAAATACTGTATATATGACAGGACCTGCAAGAGTTGTTTTTACGGGAGAATATGATATATAAAATGAAAGGAACATTAGACTGTTAAGTCTATGCATGGAAAATAATATGAAATTATCAGATTTACTCACAGATATAGAATATGTGCTTGTACAGGGCAATTTAGATATTGATATAAATAATATAGTGTATGATTCAAGAAAGGCACAGAAAGATGATGTGTTTGTGTGCATAAAAGGAACAGGCGTAGATGGGCATAAATTTATACCACAGACAATTGAAAAAGGAGTTACGGCTTTAATAGTTACTGATGAAGTTAAGGCCCCTGAAAATATAACTGTTGTAAAAGTTAATGACGACAGAAAAGCGCTAGCTTATATGTCTGCTGCCTATTTTGGATATCCTGCTAATAAATTAAAAACAATTGGAATAACAGGAACTAAAGGAAAGACAACAACTACATATATGATACGTCAGGTATTAGAAAGTGTTGGAATAAAAACAGGCTTAATTGGAACAATAGAAACAATTATTGGAGATAAAAAAATACCTGCAAGCAACACAACGCCTGAATCATATGTTGTACAACAAAGTTTTGCAAAGATGGTTGAAGAGGGATGCGAATGTGTTGTTATGGAAGTATCATCTCAAGGATTAAAACAAAACAGAGTTGCAGGAATTCAATTTGATTATGGAGTTTTTACAAATATAGAACCAGATCACATCGGTCCTAATGAACATGCAGATTTTAACGAATATGCACATTGTAAGGGATTGCTTTTAAAACAATGCAAACATGGAATAATAAATGCAGATGCGGACTTCTTAGATAAGATATTAGATGGTCATACATGTGATATTGAAACATACGGCATTGATAATGAATGTGATCTTAAGGCTAATGATATTGAATTGTTTACAAAACCGGGATGCTTATGCGTATCTTATAATTTATCAGGAGAATTATCATTCCCTGTAGAAATTCATATACCCGGAAAATTTAGTGTATATAATTCATTATGTGCTATTGCTATATGCAAACATTTTACTAACAGCATTGAAGATATTAAGAAGGCTTTGATTGATGTAAAAGTTAAGGGAAGAGTTGAAATTATTCCGGTTTCAAAGAGATTTACATTAATGATTGATTATGCTCATAACGCTATGAGTTTAGAAAGTTTAATTACGAGTCTTAAAGAATATAATCCGAAAAGAATAGTTACATTATTTGGCTGTGGTGGAAATCGCTCAGCTGAAAGAAGATTTGAAATGGGAGAAGTTTCATCTAAATTATCAGATTTAACAATTGTTACATCTGATAATCCTAGATTTGAAGAACCTATGGATATTATAAATGATATTATTACGGGAATTAAGAAAGCTGATGGAGAATATGTTGTAGTTCCGGATAGAAAAGAAGCAATAAAATACGCTATTGTTAATGCAAATGATGGAGATGTTATTGTTCTTGCTGGAAAAGGACATGAAGATTATCAGGAAATTAAAGGTGTAAAATATCCGATGGATGAGAGAGTTCTTATTGATGAAATTATCAATGAAGATGAAGTAAAGAAAATATTATAAATAAGACGAAAGAGAGATTGATATGTGTGGAATATGTGGATTTGCAGGAAAAGTAAATAACAGCAGAGATGTTCTTAAAACTATGATGGATAAGATAGCACACAGAGGACCGGATGATGAAGGTATGTATGTAGACAATGATGTGGCTATTGGGCATAGAAGACTTAGCATTATTGATTTAAGTCATGGCGCACAGCCTATGTATAATGAAACAGGCGATATTGCAATTGTATTTAACGGTGAAATATATAATCACTTAGAAATCAGAAAGGATTTGATTGCTAAAGGACATACATTTGCAAATGACTCTGATACAGAATGTCTTATACATGGATACGAAGAATATGGTACAGAATTACTTGGAAAATTAAGAGGAATGTTTTCTTTTGTTATCTGGGATACTAATAAAAAACTTATGTTTGGTGCAAGAGATCACTTTGGCATAAAGCCATTCTATTATTCATTGTTTAATGATAATTTTATATTTAGTTCTGAAACAAAAGCAATATTAGAATTTCCAGGATTTAAAAAAGAAGTTAATGAAGAAGCTCTTGAACAGTATTTAAGTTTTCAGTATTCTGTTCTTCCTGAAACATTCTTTAAAGGAATATATCGTCTGCCGGCAGGACATTACCTTATATTTAAAGATGGAAAACTCGAAGTCCAAAGATATTTTGATCCAATGATGGAACCGGCAGAAAGTGGAGATTTAGAAAAAACAGTAGGTGAAATTGAGAATGTTGTTAAAGATACAATTAACGCTCATATGATTGCTGATGTAGAGGTAGGTTCACTTTTGTCAAGTGGTGTTGATTCAAGTTATGTCGTTTCGGAATTTCCAGGTAAGAAGACATTTACAGTTGGATTTCTTGATAAAAACAGTAAATATAATGAAATCAGATATGCCGAAAGTCTTGTAAAAGAATTAGGCAAGGAAAATTATAATAAAACAATTGACAGTGATGAGTATTTTAATTCAATTCCTACAGTTATGTATTATATGGATGAGCCTTTAGCAGATCCCTCATGTATAGCACTTTATTTTGTTGATCAGGTCGCTGCAGAACAGATTAAAGTTGTTCTTTCAGGTGAGGGTGCTGATGAGTTCTTTGGTGGATATAATATTTATCATGAACCTTTGTCTCTTAAAGGATATCAGAAACTTCCAAAAGGACTTAGAAAAGGACTCGCAGCTATAGCTAAAAAGTTACCTGATATAAAGGGAAGAGATTTTATAATCAGAGGCAGTAAAGATGTTGAAGAAAGATTTATTGGAAATGCCAATATGTTCTCAGTTGAAGAAAGGGAAAAGTATTTGAAACATCCAATTACTCATATTCCACCTAAAGATATTGTGGCTTCAACATATAAAAAAGTAGAAGGTTTAAATGATATTGCTAAAATGCAGTATATTGATACAAATTTCTGGTTACAGGGCGACATTTTACTTAAAGCAGATAAAATGAGTATGGCTCATTGTCTTGAATCAAGAGTTCCGTTCCTTGATGTAAAAGTATTTGATTATGCAAAGAAACTTCCAATAGATTTTAGATGTAATGAAGAAGCTACAAAGAGAGCTTTTAGAATTGCAGCCAAAAGACATTTACCGGAAGCTACCGCCAATAAAAAGAAACTTGGATTCCCGGTTCCAATCAGAGTTTGGTTAAAAGAAGATAAATATTACAATAAAGTATATGAAATGTTTACAAGTGATGTTGCAAATAAATACTTCAATACAGAATTACTTGTAAAATTATTAGAAGACCACAAAGCAGACAAAGCAGATAACAGTAGAAAGATTTGGACAATTTACGTTTTCCTTGTTTGGTATAACGTATACTTTGTTGAAGAGGATTTTAAACCTATTAATGATGAATGGGTTAAAAATAGAATAAAAACTGCCTAGAAATATTTGGAAAAATAACTTGATATTTGACTGAAAACAGTATAATCTATATAAGGCAGAAATTTGGTTGTAACACACAGATTACTGTGTGTAAATTATAATAAAATGGAGGACTGATTATGAGTACAACAGCAAAAGTATCAGCAAGACAGAGAATTGAATCTATTCTTGATGATAACAGTTTTGTTGAAATTGGAGCTTTAGTTAAGGCTAGAAGTACAGATTTCAACATCAAAACCAACGATACTCCATCTGATGGTGTAATAACCGGATATGGTATTGTCAACGGTAAACTTGTGTACATTTATAGCCAGGATGCATCAGTTATTGGTGGATCAGTTGGAGAAATGCATGCAAAGAAAATAGTTAATCTTTATAATATGGCTATGAAGACAGGTGCGCCTGTAATTGGACTTGTGGACAGCACAGGTTTAAGACTTCAGGAAGCTGTTGATGGATTAAATGCATTTGGAGAAATTTACTTAAAGCAGGCAATGGCTTCAGGCGTTATTCCAATGATTACAGCAGTATTTGGTAGCTGTGGTGGTGGATTAAGCGTTGTTTCTTCAATGGGAGATTTCACATTTATGGAAGGTGAAAAGGCAGAATTATTTGTTAACTCACCTAACGCAATTAATGAAAACCGTAAAGAAGTATGTGATAGTGCTTCTGCTAAATTCCAGAGCGAAAGCGGTACAGTTGATTTTGTAGGTACAGAATCAGAAATATTTGAAGGAATCAGAGACTTAGTTTCTATACTTCCATCAAATAATGAAAAGGCTGATTATGAAGAAGAATGTGAAGACGATTTAAACAGAGCGTGTGAAGGAATGGAAAATTGCGTTGAAGATACATTAATCGCAATTTCAAATATTTCTGATAATGGTTATGTATTCGAAGTTAAAAAAGCATATGCTCCTGAAATGCTTACAGCATTTATTAAAGTAAACGGAGCAACAGTAGGTGTAGTTGCAAACAGAACAAAAGTATATGATGATGATATGAATGTTGCTGCTGAATACGAAGCTAAATTAACAGTTGGTGGATGTAAGAAGGCTGCAGAATTTGTTGAATTTTGCGATGCATTCGGAATTGCAATTTTAACATTAACAAATGTTGATGGATTTAAGGCAACAATGTGTCAGGAAAAACATGGTGCTAAAGCAACTGCTAAACTTGTATACGCATTTGCTAATGCAACAGTTCCTAAAGTAAATATTTTAATTGGAAATGCAATGGGAAGCGCATATGTTGCAATGAACAGCAAGGCAATTGGAGCAGATGTTGTTTATGCATGGCCAACAGCTAAAGTTGGAATGATGGATGCTAAGAGTGCAGTACAGATTATGTATGCTGACGAAATTGAAAAGGCAGATGATGCATCTGTAATTATCAATGAAAAGACTAAAGAATATAACGAATTACAGTCTAATGTAATGTCGGCAGCTGCCAGAGGATATGTTGACAGCATAATCGAACCTGTTGATACAAGAAAATATGTTATTGGCGCATTTGAAATGCTCTATACAAAATATGAGAATCGTCCAGGTAAAAAACACGGCACAGTATAATATAAGGAGAGAAACATGAAAAAAATAATAAAATTGTTTTGTATCGTTTCTTGTCTGATGGTATGTTTTGCAGGTTGTGGAAAAGGTGATGATAAGGCTTCTTACAATGCACAGGATGTACGTGCTTATTTAGAAACTCAGGTTGCCGATATCTCTAAGGGAGAGGAAGAACCTGTTGATGACGAAACTGCTACATTCAAAAAAGAAGAAGGAATGTATAAGTCAGCTGTAGAATCTTGGAATAAATTAGCAGACGAATGTGGTAAGGCTACAGATTCAGTTTCTGATTTTGCTATAAATGAACAGAATGGCGAATTAGCCGTAACTGAAGTGATACAGTTTGAAGATAGAAAAGTGAATATTACTTCTACATTTGAAGAAAGCGATAATGGATATATTATGACAAGCTTGTCTTTTGACCCTATTTATTCAATGGGTGAAAAAATGGAACAGGCAGCTTTAAATACAGTAATGGGAATGGGAACAGTATTTGCTGTTTTAATTTTCATTTCAGCAATTATTTCATTATTTAAATTTATTCCGTCAATCATTGATTCTTTTGGTAAAAATAAGAAATCAGAAGAAAATAAAGAAACAGCAACAGAGTCAAAGGCTTCAGTTCCTGTTGTAGAACAACCGGTATCTGATGATGCGGAACTTATTGCAGTAATTGCAGCGGCAATTGCAGCGAGCGAAAACACAACAACAGACGGATTTGTAGTTCGTTCTATAAGAAAACGCTAGATACTTATGAATTATTTAGGAGGAAATAAAATGAAGAATTATACAATTACAGTTAATGGAAATGTATATGATGTAACAGTTGAAGAAACTGGAAGCACACCAAGTGCAGCTCCAGTTAGAAAAGCAGCACCTGCAGCTAAGGCAGCTCCTGCACCTGCAGCAGCACCAGCAGCAAGCGGAGCAGAAGGTTCAGTTAAGATTACAGCACCTATGCCTGGTAAAGTTTTATCTATCAGTGCAAATGTAGGTCAGGCTGTTAAAAGAGGCGATACAGTTTTAGTATTCGAAGCAATGAAAATGGAAAACACAGTTGTAGCTCCGGAAGATGGTACAGTTGCAAGCATTAGCGTTGCAGTTGGAGACAGCTTTGAAGCAGGTGCAGTTATCGCATCATTAAACTAATGGCCTTTTAGTCAGACTTGGAGGTAACATATGAATGTTTTAGATACATTGGAAAATTTGCTTAACCAGACAGCATTTATGAGTTTGACACCAGGAAACTACATAATGATTTTGGTAGCTTGTGTTTTCCTTTATTTAGCAATTAAAAAAGGATATGAACCATTATTATTGGTTCCTATTGCTTTTGGTATGCTTTTAGTAAATATGTACCCTGATATCATGCTTCATCCTGAGGATTCAGCAAACGGAACCGGTGGATTACTTTATTACTTCTATATTTTGGATGAATGGAGTATTTTGCCATCGCTTATTTTCCTTGGAGTAGGTGCGATGACAGACTTTGGTCCGTTAATTGCAAATCCAAAGAGCTTCCTTTTAGGAGCGGCAGCACAGTTTGGTATTTATTCAGCATATTTCTTAGCAATATTTATGGGATTTGGTGGAAAGGCAGCCGCAGCTATTTCTATTATCGGTGGAGCTGACGGACCTACATCAATTTTCCTCGCAGGTAAACTTGGACAGACAGCACTTATGGGACCAATTGCAGTAGCAGCTTATTCCTATATGGCGTTAGTTCCAATTATTCAGCCACCTATTATGAAGGCTTTAACAACTGAAAAGGAACGTAAAGTCAAAATGGAACAGTTACGTCCTGTTTCTAAACTTGAAAAAATATTATTCCCAATCGTTGTTACTATAGTAGTAGTAATGATTTTACCAACAACAGCACCTTTAGTAGGGATGTTAATGTTAGGAAACTTATTTAGAGAATCAGGTGTAGTAAAACAGTTACAGGAAACAGCATCAAATGCGTTAATGTATATTGTAGTTATTTTACTTGGTACTAGTGTTGGTGCCACAACAAGTGCAGAAGCATTCTTAAATATGAGTACAATTAAGATTGTAATATTAGGATTAGTTGCGTTTGCTGTTGGTACAGCTGCAGGTGTATTATTTGGTAAATTAATGTGCGTTGCAACACATGGAAAAGTTAATCCGTTAATTGGTTCAGCCGGAGTTTCAGCCGTTCCTATGGCAGCCAGAGTTTCTCAGAAAGTCGGCGCTGATGCGGATCCTACAAACTTCCTGTTAATGCATGCTATGGGACCTAATGTTGCAGGCGTTATTGGTACTGCAGTAGCTGCAGGTACATTTATGGCAATATTTGGTATTTAATATTTATGGAGGATAAAATAATGGCAGAAAAAAGACCGGTAAAAATTACGGAAACAATATTACGTGATGCTCATCAGTCATTAATCGCAACAAGAATGCCAACAGAAGAGATGCTTCCTATCATTGATACAATGGATAAGGTTGGATATTATTCAGTTGAGTGTTGGGGCGGTGCTACATTTGACGCATCACTTAGATTCTTAAAAGAAGATCCATGGGAAAGGCTTAGAAAGTTAAGAGATGGATTTAAAAACACTAAATTACAGATGTTATTCAGAGGACAGAATATTTTAGGATACAGTCATTACTCAGATGATGTAGTTGAATATTTTGTTCAGAAATCTATTGCAAACGGTATTGATATAATTAGAATATTCGATTGCTTAAATGATCTTAGAAACCTTGAAACTGCAGTTAAAGCTGCAAATAAAGAAAAAGGTCATGCACAGATAGCTCTTTCTTATACATTAGGAGATGCTTATACTCTTGACTACTGGAAAGAAACAGCTAAAAGAATTGAAGATATGGGTGCAAACTCATTATGTATTAAGGATATGGCCGGACTTCTTACACCTTATAAGGCAACAGAATTAGTTCAGGCATTAAGAGAAGGAACAGATATTCCTATCGACCTTCATACACATTACACATCAGGTGTAGCTTCAATGACATACTTAAAGGCTGTAGAAGCAGGATGTGATATCATCGATACAGCTATTTCACCATTCTCAATGGGAACAGCTCAGCCTGCTACAGAAGTTATGGTTGAAACATTTAAGGGTACAGAATATGACACAGGATTAGATCAGAAATTATTAAAAGAAGTTGCTGATTACTTTAAGCCATATAGAGAAGAGTGCCTTGCAAACGGATTATTAAATCCAAAGGTAATGGGTGTTAATATTAACACATTAATTTATCAGGTACCTGGTGGTATGTTATCTAACTTAGTTTCACAGTTGGATGAAATGGGTGCTTCAGATAAATTTGATCAGGTGCTTGAAGAAGTTCCTAGAGTACGTAAAGACTTTGGTGAACCACCTCTTGTTACACCATCTAGCCAGATTGTAGGTACACAGGCTGTTCTTAATGTCGTTATGGGAGAAAGATACAAGATGATTAACCAGCAGGCAAAAGATCTTCTTGCAGGTAAATATGGTCAGACTGTAAAACCATTTGATAAAGAAGTACAGAAAAAGGCAATTGGTGATGAAGAACCAATTACATGCAGACCGGCTGATTTACTTGAGCCTTCACTTGATAAGTTCGAAAAAGAATGTGCTCAGTGGAAACAGCAGGATGAAGACGTATTAACATACGCTTTATTCCCACAGGTTGCAAAAGAATTCTTTGAATACAGAGAAGCTCAGCAGACAAAGGTTGATCCATCTGTAGCAGACAAAGAAAACGGAGCATATCCGGTATAAATATAATTTGTGCAGAAGAGAGGCAGTTATTCTGCCTCTCTTTATAAGTTAAGGAGACTTATGAGTAAAGTAATGATAATTGGTGGTGGCGCTGCCGGAATGATGGCTGCTATTGCTGCTGCATATAACGGAAATGATGTAACGTTATTTGAAAAAAATGAAAAATTAGGCAAAAAAATCTTTATAACCGGAAAAGGAAGATGTAATGTAACAAATGCATCAGACATAGAGAATCATTTTAAAAATATTATAAATAATTCGAAATTTTTATATAGTGCATACAGTACTTTTGATAGTGAAGCAGTAATGAATTTGATTGAAAGTGCCGGAATAAAACTTAAAATAGAAAGGGGAAACAGGGTTTTTCCTGAAAGCGATAAATCGTCAGATATTATATACGCATTGAACAAGTTAATGAAAGATGCAGGTGTAAAGATAAGATTAAACACTGAAGTTAAATCTGTCGAAAAAAATGACAATAAAATTAAAATTGAATTAAATAATAAAAAATATGAAATTGCAGATAAATGTATAATTGCTACCGGTGGCTTATCATATAAGACAACAGGAAGTACCGGAGATGGATATAAATTTGCAAAAAAATTTGGACATACTATTATAGAAACGCATCCGTCATTAGTTCCGTTTAATATAACTGAGGGTTATTGTAGGGAATTGCAGGGATTAGCTTTGAAAAATGTTAAAGTTTCAGTATATAATAATGATAAAATGTATTTCTCGGATCAGGGAGAAATGTTATTTACTCATTTTGGAGTAAGTGGACCACTTATTTTAAGTGCGAGTTGCTACATAGCAGATAAAATAAATCCTCAAAATTGTGAAATCGTAATTGATTTGAAACCGGCGCTAGATAACGACACATTAGACAAAAGAATATTAAAAGATTTTAAAGAGAACATTAATAGAAATTTGAATAATTCATTAGATAAACTGTTGCCTAAAAAATTGATTCCGATTATTATTGATAATGCAAATATCGATCCGTACAAAAAAGTACATGAAATTACAAAGGAAGAAAGAGAAAGACTGGTTAATGCAATAAAAGAGATGACTCTTCATGTAAATGGTCTTAGAGATTATAATGAGGCTATAATTACAAAAGGCGGTATATCCGTCAATGAAATTAATCCAAAAACAATGGAGTCAAAAAAAGAACCGGGAATATATTTTGTTGGTGAAGTTTTAGACTTAGATGCAATGACAGGCGGATACAATTTGCAAATTGCGTGGTCTACAGGATATTTAGCCGGAAATAGCATATGTGATTGGTAACGTGAATATAATATGGTATTTGCCATTTGAAATAAAGAAAAGAAAGGCGGCTTAAAGCCGGGTGAAGAAAGATGTACAATATAGCAATTGATGGACCAGCAGGAGCTGGAAAAAGCACAATAGCAAAAATAGTTGCTAAGGAATTAGGTTTTATTTATGTTGATACAGGGGCAATGTATAGAACAATAGCTTTGGCATGTTTTAGAGCAGGAATTAAAGCAGATGAATCTGAAAAAGTAATTGCAAAACTTGATGATATTGAAGTTACATTAGGATATGATAACGGAACACAGAAAGTATATTTGAATGGAGAAGATGTTAGTTTAGAAATAAGACGCGAAGAGATTGGCAATATGACATCTGCTATAGCAGTATATGAAAAAGTAAGAGAAAACATGGTTGAAATGCAGAGAGAGCTTGCTGCAAAAAATGATGTTGTTATGGATGGAAGAGATATTGGAACGGCAGTTTTACCGAATGCAGATTTAAAAATTTATCTTACTGCAAGTTCAAGAACAAGAGCAGAAAGACGATGCAAAGAACTTGTTGAAAAAGGTGTAAATTGTGATATTGATACAGTAGAAAAAGATATAATTGATAGAGACTATAGAGATATGCATAGAGAAATTTCCCCACTTACTCAGGCTGAGGATGCTGTTTTGGTAGACTCTTCAAACATGTCAATTGATGAAGTAGTGAAAGAAATTATTAAATTAAAAAATGAGAGGTAGCAATGAAAGTAACTGTTGCTAAAAATGCAGGATTTTGCTTTGGAGTAGAAAGAGCTGTAAACAGAGCATATGAAGAAGCAAGTAAGAGTGATAAACCTATATATACTTATGGCCCGATTATCCATAATGAACAGGTTGTTGAGGACTTGGAACAAAAAGGTATAAAAGTTGTGAATTCATTAGAAGAACTGTCAAAAAAAGAAATTGGGACAGTAATTATACGTTCACATGGAGTATCTAAAGATGTATATACGAAAATAGAAGAAATGGGAATGAATATTATAGATGTTACATGTCCATTTGTTAAAAAAATTCATAAAATTGTTGAGAAAGAAAGCTCAAATGGCAAAATTATAGTTATTGTTGGAAATGATATACATCCTGAGGTAGAAGGCATAAAAGGATGGGTTAATGGAAAAAGTTATGTAGTTAATTCTGAAGAAGACATAAATAAATTAAATATTCCACTAGATAAAGAAATATGTATAGTTAGTCAGACGACATTTAATTACAATAAATTTCAATATTTAGTTGAAATTATAGAAAAAAAAGGTTATTATATAAATGTTGTGAATACAATATGTAATGCGACTCACTTAAGACAAGTTGAGGCCAGAAAGGTCTCTTCAAGTGTTGATGCCATGATTGTTATTGGCGGAAAGCACAGCTCGAACACACAGAAACTATATGAAATATGCAAAAATGAGTGCAAAAACACTTATTATATACAGACTGTAGAAGATCTGGACTTGTGTGAATTAAAAACAATAGAGTCTATAGGTATTACAGCGGGGGCTTCCACCCCAAACAATATAATAGAGGAGGTTCATACTATATGTCAGAAATGAGTTTTGAACAAATGTTGGAAGAATCATTAAAAACAATTCATACAGGAGAGATCGTTGAAGGTACTGTTATCAGCGTTAAAGAGGACGAAGCAGTTCTCAATATCGGATACAAGTCAGATGGAATTCTTACACGTAACGAGTATTCAAATAACCCAACAGACTTAACAACTGTAATTTCTGTAGGTGATGTAATGACAGTTAAAGTACTTAAGGTTAATGATGGTGAAGGTCAGGTTGCAGTTACTTATAAGAGACTTGCAGCTGAAAAAGTAAACAAGAAATTAGAAGAAGCTTTTGAAAATAAGGAAGTTCTTAAGGCTCCTGTAGTTCAGGTTTTAAGCGGTGGTTTAAATGTTGCTGTTGAAGAATCAAGAGTATTCATTCCTGCAAGCTTAGTATCTGATACTTTTGAAAGAGATTTAACAAAATATGAAGGACAGGAAATTGAATTTGTTATTATCGAGTTCAATCCTAAGAAGAGAAGAATTATTGGTGACAGAAAACAGCTTATCGTAGCTGAAAAGAAAGCAGCAAAAGATGCTTTATTCGCTAAGATTGAAGTTGGAATGACTGTTGAAGGTGTTGTAAAGAATGTAACTGATTTTGGTGCATTTGTTGATATAGGTGGAGCTGACGGCTTATTACATATCTCTGAAATGTCATGGGGACGTGTTGGTAATCCAAGAAAGCTTTTCAAAGTAGGCGATAAGGTTACAACATTCATTAAAGAAATTAATGGCGATAAGATTGCATTAAGTCTTAAATTTGAAAACACAAATCCATGGGCTAATGCTGAAGAAAAATATGCAGTAGGAGCAATTGTTACAGGTAAAGTTGCAAGAATGACAGACTTTGGTGCATTCGTTGAACTTGAACCAGGTGTAGATGCACTTCTTCATGTATCTCAGATTGCTAAGCAGCATGTTGAAAAACCATCTGATGTTTTAAAGATTGGTGAAGAAATCGAAGCTAAGATTGTTGACTTTGATGAAGAAAACAAGAAAATCAGCTTAAGCATTAAGGCTTTACTTCCAGATGATGATGAAGTTGTAGCTGATGAAGCAGAAGATACAGTTGAAGAATAATTTATAAATAATATATAAGAAAAAAGGGTAGGTTTTCCTACTCTTTTTTCTTTCTTACTCAGTTGTAGTAAATATGTAACAAATGCTTAACAAAATAAAAAGAAAAATTTATTTGCAAAAAGCTATGAACGGTATTATTATAATAGAGGTTTAAGAAAGATATAAGATTTTGGCTTTGGAGATGATATGAGAGTAATTGCGGGAAAAGCAAGAAGATTGCAATTGAAAACAATTGAAGGAATGAATACAAGACCAACACAGGATAGAACAAAAGAAACGATGTTTAATGTAATAAATAATTGCGTTCCAGGATGTTATTTCTTAGACTTGTTTAGTGGAAGTGGTGGAATTGGAATTGAAGCTGCAAGCAGAGGAGCAAAAAAATGTGTTTTGGTAGAAAATAACAGGCGGGCATACGATTGTATAATGTATAATTTAAAATATACAAAACTTGAAGATGTTTCGAAGGTTATGTTTACAACAGTAGAAAGTGCTATAAAACAATTAGATAATGTCGGTGAACATTTTGATATTGTATTTATGGATCCACCATATAATCATTTGTTTGAAAAAGATGTATTGAATTATCTTAAAGAGTCCAACTTAATTTCGAATGAAAGCATTATTATTGTAGAAGCTTCTAATGAAACAGAGTTTGATTATTTAGAAGACATGGGTTATAAAATAATTAAAGAAAAGGTGTATAAAACAAATAAACATGTTTTTATACAATTGTGTGGTGAATAGTATGGTAAGAGCAATTTATCCGGGAAGTTTTGATCCTGTTACATATGGACATTTAGACGTAATTAAAAGAGCATCTAAAATAGTAGACGAGTTAATTGTCGGAGTATTGAATAATAAATCAAAAACGCCGTTGTTTTCTGTAGAAAATCGTGTTAAAATGTTAAATGATGCTGTATCGGACTTGCCAAATGTTAAGGTTATGTCATTTGAGGGTCTGTTGGTTGACTTCGCAAAAAAAGTTGATGCACAACTAATCGTAAGAGGTTTACGTGCGGTTACAGATTTTGAATATGAACTTCAGATGTCGCAGACGAACAGTGTTTTAAATAATGAAGTAGATACAATATTTTTTACAACAAGTTTGGAGTATGCGTATCTTAGCTCGAGTACAGTTAAGGAAGCTGCATATTTCGGAGCAGATATTAGTAAATTTGTTCCACCAAATGTCGTAATAGAAGTAAAGAATAAATTAATGAAAAATAAAGGAGATAGATAAGATGAGCAAGATTGAACAAATCATTACAGAAATTGAAGAATATATTGATGGATGTAAATTTAAGCCATTGTCTTCATCAGTAATTATGGTTAACAAAGATGAAATAGATGAAATGTTAGCTGAATTAAGACTTAGAACACCTGATGAAATTAAAAAATATCAGAAGATAATTGCAAATAAAGATGCTATTTTAAATGACGCTAAAGAAAGAGCTGAAAATATGGTTGCTGAAGCAACAGCACATATTAATCAGTTAGTTAGCGAGCATGAAATTATGCAACAGGCATATAAAGAAGCTAATTCAATAATTGAAAGTGCTCAGAAACAGGCACAGGAAATGTTGGATTCTGCTACAAATGAAGCTAATTCTGTAAGAATGAATGCAATGCAGTACACAGATGATATCTTAAATAATGTTCAGGGAATTCTTACAACAGGCATGAATAATTTCCAGAATATTCAGGATACAATGATGAATGCATTAAATGGTTCATTAGATGTTGTTGTTGAAAGCAGAAGAGAATTAAGTGGTGAAGAACCTGAACCACAGGCTCCTGAAGTTGCAGATGACGTTGATGATTATACAGTTGATTTAGATAAATAATATAATAAAAATGTAAAAAAACAGGCAATGTTTTCGCTATCAAAGCGATAATTTGCCTGCTTTTTAATAAGTAAAAATTCTTTAAGACAAGGAAGAGAGAAAACTAAGATTTTTATGATTAATATAAAAATTTATTTGAATCTATAAATTACATTGTTAAATAAATACTATCTGTTAAAAATAAAGTGCTTAAATTGATTTATAGTAAACTTATTATGAAATTAAAAATGGTTTTGTAATTGAAATATATATAAAACAATATACAAAATATTAAAAGTGATTCAATTTTTCCGATAATATAATATTTTATGTATGATTTACTAGGAAGAAAAGATATGGATTGAATAAAAATGCATATTCCACCTGTAATAGAAAAAATACATAAGGTAAATAATTTGTGTATAGTTGAAAGCGATAATTGACTTACATATTTTGAACCGGATATTATTTCCATAAACGAAGTAATAATATTTAATGGTATATTATTGTTGCTTATAAAAATAGAAAGCCATGCATTTATAGTTGTGAATATGATTATGTACATTCCAATTTTAATTAAAGATGAAACCGTGTTGTTTAGCACTGAAATGGATGAATTATTGTCAGTATTACATATGTTGACTTGTTGTTTGCTAAAAAATAAATGAGAATTAATTATACCTGTAATTATAGGTGGCAAAAAAATAAACATTATAACTATTGAATTTTTAAAATAAGAATCGAGGCAAAGATATGATACGTAGTTAATTACATAAGAAATGCTTGGGTTATTACAGAATGTTAATAGTTTTTTTGCCTCGTCTTCGGAAATTAGATTGTTTTTTAATCCTTCGAATATTGTTTTACACCCTAAAGGATATCCACTTAAAAATCCACATATTATAATAAATGAACTAAATTGGCTTGCCTTAAAAAAGTGTTTTAATATTGGATAAAAGAATTTGGAAATAATATTACATAGTTTTTTTTTTTATAAGAATGTTGATGATTAAAATAAACGGCAGCAACGAAGGAATCATTGAGTATAATACAAGATTGATGCCTGTTTTCACGCCTAAGATAGTTTCTTTTGGAAGTAGAATGATAAATAAGATACAAAGCAGACAACAAATTAATTCAAAATATTTTACAAAGCTTTTTTTCATTTTTTTATTTATTATATAGTTTAAAGGAATGAAATAGAACTTGAAATATATATAAAAATACAATAGAATGTACAAAGAAGATTTCAAAAGAAGAGGATTGCTATGAAATTTAGTTCTATAGCCAGTGGCAGCAAGGGAAATTGTCTTTTGTATGAAAATAACGATGTAAAATTACTTGTAGATGCTGGGATAAGTAAAAAAAGAATTGAAGAAGGTATGAGTGAATGCGGAAGCAGTTTAGAAGAAGTGAATGGTATACTTATAACACATGAACATTCTGACCATATTTCCGGATTAGGCGTTGTATCGAGAAAATATCATATTCCAATATATGCTACAAAAGGAACCATATCAAAGATACTTGAAGACAGTAAGGTTGGAACGATTGATAGGAATTTGTTTAATGAAATTGAAGAAAATAAAGATTTTTATATGGGAAGTACATTAGTTACTCCATTTTCTATATCGCATGATGCGACACAACCGGTTGCATACAGATTTGATTCTGATGGAAAATCAATGGCCGTGGCGACAGATATGGGGATGTATGATGATTACATAATTGGTAATTTAAAAGGACTTGATGCAGTATTAATTGAATCAAATCATGATATTAATATGTTACAGATAGGTCCTTATCCATATGCACTTAAAAGACGTATATGGGGAAATAAAGGTCATTTATCAAATGAGACATGTGGCAATTTGTTAAATGAAATTATATCTGACAGACTTAAGAAAGTAATTCTTGGTCATTTAAGTAAAGAAAATAATTTGCCTGAATTGGCATATGAAACAATCAGAAATGAAATAAATATGGCTGATGGTAATTATTGTGCTGATGATATCAGTATACAGGTGGCAAGTAGAACTGAACCTTCTTGCCATATTGAATTTTAATTTAGGAGGCATAAAATGAAAAAAACTATTATTACTGTTGTGGGAAAAGATACAGTAGGTATTATTGCAAAGGTATGTACATATTTAGCAGATAATTCTGTAAATATTCTTGACATTTCACAGACAATTGTACAGGATTATTTTAATATGATGATGATTGTAGATTGTAATAATGCCAGCCAGCCTGCAGATAAACTTGCAGATGATCTTGAAAAAATAGGTGATGATATTGGCGTTTCAATAAAGATGCAGCACGAAGACATTTTTAATAGTATGCATAGAATTTAATGGAGGAATCATGATTAATTTATTTGAAGTAAAAGAAACTAACAAAATGATTGAAAATTACAATCTTGATGTAAGAACAATCACTATGGGAATCAGTTTGTTAGATTGTATTAGTGATGATTTAGAGACATTAAATAATAATATATATAACAAAATTAAAAAATATACATCAGATTTAGTAAAAACAGGTGATGACATTGCAAAGGAATTTGGAATTCCTATTGTAAATAAAAGAATTTCAGTTACTCCTATTTCATTGATTGGTGGTAGCGCATGTAAAACTCCTGATGATTTTGTTACAATTGCAAAAACACTTGATAAAGTAGCAAAGGAAGTTGGAGTTAACTTTTTAGGTGGATATTCAGCTTTGGTATCTAAAGGTATGACACCGGCAGAAGAAAATTTGATTCGTTCAATTCCTAAAGCACTAGCAGAGACAGAAAGGGTATGCAGTTCAGTTAATGTTGGCTCTACAAAAACAGGAATTAATATGGATGCTGTCAGACTTATGGGTGAAATTGTTCTTGAAACTGCAGAATATACAAAAGAACAGGATTCTCTTGGTTGTGCAAAATTAGTTGTATTTTGTAATGCACCGGATGATAATCCATTTATGGCTGGAGCATTTCATGGTGTTACAGAAGCTGATGCCATAATTAATGTCGGTGTAAGTGGACCTGGTGTTGTAAGACATGCATTAAAGAAAGTTCGTGGAGCAGACTTTGAAGTATTATGCGATACAATTAAAAAGACTGCTTTTAAAGTAACAAGAGTGGGTCAGTTAGTTGCAGAAGAAGCTTCTAAGAGACTCAATGTACCATTTGGTATTGTTGATTTGTCTTTAGCCCCTACACCTGCGATTGGTGATAGTGTAGCTGATATATTAGAAGAAATTGGATTGCAAAGAGCCGGAGCTCCGGGAACAACTGCAGCATTAGCATTATTAAATGATCAGGTTAAAAAAGGTGGCGTTATGGCATCTTCATATGTCGGTGGTTTAAGTGGTGCGTTTATCCCTGTAAGTGAAGACCAGGGAATGATTGACGCAGTAAAAGAAGGAGCACTTTCAATAGAAAAATTAGAGGCTATGACATGCGTATGTTCAGTTGGTTTAGATATGATTGCAATACCCGGGGATACAAAATCAACTACAATTGCCGGAATTATCGCTGATGAATCAGCAATCGGAATGATTAACCAGAAAACGACAGCTGTAAGAGTTATTCCTGTAATTGGAAAGGGTGTTGGTGAAATGGTAGAATTTGGTGGATTATTAGGATATGCACCTATTATGCCGGTTAGCCAGTTCTCTTGTGATGCTTTTGTAAACAGAACAGGAAGAATTCCAGCACCAATTCATAGTTTTAAAAACTAAATTAATTCTAATATATTGCGTTAGCGTTATTATATTATAAAAAAACTTCCCTAAATATCGTTATTTGATGTTTAGGGAAGTTTTTTATACCGTTTCATAAAAATATAAAGGTTCTAAACTTTGCTCTAATTAAAGCCTAGAACTATGTTTTTTAGAAACTAAATAATTATAATTTTATAATTAAATTCTGTTGGCATATATTTTCCGGATTTATTCATATAAACTAATCTGTAAATTGAATCACAATAAAGCCAATTATCTAAAAGCTTTTTAATATCTCCTGTTGATGTTTTGTAATAGATTGATAATTTTGAAATTATATCGACATTACTGTTTTCTTTGATATGTTTAAGTATATCTGAAGAGGATTTCTTAAATCCTAATAATCGACCAACCGGTAAATAGCCAATTCTTTTATAAAAATCTATATCTTCTGAATGAATATTAAGCATAATATGCATTAATGTCCTTGATATTCTTGAGTAAGTATAGTTCTTACTTTGTAATTTTTCTATAAATGATTCAAAACTGTAAAAGTTTGCTCTTTCATTTAGTATTCTGTTTGATAAATCTGTATTTATATCGTTGAATTTATCAAATGAATCATTATTTAAGAGTGTAAGTCCTAACATACTCGAAAAATCATTTAATGTAATCAAAGAGTTTTGCTCTTTTTCATTTAATAAAGATGAAAATGCAACCTTTGGAAGGTGATTTGCAATAGAGTCTAAAGCTACATCATTTGTAAAAGCTTCTCTGATTCCACTCGCTGAAGCAAATGAGCTGTTAAGTGATGTTGAATTGTAACCTGAGCCTTCTCTGTTAATTCCAACAGGCACTATTGGAGAATTTAACTCGATTAAAGCCTTTATATATTCAATTGCTAATATATTGTTAGGTTTTGATAAAACGTCTGCTATGTTCGAATTGACATCGATTGACATTAGATAATCAGTTAATGCTTTTTGTCTTGCAACAGGGTAATTATTTCCACTTTTTAAATGCAAAGCTAAAGATGCTTTGTATTCATCCGGTTCATCATGTAATATTGATGCAATCGACTTTAGTAAGTCAAGATTGTTGTCTTCACATCCAAAGCATAAATAATTGATACAATTTAAATTATGGAGAAAATATACACTCGCTTTAGCGAAAGTTTCAGCACTAGCAGTAGAAAATACAGGGGGTAATTCAAAAACACAGTCACAACCATTTTCTAATGCATGTAAAGTGCGGTCGTATTTGTTTATTATTGCAGGACAGCCACGTTGAACGAAATTTCCGCTCATTATTACAATTACACGATCAGCTCCGGTGAATTCTTTTGCTTTTTTTATTAAATATGCGTGCCCATTGTGAAATGGATTAAATTCAGCAATTATGCCTATAGTTTTCATATAATTTATTCCTTCTAACTTAATTTATTAAATATTTTATCACTGTTTTATTTAATATGTAAACTGTTAAATAAATTATACTAAAAATTGAATGTTCTGTTGTGAAAATTAGCCATATACGTTATAATGTTAGAAGTTTACAAAAAGGAGAAAATAGATGGATTTTATTGAGTCAGTGAAAGAAAAAGCAAAAAATAATAAAAAGACAATTATTTTGCCAGAAGGTATGGACAAAAGAACGTATAAGGCTGCAGAGCAGATATTAAAAGAGGGGTTTGCAGATTTAATTATTTTAGCAACACCGGAAGAAGTTGAAGAAAACAGTGACGGTGCTGACGTATCAAAAGCAACTATTATTAATCCGAGAACTTGCGAAAAAACACCCGAATATGTAGAAGGGTTTTTTCAGTTGAGAAAAGCAAAAGGAATGACAAGAGAACAGGCATTGGGTATTTTGACATCTGATTATATGTTCTTTGCGTGTATGATGTTAAAATGCGGAGATGGAGATGGCGTTGTTTCAGGAGCATGCCATTCCTCAGCTAATACATTAAGACCTGCTTTACAGATTATAAAAAGTAAACCTGGCACAAAATTAGTGTCAGCTTTCTTTGTTATGTGCGTGCCTAATAAAGAATTAGGAGCAAATGGTGTATTTGTAATGGGTGATTGTGGTTTGAATCAGAATCCAACATCAGCAGAATTAGCAGATATAGCAGCAAGCAGTGCTGAGTCATTTGAATATTTAGTAGGTGAAAAGGCAAGAGTTGCAATGCTTTCTCATTCAACATATGGAAGTGCAGCTCACCCTGATGTTGATAAGGTTGTAGAAGCTACAAAGATTGCAAAGAAAGAATATCCTCAATTTTTAATAGATGGAGAATTGCAGACTGATGCAGCTGTAGTACCTGAAGTAGCAGCGTTGAAAGCACCGGATAGTGAAGTCGCCGGAAGAGCAAATGTTTTAGTATTCCCTGATTTAGATGCAGGAAATATTGGATATAAATTAGTTCAGAGATTAGGACAGGCAGAAGCTTATGGACCATTGTGCCAGGGTATAGCAAAACCTATAAATGACCTTTCAAGAGGCTGTAGTGCAAAAGATATTGTAGGTGTTGTTGCAATCACGGCGGTTCAGGCAGGACAGGAATAGGAGGAATAATGAACGTTTTAGTAATTAATTGTGGCAGTTCATCATTAAAGTTTCAATTAATTGATTCTGTAAGTGAGAAAGTGTTAGCAAAAGGATTGTGTGAAAGAATTGGTATTGATGGAAGTAAGATTGAATATGAACCATACAATGGTGAAGAACAGGAAAAAGAAGTTTCAATGCCAACACATAATGAAGCTATTAAAATTGTTATAGATTCATTACTTAATAAAGAAACAGGAGTTATTAAAGATTTAAGTGAAGTTGGAGCAGTTGGTCATAGAGTTGTACATGGTGGAGAATATTTTTCAAAATCAACTATTGTCACGGATGAAGTTATTAAGAAGATTGAAGAATGTAATGATTTGGCACCTCTTCATAACCCGGCTAATATAATAGGAATCAAAGCTTGTATTAATGCAATGCCTGATACACCTAATGTTGTCGTGTTTGATACAGCATTTCATCAGACAATGCCTCCTAAAGCTTATTTGTATCCTATTCCATATGAATATTATAAAAAATATAAGATAAGAAGATATGGATTCCATGGAACATCTCATAGTTATGTTTCAAAGAGAGTCGCTCAGATTATGGATACGCCATATGATAAATTAAAGACTATTGTCTGTCATTTAGGAAATGGTGCAAGTATATGCGCAGTTGAAAATGGTAAATCTATAGATACAAGTATGGGTCTTACTCCGTTAGCAGGAGTTGCTATGGGAACACGTTCAGGAGATATTGACCCAAGCATCGTTGAAGTTATTTCAGAAAAAGAAAACATGAATGTTAAAGAAGTACTTAATGTTTTAAATAAAAAATCAGGTGTTTTAGGTTTATCAGAAGTATCAAGTGATTTTAGAGATATAACAAAGGCTATTGAAGAAGGAAATGAAGTAGCAAAGAATGCATTAGAAGTATTTGCAAATACAGTAGTTAGATTTGTTGGCGCTTATGTAGCTGAAATGAATGGTGTTGATGCTATTGCATTTACGGCAGGCGTAGGTGAAAATAATCAGGCTGTAAGAAAGATGGTTTGCGAACAATTAGGATATTTAGGTGTGTCTCTTGACGAAAAGGCTAATGAAAAGAGAAGAGAAGAAATTATGATTTCAACTCCTGATTCAAAAGTAAAAGTATTTGTAATTCCAACAAATGAAGAATTAGCAATAGCAAGAGAAACTCTAGAACTTTTATCATAAGACAGATAATAGCTGATTGCTTTTGAGTGAAAATTTTTGTGAAACTATGATAAACATATTTGGTAAACAAATCACAAAATAATTAAATAAAAAAAGTGTTTGACAAAAATATACCATATATGTATAATTGTAAAGGTGTCTTTAGGGAGAAACAAGTTATGTTAATTGATTTGATAGAGATATTACAGAAAGAAGAAGGAACTAAAAAAGTTCAGACTAAAGTTGAAAGGGAGAAATTTCTAGCTGCTAAGTTTGAATATAAGATAACTGACAGTGATGTAAAGTTTGTATTTACAAACGCCGGAAAGAAACATATCAATGTTAAATGCACTGGGAATGTTATTATAGAAGCACCTTGTTTCAGATGTCTTGAACCGGTCACATTTACAATAAATATTGATTCAACCAAAGATATGGATATGAATAAAACAGCAGAAGAGAAGATTGCCGATTTAGATGAGGAAAATTATCTTGAAGGAACAGTCTTTGATACTGAGGTTTTTGTATTCAATGAGATTCTGGTTAACTTACCGATGAAGGTTCTCTGCAAAGAAGATTGTAAGGGAATTTGCAATAGATGCGGCGCTAATCTCAATAAAGGATTCTGCGACTGCGATACTGCGGTACCAGATCCGAGAATGTCGAAAATATTAGATGTATTTAATCATTTTAAGGAGGTGTAAACCATGTCTATCTGTCCAAAGAATAAATCTTCTAAAGGAAGAAGAGATAAGAGAAGAGCTAACTGGAAAATGTCAGTTCCTGGTCTTGTAAAGTGTAGCAAATGTGGAGCTTTAATGATGCCTCACAGAGTTTGCAAGGCATGTGGATCATACAACAAGAAAGAAATCGTTTCAGTTGACTAATTAGGATGGTCCGTGTTTATGCACGAGAAAGCGTTAAAATAAGGCTTTGCGGATATTTATATCTGCGAAGCCTTATTTTTATGTTGTCTTATTCAAGTTTGCTTGATTTTAAAACATAATTTTAGTATAGTTATTTTATGTGCTTAAGGAGGAAATAATTATGTCACAGACAATAGTTGCATTAGATTGTATGGGCGGAGATAACGCACCTGGTGAAATTGTAAAAGGCGGTATTGAAGCGTTAAAAGAAAATAAAGATGTTTTTCTTAAAATGGTAGGAAGACAGGAAGATGTTAACAGAGAACTCGAGAAATATGATTATGACAAGACTAGAGTTGAAGTTGTAAATGCTACAGAAGTTATTGAAACAGGAGAACCTCCGGTAGTAGCTATTAGAACGAAAAAAGATTCCTCTCTTGTTAAATGTATGTATATGGTAAAACATGGAGAATGCGATGCTCTTGTATCAGCAGGAAGTACCGGAGCCACTTTAGTTGGAGGACATGTAATTGTAGGTCGAATTAAGGGAGTTGAAAGACCACCTCTTGCACCTCTTATTCCAACGGAAAAAGGCGGAGCACTTTTGATTGACTGTGGGGCTAATGTTGATGCTAAGCCTTCTAACCTAGTTCAGTTTGCACAGATGGGTTCTATATATATGGAAAATATTTGCAAGGTTAAAAATCCAAAAGTAGGTTTAGTAAATATTGGTGCTGAAGAAGAAAAAGGAAATAACCTTGCTAAAGAAACGTATCAGTTGTTAAGTAATCTTGAAGGTATTAATTTTATTGGCAATATTGAAGCAAGAGAAATTCCTGAAGGAAAAGCTGATGTAGTTGTATGTGATGCATTTGTTGGAAATGTTATTTTAAAAATGTATGAAGGTGTTGGTGGAGTTCTTTTAAAGAAAGTTAAAGGAACTTTAATGACAAGTTTGAAAACTAAAATCGGTGCATTACTTATAAAAAAAGAATTGAAAGAAACTTTGAAAACATTTCAGATGGATCAGTATGGTGGAGCACCTTTACTTGGATTGAAAGGATTAGTTGTTAAGACTCATGGAAATTCAAAGGCCATAGAAGTGAAAAACTCTATCATTCAGTGCATTTCTTTAAAAGAAATGAATATAAATGATAAAATATCAAAAAAATTAGCAGTTAAAAAGGAGAATTAAAAATGGAAATCGAAAGACTTTATAAAGCAGTAGCAAGTGTATTGGATATTGATGAAAGCACAATCACACCGGAATCAAAATTTGCAGATGATTTAGGTGCAGATTCTTTAGATGTTTTAGAAATAATTATGAGCATTGAAGATGAATTTAATATTAAGATTCCAACTAACGGAGCTGAAAATATTGTTACAGTCGGAGATGCTTTTGAAGCAATAAAAAAGGTTATGAATAAATAATATTTGACTATGAAAATTATTTAAGTACATTAGAAAAGGTGCAATATCACTCTAAAATGATATTAGCCTTTTCTTTTGTGTGTAAAAAGGAGTTAATATGAATTCAGATTATGAAAAATTAGAAAGTGTAATCGGATATGAATTTGATAATAAAAAGTTATTAGTTAATGCTTTAACTCATACATCATATGCTAATGAGCATAAAAATAGAAAAGTTAAAGACAATGAAAGACTTGAGTTTCTTGGTGATGCTGTTTTAGAACTTGTATCTAGTGAGTTTTTATTTTTGAATTATGAAATGCCGGAAGGAAAAATGACACGACTTAGAGCAAGTCTTGTATGTGAAGGCACTCTTGCAAGAGATGCTAAAGAAATTAATCTTGGAGATTTTTTATATCTTGGAAAAGGTGAAGATGAATCAGGAGGAAGAAATCGTGATTCAGTAACATCAGACGCATTAGAAGCACTAATAGGAGCTATATTTTTAGATGGTGGTTTTGACAAAGCTAAAGAGTTTGTGCTTAAATTTGTGCTAAATGACATTGAAAATAAAAAATTGTTTTTTGATAGTAAGACAATTTTGCAGGAAAGAGTAGATATGATTAAGGCTGGCAAAGTGTCATATAAAATAATAGACGAAATAGGACCTGATCATGATAAGAGTTATACTGCACAGGTATTGCTTGGAGAACAAGTTATAGGTGAGGGCATAGGAAGAACAAAGAAGGCTGCAGAACAACAGGCAGCATATGTCGCGCTTAAATCTATGGATAAGAGGAAATAATATGTACTTAAAAAGTATTGAAATACATGGTTTTAAATCATTTGCAAATAAAATTAAATTTGAATTTCATAATGGTATAACTGGAATTGTTGGACCAAATGGCTCAGGAAAAAGTAATGTTGCTGATGCTGTGAGATGGGTTCTTGGTGAACAGAAGGTAAAACAGCTTCGTGGATCTAAGATGGAAGATGTAATATTTGCCGGAACTGAAAACAGAAAACCGTTAGGATTCGCTTATGTAGCAATTACATTGGATAATTCTGACCATAAATTAGATGTTGATTATGAAGAAGTAACTGTTTCAAGAAGATTATTCAGATCCGGTGAAAGTGAATATATGATTAATGGAACTCAGGTTAGACTTAAAGATGTAAATGAACTTTTTTATGATACAGGTATTGGTAAGGAAGGTTATTCTATTATTGGGCAGGGTCAGATTGATCAGATCTTAAGTGGAAAACCTGAAGAAAGAAGAGAATTATTCGATGAAGCAGCCGGTATTGTTAAATTTAAAAGAAGAAAGAATCAGGCTTTAAAGAAATTAGACGATGAGAATCAGAATCTTGTCAGAGTTCAGGATATATTAGCAGAACTTGAACGCCAGGTTGGTCCATTAGAGAAACAATGCGAAAAGGCTAAAAAATATTTACTTTTTAAAGATGATTTAAAGAAATATGATGTAAATATGTTTTTAGTCGAAATGGAAGATATTAAAAACAGATTGTCTGATTTAGACAAAAAACTTGAAATAGCAACATCGGACATGAATTCCTCAAATGAAGAATTTGAAAATATAAAGAAGCAGTATACTAAGTTAGAAGCAGATTTGGAAGAAATAAACAATTCAATTGAAGCCAAAAAAACAATGTCAACAGATACTGTTCTTAAAATTGAAAAATTAGAAGGAAGAATTCTTGTTCTTAAAGAACAGATTAATTCAGCTAAAAACAACGAAGAGTTTATTGCAACAAGAGTAAATGCTATTTCTTCAGATATAGCCAAAAAGGAAAAGAATTTGACTGAATTATGTAAAGAAAAAGACGATAATGAAAATGTAATTCAGGAAACTATTAAATCGCAGTCAGAAATAACGACTGATATTTCTGTTATTAAAGAAGAAATTGAGAATTTTGATAAAGAAATTGCAGAGCATAAAGCCGAGATTATCGAAATATTAAATTCTAAGTCAATGATTAAATCAAAATTGCAAAGATGTGATACATTGCTTGAACAGATTAATATAAGAAAATCTCAACTTAATCAAAAACTTATAGAATTTCAAAGCGAAAAGGAAAATCAGGAAAGCAAAATAGAAAAACTTAAAGCTGAGTTAGATAAAGTAAACGATTTAATCGATGAATTAAACAAAACTGTTTCAGAATATAGAAATGACTTAAATGATTTAAGAGTAGAAAATTCTAAAATAACAAAGTCAATATCTGAAAACCAGGAAAGATATCATAAGTCAAAATCAAATCTCGAAGCTTTAAAAAACATTACTGAAAGATATGAAGGCTATGGAAATAGTATCAAAAAAGTAATGGAATTAAAGGAAAACAAGAAAGGTATTATTGGTGTTGTTGCTGACATTATTAAAGTTGAAAAGAAGTATGAAGTTGCAATTGAAACAGCTTTAGGCGGAAATATTCAGAATATAGTAACTGATACAGAAACAACAGCTAAGGAAATAATTGAATATTTAAAGAAAAATAAATATGGTCGAGCTACATTTTTACCTTTGAGTAGTATGACTAAGAAAACGGGCTTTAATAATGAAGATGTATTTTCTGATAAAGGTGTTTTAGGTCTTGCATGTGATTTAGTTGAAATAAAAAAAGAATACGAAGGCGTAACTAAATATTTGTTAGGAAAAGTCGTAGTTGTAGACACGATTGATAACGCGATTGCACTAGAACGTAAATATAGATATTCTTTAAGAATTGTAACTTTAGAAGGTGAATATTTAAATATTGGTGGTTCTATTTCGGGTGGTGCATTCAAAAATAACAGCAACCTGTTAGGAAGAAGAAGAGAAATAGAAGAACTTGAGAATAAATTAAAAGACCTTAAGAATGAAAAAGAAAATCTTGATAAGAATTTAATAGAAAATAGAAGTAAAACAAGTGTTTTAAATGATGAACTTGATAAAATTAATAAGGCACTTCAGGAACAGAACATTGCAAAAAACACATTGGAGTTGAATTTAAAACAAGCTAAAGACAGAAAGAATAACATTGATACAGAATATCAGGAATATACTGCTGAAAGTGGAAATATTGCATCTGAAATCGGAAATATCAATAATAATAGTTTAGAACTTAACAAAGAACTTACTAATGTTGAAGATAGAAATTCCGAATTAGAAGAACTTATTAAACAAAAAAGTAATAATATGGATTCTATAAATGCAAAGCTTGTTGAAAAAACGTCGTTGTTAGAAGAGATTAATATTGAAATTTCAAGTTTAAAGCAAAAGCATGAATTTTTATGCGAAAAGATTCAAAATAGCAATAATCAGATTTCAGATTTAAAGAATGAATTGGAACAGATTAAAAACAATTCAAGTGAAAACAACAATGAGATTTCAGCTAGAATTGAAACTATTGATGGCATAACAAAGGAAATCGAAGAAGGACGTAAACTTATTGAAAAGCTTAATTTAGAAATTGAAGACCTTAAAAATGCTAAGGAAAAGCAGAATAAAGATCATAAAGAATTTTTCGATAAGAGAGAAGAACTTTCTTCAAGAATAACACAATTAGATAAAGAAATTTACAGACTTAACAGCCAAAAAGAAAATTTACAGGAAAAGAATGAGACAAAAATTAATTATATGTGGAACGAGTATGAAATCACATATAGAAATGCTGTTGAACTTAGAGATGAAAGTCTAAATGATAAAGCAGAACTTAGAAATAGCATTGCCAATTTAAAACGTCAGATTAAAGAGTTAGGAGACGTAAATGTAAATGCTATTGAAGAGTTTAAGGAAATAAACGAAAGATATCAGTTTATGAAAGAACAGCATGAAGACTTAATGCGTGCAAAAGAAAATCTTTTGAAAATTATTGACGAATTAGAAGTCGGCATGCGAAAACAGTTTAAAGAAAAATTTGCTGAAATTCAGGTTGAATTTGATAAGGTATTCAAGGAATTATTTGGTGGTGGTGCAGGAGTTATTGAACTTACTGAAGCAGATGATATTCTTGATGCAGGAATTAATATTATTTCACAACCGCCTGGAAAGAAACTTCAAAATATGATGCAGCTTTCAGGTGGAGAAAAAGCACTTACGGCAATTTGCCTTTTGTTTGCAATTCAGAATTTAAAGCCATCTCCATTCTGTCTTCTTGACGAAATTGAAGCTGCATTAGATGGTTCAAATGTAATCAGATTTGCGGAATATTTGCATAAACTTACAGAAAATACACAGTTTATTGTTGTTACACACAGACGAGGAACAATGGGATGTGCTGATAGATTATATGGTATTACAATGCAGGAAAAAGGTGTATCAGCCTTAGTTTCAGTAGATTTATTGGAAGGAAATTTGGATAAATAAAGGAGTTTGTAAATGGAAGAAAAGAAAGGCTTTTTTGGAAAACTTGTATCAGGGCTTACAAAAACAAGAAATTCTATAGTATCAGGATTAGATTCAATATTCAGTGGATTTTCACATATTGATGACGATTTCTATGAAGAATTAGAAGAAATTTTAATTATGAGTGACATTGGTGTTAATACAACAATGGAAATAATAGAGAAACTTAAAGAACAGGTAAAAGAGTTAAAAATAAAAGAACCTGAAGATTGCAAGGAGTTGCTGATTAAAAACATTGAAGAACAGATGGATTTAGGAGAAAATGCATATGATTTTGAAAATGAAAAATCAGTAGTTATGGTAATCGGTGTAAATGGTGTAGGAAAAACTACATCTATCGGAAAACTTGCGGCACAGCTAAAAGGAAATGGCAAAAAGGTTGTTATGGCGGCTGCTGATACTTTTAGAGCTGCTGCAGCTGATCAGCTAAAAGAGTGGGCCAGACGTTCAAATGTAGATATTGTAGCGGGAAATGAAGGTTCAGATCCGGGAGCTGTTTTGTTTGATGCAATTGCATCTGCTAAAAATAAAAATGCTGACGTACTACTTTGTGATACTGCGGGAAGACTTCATAATAAGAAGAATCTTATGGAAGAACTTAAAAAATTAGACAGAATTATTGAAAAGGAATATTCAGGATGTATAAGAGAAAATCTTATCGTTCTTGATGCTACGACAGGACAAAATGCTTTAGTACAGGCTAAAACATTTATGGAAGCAACAGATATAACAGGTGTTGTTCTTACAAAAATGGATGGAACGGCAAAAGGTGGAATTGCTATTGCAATTCAGGCTGAATTAGGAATTCCTGTTAAATATATTGGTGTAGGTGAAGGCATAGATGACTTACAGAAATTTAATTCTCATGATTTTGTGTCAGCGTTATTTACAAAGTAAACTTGATTTTTGTATTTTATTTGAAAAAAATATTTTATAATATGGAAAGTTGATGTATTATTACAAAGAAAAAATTATTATAATTAGAATAGGAAGTGAAGATAATGAGCGAAGGATTAACTTTAAAGAAATTTGAAGAAGCTTCAGAAATAGTTAATAAAGTAACATTAAATACAAATCTTATATATAGTGATTACTTTTCAGAACAGACAGGCAATAAGGTATATATTAAACCAGAAAATATGCAGTTTACAGGTGCATATAAAGTAAGAGGAGCTTATTATAAGACAAGCACATTAACTCCAGAAGAAAGAGCTAAAGGTTTAATTACTGCATCAGCAGGAAACCATGCACAGGGGGTTGCATATGCTGCCAAATTATATGGCGTAAAAGCAACAATCGTTATGCCAACTGTTACTCCTCTTATGAAGGTAAATAGAACAAAAAGTTATGGTGCAGATGTAATATTATATGGAGATGTTTATGATGATGCATGTAAGTATGCGCTTGAGTTAGCAGAAAAGGAAGGATATACATTTATTCATCCATTTGATGATTTAGATGTAGCTACAGGTCAGGGAACAATTGCCATGGAAATTATAAAAGAACTTCCAACTGTAGATTATATTTTGGTTCCAATCGGTGGTGGCGGACTTGCAACAGGTGTAAGCACATTAGCTAAATTACTTAATCCAAATATTAAAGTAATTGGTGTAGAACCGGCAGAAGCTGCGTGTATGAAAGCTTCACTTAGTGCAGGAAAAGTTGTTACATTAGACAGTGCTAATACTATTGCAGATGGTACAGCGGTTAAAACTCCGGGTAGCAACATATTCCCATATATCCAGAAGAATATTGATGATATCATAACAATTGAAGATGATGAATTAATAGATGCGTTTCTTGATATGGTTGAAAATCATAAACTTGTTGCTGAAAATTCAGGATTGCTTACAATTGCAGCTCTTAAGCATTTAAAATGCAAAGATAAGAAGATTGTTTCTATTATCAGTGGTGGTAATATGGATATTATTACAATGTCATCTATATTACAGCACGGTTTAATTCAGAGAGGAAGAGTATTCACAGTATCTGTATTACTTCCTGATAAGCCGGGTGAATTAGGTAAAGTTGCAAACACTATCGCAGATGTACAGGGAAATGTAATTAAGCTTGAACATAATCAGTTTGTATCTGTTAATAGAAATGCTGCCGTTGAACTTAGAGTTACTCTTGAATGTTTCGGTCACGAACATAAAAAACGGATTATTGCAGCTCTCGAAAAGAAAGGCTATAAGCCAAAAGAAGTAAGACCAAATTTATAAATAACTAATATTATTTATATAGATTGATTTTATATAATGAACAGATAGTGATTAAAATACAAAAAGGATTCATAAATTATTTTAAAATGCAAAATATAAATTCAAAATAAAACACAAGGGTGTCAAGAAAAAATACTTGACACCCTTTGCTTTGTATTGTATTATACTCTAAGTGTGATTTTGATATATTTTATTTTCAATTTTAGATAGATGCACTTAGAGGTAAATATGAAAGATATTTTAAGAAGTTCTCTTTTATATGATTTCTACGGAGAACTGTTGACTAAACATCAGCAGGAGATATATGAAGAAGTTGTTTTAAACGACTATAGTCTTGGAGAAATAGCTGAGGAGAGAAATATTTCCAGACAAGGCGTACATGACTTGATAAAGAGATGTGATAAGACTTTGAATGAATATGAAGAAAAGTTACATCTTGTAAGCAGATTTGAAAAGACTAAAGAACAGGTTGAACGTATTTGTCAATTGGCAGATGAGAATAATATGCAAGATATAGAGAATATTGCCAGACAGATTTTAGAGAATTATTAATATAGGAGGTAAGGGCTTGGCATTTGAAAGCTTATCCGATAAATTACAAAACATATTTAAAGGCTTACGTGGTAAGGGTAGACTGACAGAAGATGATGTTAAGGCTGCTCTTAAAGAAGTTAAGATGGCTTTGCTTGAAGCTGACGTTAGTTTTAAAGTTGTAAAACAATTCATTAAAACAGTTACAGAAAGGGCTATAGGGCAGGATGTTCTTAACAGTTTGACACCGGGCCAGATGGTAATAAAGATAGTTAATGAAGAACTTACTAATCTTATGGGTTCTGAAACAACGAAACTTAAACTTTTGCCTGACAATGAAATAACAGTCATTATGATGATGGGTCTTCAGGGGGCAGGTAAAACAACAACAACTGCTAAGATTGCAGGAAAACTTAAAGGTAGTGGAAAAAGACCTTTATTAGTTGCCTGTGACGTTTACAGACCGGCAGCTGTTGAACAGCTGCAGATTAATGGTGATAAACAGGGTGTTCCGGTATTTGCCATGGGAACGAATCATAAACCTGTAGATATTGCCAGAGCAGCAATTGAACATGCTAAAAAGAATAACAATAATGTTGTTATTTTAGATACAGCAGGTCGTTTACATGTTGATGAGGACATGATGAACGAACTTATTGAAATTAGAGATAATATTGACATTACACAGACAGTACTTGTTGTTGATGCAATGACAGGTCAGGATGCAGTGAATGTAGCAACCCAGTTTAATGAAAAGATTGGAATTGATGGAATTATCATTACTAAGTTAGATGGTGATACAAGAGGTGGTGCAGCATTATCAATTAAGGCTGTAACAGGAAAACCTATATTATATGTTGGTATGGGTGAAAAGCTTTCTGATTTAGAACAATTTTATCCAGATAGAATGGCTTCAAGAATTCTCGGTATGGGTGATGTCCTTTCATTAATTGAAAAGGCTGAACAGGCAATTGACCAGGAAAAAGCAAAGGATATGGAACAGCGTCTTAGAAAAGCACAATTTACCTTTGATGATTATCTTGAATACATGGGTCAGATTAAAAATATGGGTGGTTTATCAGAAATGCTTAGCCTTATTCCGGGATTAGGCGGTCAGATAAAAGAAGATATGCTTCCAGATGATAAACAACTTGGACGTATTGAAGCAATTATTTATTCCATGACAAAGGAAGAAAGAGGTAATCCTGATATTCTTAATCCGTCAAGGAAACAAAGAATTGCTAAAGGTGCAGGTGTAGATATAAGCGAAGTAAACAAATTGGTAAAACAATTTGACCAAGCAAAAAAAATGATGAAGAACATGCCGGGTATGATGGGTGGCGGCAAGAAGAAACGAAGAGGCGGTTTTAAGATGCCTTTCGGTTTCTAGATTTAAATTTATACAATATTGATATTAACGAAGACATTGGTTTTCTTAATATATATAAATAATAATTATAATTAATTTTTTACGGAGGAAAGTAAAATGGCAGTAAAGATCAGATTAAAGAGAATGGGTAAGAAGAAAGCTCCTTTCTACAGAATTGTAGTGGCAGATTCAAGATCACCAAGAGATGGTAGATTTATTGAAGAAATCGGAACATATGATCCAAACAGAGATCCTAGCGTATTTGATTTCAATGAAGAAGCAGCTAAGAAATGGTTATCAAACGGAGCTCAGCCTACAGAAACAGTAGGAAAATTACTTAAGATTGCCGGTATTGAAAAATAATAGTCAGGAGGTCTAACTATGAAAGAATTAGTAGAGACAATTGCAAAAGCACTTGTAGATTCTCCGGACGAAGTAGTTGTTACTGAAAAAGAAACAGATAAAACTATTGTTTTAGAATTGAAGGTTGCAACTGATGATGTTGGAAAGATTATCGGAAAACAGGGAAAGATTGCTAAAGCAATTCGTTCTGTTGTTAAGGCTGCATCTTCAAAATGCGACAAAAAAGTTATAGTGGACATTATATAGTAACCACAAGTGCAACGGGACTGAATTCAGTCCCGTTAATCATTTAAAAAGTTAATTTAATTATCATTAAAAATTTAAAAATATAACTAAGATCTAACATTAAATAACATTTAATAGATACTGTTTGAAAGGAAATATATGGAAAAATATTTTAGGGTAGGAGTTATTGCAAATACACATGGTATACGTGGTGAAGTAAAGGTATATCCTACAACAGATGATATTAATAGATTTAAAAAATTAAAAAAATGCATCTTAGATACAGGGAAAGAATATATAGATTTAAACGTAGAATCAGTAAAATTTTTCAAAAATATGGTTATTCTTAAATTTAAAGAGTATAACAATATAAATGATATTGAATGCTATAAAGGAAAAGATATTTTAGTTTCCAGAGATAATGCAGTTAAACTTGAAAAAGGCGAATATTATATAGCAGATATATTAGGGGCAAAAGTTATTCTTGAAGATGGTAGCGAATTTGGTGTTTTAGAAGATGTTATGCAGACAGGTGCTAATGACGTTTATGTTGTTAAAACATTAGACAACAAAGAAGTATTACTTCCTAAGATTGATGAATGTGTCAAGAAACTAGACATAGAAAACAAAATTGTTACTGTGCATATCATGAAAGGATTGCTAGACTAATGAATTATCATGTATTAACACTTTTTCCTGAAATGATTACAAATGGAGTAAATACAAGCATTACAGGAAGAGCAATTGACAAGAAGTTAATAAATTTAAATGCAATAAATATAAGAGATTTTTCCGGAAATAAACATGGTCAGGTTGATGATTATCCATATGGCGGAGGAGCAGGAATGCTTATGCAACCCGGACCTGTATATAGAAGTTATGAATCCGTTGTGGAAAAAATAGGATATAAGCCAAGGGTTATTTATTTAACTCCACAAGGAGAGACGTTTAACCAAAGCATGGCAGAAGATTTTGCCAAAGAAAAAGATTTGGTATTTTTATGTGGACATTACGAAGGTATAGATGAACGTGTTTTAGAAATGATAGTTACAGATAATGTTTCTATTGGCGATTACGTCCTTACAGGAGGCGAACTCCCGGCGATGGTAATGATAGATACCATTTCAAGACTTATTCCAGGTGTCTTGAATAATAACGTATCTGCTGAATTTGAATCGTTTAATGATAATTTATTGGAGTATCCGCAATATACACGTCCTGATACTTTTATGGATAAAAAAGTACCACCAATTCTCTTATCGGGAGATCATGCTAAAGTAGATAAATGGAGAAGAGAGCAGTCGATAATCAGAACTATTAAGAGACGTCCTGATTTGATGGAAAAAGCTAATTTAACAAAAGAAGATATAAAATTCATTGAAAAATTAGAAAATGAAAAAAATGCTTGCAAATGATATAGTCTTATGGTATTATTACAAATGCTGTAAAAAGGAGATGTTCCGCTGTTGCTTTGATAGCATTAAGAATGTCTAATGAAATAAGGAGGCAGTTATGAACGATATTATCAGAGAAATTGAGGCAGCTCAGTTAAAAGAAAACGTAGCAGATTTTAATGTTGGTGATACAGTTAAAGTATACGCTAAGATTAAAGAAGGAAACCGTGAAAGAATTCAGGTTTTCGAAGGTTTAGTAATTAAGAAACAGGGTGGAAGCACAAGAGCAACATTTACTGTAAGAAAGAATTCAAACGGTATCGGTGTTGAAAAGACTTGGCCATTACACACACCTACAATCGACAAAATCGAAGTAGTTAGAAAAGGTAAAGTTAGAAGAGCTAAACTTAACTACATCAGAAGCAGAGTTGGTAAGGCAGCTAAGGTTAAAGAATTAGTTAAATAATTATTATACCATAAAAAGGAGCGAGTATTTAACTCACTCCTTTTTTTAAACTTGAAGATTAGATATATTTAAATGTTTAAATATACGATATCATTTTAAAGTAAGTAATTAGTAATGATTTTATGAAATACAATAACGTTTTATGTATAATTAAGGAGGAAATATGGATTATCAGTGGTATCCGGGACATATGACAAAAGCAAAACGTCAGATGCAGGAAGATATAAAATTAATTGATTTAGTGATTGAACTTGTAGATGCAAGAGTACCTTTAAGTAGTAGAAATCCGGACATCGATGATTTAGGAAAAAATAAAGCTCGCTTGATTTTACTTAATAAATCGGACTTGGCTGATGATGATCAAAATGAAAAATGGATTGAATACTTTAAAGAAAAAGGTTATCATGCACTAAAAATAAATTCTAAAAACAAATCGGGGATTAAAGAGATAAATAATGTAGTTAATGAGGCGTGTAAAGAAAAAATTGAAAGAGACCGTAAACGAGGAATTAAAAACAGACCTGTAAGAGCTATGGTTGTTGGTATCCCAAACGTAGGAAAATCTACATTTATTAATGCATATGCCGGAAGAAATTGTGCAAAAACAGGAAATAAACCGGGCGTTACAAAAGGAAAACAGTGGATTAAATTAAGTAAAACATTGGAATTATTAGATACACCGGGTATTTTGTGGCCTAAATTTGAAGATCAGGCTATAGGGCTTAAATTAGCGTTAATCGGTTCCATAAATGATAATATTCTTGATGTAAGCGATATGGCATATGAATTTGTAAAAATATTAAATAATAGTTATGAAAATGCTATACCTAACAGATTTGGTGTAGAAAAGAATGATGATCCATTAAAGATGTTAGAAGGAATAGCAGAAGTAAGAGGATGTAAATTAAAAGGAAATGTTTTAGACTTAGAAAAAGCATCTTCAATTTTACTTGAAGAATTTAGAAGTGGAAAATTAGGAAAAATTACATTAGACAGACTGTAAGGAACATAAAATGGGACAAAAAAGTATAAGTGATATAAATAATATATTAAAAAACTTAAGTGTCAAAGAATTAAATTCTTTTATAATGGAATTTAACGTTGACGAAAGACAAGGTGTAAAAAAACTTGTAGCAAAAGCTCAAAAAATGCTTGAAAAGTATGAACTTGAATTGCAACGTACCTACAAGATGGGTGAATTTGAAAGAAAATACAGCGATTATGAATTTATCTGCGGTATAGATGAAGTTGGTCGTGGACCATTAGCCGGTCCTGTAGTTGCAGGAGCTGTAATATTGCCTAAAGATTGTGATATATTATATTTAAATGATTCAAAACAACTTTCTGCAAAGAAACGAGAAGAACTTTATGAAGAAATAATGGAAAAAGCTGTTGCTGCAAAAACTGCAATGGTTAGTCCTGCTCAAATAGATGAAATCAATATTTTACAGGCAACATATGAAGCTATGCGTACTGCAATAAGTCAGTTAGAAGTTAAGCCAACCCTTCTTTTAAATGATGCCGTAAATATTCCGGGTGTAGATATTAAACAGATTGGAATTATTAAAGGTGATGCTAAAAGCAAATCTATCGCAGCTGCAAGTATAATTGCGAAAGTAACCAGAGATGCGATGATGGTAGAATATGATAAGTTGTACCCTGAATATGATTTTGCTTCAAATAAAGGATATGGTTCAGCTAAACATATTGAGGCAATTAAGAAGTTCGGCCCTTGTCCTATTCATAGAGAAACATTTATTACTAATTTTGTAAAGTGATTAGCTTACCGTATAAGGAGAGATATTGAATAAGAGAATTATTGGAGGGTATAAAGAAGATATAGCTACAGAATATTTGATTGAACATGGCTATACAATAATTGATAGAAATTTTTCATGCAAAAGTGGAGAGATAGACATAGTTGCAAAAGATAAAGAATATTTATGTTTTATCGAGGTGAAATATCGGGAGAATAATAAATATGGCGATGCTTTAGAAGCGATAAATTATAAAAAACAACAGAAGTTATTTAAATGTGCTAATATATATATAATGGCTAATAAGTTAGTCAAAAATCTAAATTATCGCTTTGATGTTGTAGCAATTAAAGGTGAAAATATAGAATTAATTAAGAATGCATTTGGAGCAATGTAATGATTATATTAAATAAAAAGAACAGAACAACAACAAGTATAAAATTTGGAAACGGAATTCCTTATATCAGTTTTAATGCATTAGAACAGACAGGAATGGTTGTCAATGCATTTTCTACAAGACAGGGTGGTGTAAGTGTAGGCTGCCTTGAATCCATGAATCTAGGATTTAACAGGGGAGATTTAGATGAAAATGTATTAAAAAATCATAAAATATTTGCTAAGGCTGTCGGATTTCCATATGAAAATATAGTTACGACAAATCAGACACACACTACTAATGTAAGAGTTGTTACAAAAGAAGATTGTGGTAAAGGCATTACAAAGGACAGGGACTATTCTGATGTAGACGGTTTAATAACAAATGTTCCGGGAATTGTTTTGACAACATATTACGCTGATTGTGTTCCTCTTTATATACTTGATCCGGTTAATAAAGCAATTGGCTTGTCGCATTCAGGATGGAAAGGAACAGTAAAACGCATAGGTGATAATACATTGAAATTAATGAATGAAAATTATGGTACAAACCCAAAAGATGTAATTTGCTGTATTGGTCCGTCAATATGCCAGGATTGTTATGAGATAAGCGAAGACGTTGCAAATGAATTTATAAACGAATTTGGTAAAAATAATAAAATATTATATAATAAAGGGAATGGAAAATATCAGTTAAATTTATGGGAAAGTGTAAAACAGGTATTTCTTGATGCGGGTGTTGAATATGACAATATCTACACTACAGATATTTGCACATGCTGCAATAAAGATGAATTGTTTTCTCATAGGGGGCATCATGGAAAAAGAGGAAACTTAGCTGCATTTTTAATGCTTAAATAATATCAGCTTAATCATGTTTCCTTCATATAACTATTATTTGTACTAAAATGGAGAATCATATGAATAACAGGCATTTAATAAAGAGTGTGACTCCGGGTTCTATTGCAGAAGAAATGGAAATAGAAGCAGGGGATTACCTATTAGAAGTAAATGGTACAACAATAGTTGATATATTTGATTATCAGCTTTTGTGTATGGACGAATTTATAGATGTTGTAATAGAAAAAAGTAATGGCGAACAGTGGGAATTAGAAATTGAAAAAGATGAAAATGAAGAGTTAGGTTTAGAATTTGAAAACGGCCTTATGGATGAATATAGGTCATGCTGTAATAAATGTATGTTTTGTTTTATTGATCAGATGCCACCCGGTATGAGAGAGACTTTATATTTTAAAGACGATGACTCGAGACTTTCATTTTTACAGGGAAATTATATAACTTTAACTAATATGAATGAAAATGATGTTGACCGTATAATAAGATATAATCTATCTCCAATTAATATATCTGTACACACTACAAATCCTAAACTTAGATGTAAAATGCTAAATAACAGATTTGCCGGTGATAAACTTAAATATATAGATAGATTAAACGCAGCTGACGTTGAAATGAACGGACAAGTTGTATTATGCAAAAATGTAAATGATAAAGAAGAACTAGAAAGAACGATTAGTGATTTAGAGAAATATATTCCAAATATGAGAAGTGTTTCTATTGTTCCTTCAGGTCTTACAAAATTTAGAGACGGTTTATATCCTTTAGAATTATTTGAGAAAGAAGATGCTTGTGCTGTAATAGATACTATTGAAAAATGGCAGAAGCATTTTTATGAAAAATATGGGATACACTTTATACATGCAAGTGATGAATGGTATATTTTAGCAGAAAGAGAAATGCCTGAAGAAGAGAGGTATGATGGATATTTACAACTGGAAAATGGTGTAGGAATGATTAGAAGCTTTATAGAAGAGGTGAAGGATTACCTTGATTCTATTGAAGGTGATGATAGAGTTATAAATGTATCTACAATAAGTGGAGTGTTAGCATATGATACTATAAAGTCAAGTTGTGACAAGATAAATAAAAAATTTCCAAATGTAAATGTTCACGTATATAAAATAATTAATGATTATTTTGGACATTCAATTACGGTTACGGGACTTCTCACAGGCCAGGATATATGTGCTCAACTTTCGGGAAAAGAATTAGGGGATAACTTACTTTTACCTACCAATACCTTGAAAGCTGATGAAAACATATTTTTAGATGATATGACATTAGAGGAACTTGAAAATAATTTACAAATAAATGCAATTATTGTAAAATCTAGTGGGGTGGATTTTGTGAAAACCATTATAAATGAAAATGAAGATAACAATCCAAAAATAAGTACAAATTCTAAATATGAGTTGTAGAGTGCTTAAAATAAAACAGATATATAAATAGGAGATTAGATATGAGTAAACCAATAGTTGCCATTGTCGGAAGACCTAATGTAGGAAAATCTACACTTTTTAATGCATTGGCAGGAGAAATGATTTCTATAGTAAAAGATACTCCGGGTGTCACAAGAGATAGGATTTACGCAGATGTAGAATGGCTTAACCATAATTTCACATTGATTGATACAGGCGGAATTGAGCCGGACAGTAGAGATATTATTTTATCGCAGATGAGAGAACAGGCTCAGATAGCAATAGATACTGCAGATGTAATTATATTTATAACAGATGTACGTCAGGGACTTGTTGATTCAGATACAAAAGTGGCTGATATGCTCAGAAGAAGCCATAAGCCGGTAATCTTAGCTGTTAACAAGGTGGATAATTTTGATAAATTTATGCCTGATGTATATGAATTTTATAATTTAGGAATTGGTGATCCACAGCCTATATCAGCATCATCAAGACTTGGAATTGGTGACTTGCTTGACCGTGTAGTTGAACACTTTGACGGACTCGAATTAGAAGAGGAAGAAGATGAAAGACCAAGAATTGCAGTTGTAGGTAAGCCAAATGTAGGAAAATCATCTTTGGTAAACAAACTTACAGGAAATAATCGTGTGATTGTATCAAATATAGCCGGCACAACAAGAGATGCAATTGATACTGAAATTACATGGAATGGTAAGGAGTACGTATTTATTGATACTGCAGGTTTGAGACGTAAAAAGAAAATAAAAGAAGAAATTGAAAGATATAGTATTATAAGAACTGTAACAGCCGTTGAAAGAGCGAATGTAGTTGTTGTAATGATTGATGCAACAGAAGGTATTACAGAACAGGATGCTAAAATTGCGGGAATCGCTCATGAAAATGGCAAAGGTGTAATTATTGCCGTTAATAAATGGGATGCAATTGAAAAAAATGATAAAACAATATATCAGTTTACTGCAAAAATACGAGATGTACTTGCGTATATGCCATATGCTGAAATAATGTTCATTTCTGCCCAAACGGGTCAGAGACTTCCCAAATTATTTGATATGATTGATACAGTTTTAGAAAATCAGTCAATGCGTGTTGGAACAGGTGTATTGAACGAAATAATGACAGAAGCAGTTGCTTTACAGCAGCCACCATCAGACAAGGGTAAACGATTGAAATTATACTATATAACACAGGTAGCAGTTAAACCGCCAACTTTTGTTATATTTGTAAATGATAAAGAACTGATGCATTTTTCATATACAAGATATATTGAAAATAAAATAAGAGAAAGTTTTGGATTCAAAGGAACTCCTTTAAGATTTATTATAAGGGAACGAAAGGAAAGTTAAATGATTGCTCAGAGAATTATTTGCATAGTTTTAGGATATTTTTTCGGCCTTATAGAAATGGGATACATTTTAGGCAAGATAAACAATATTGATATTAGAGATTTTGGAAGTGGAAATTCAGGAACAACAAATGCAATGCGTGTTCTTGGTAAAAAAGCAGGATTAATCACATTTTTTGTTGATGCATTAAAAGCAGTATTTTGTGGTTTGCTTGTTTATGCTTTGTTTCATAAATCATGTGAAAATATTATGTTTGTTTTATTGCTTTATTCTGGATTTGGTGTTATTTTAGGACATAATTTTCCGTTTTACATGAAATTTAAAGGTGGAAAAGGAATTGCGGCGTCAGCAGGAATGATTACATCTTTAGCTATATATGATTGGAAATTTGTTGTTCTTGGATTTTTTGTGTTTTTTATATCTTTATATATAACAAAGTATGTATCGTTTTCATCGTTAATGCTTATGGGCTCATTGTTAATAGAAATGATTGTATGGGGTCAGCTTGGAATGGTACATAATCTTAATCCGGAATGCAGAATTGAAGCGTACATTATTACAGGTCTTATGACAGCACTTGCTTTTATAAGACATAAGGACAATATAAAAAGATTAGCCAATGGTACAGAAAGAAAAATTGGCGAAAAGAAGGAGGCATAATATGTCAAAGATTACAGTATTAGGTGGTGGCGGATGGGCTATAGCATTAGCTATGGTTCTTAATGATAATGGTCATAATGTCACAATATGGTCAGCAGTAAACAGAGAAGTCGAAGCACTTAAAACTCACAGAGAAAATAAAATAAGTCTTCCGGGAGTAATCATTCCTGAAACAATTGAAATTACAAATGATTTAAAAAGTGCTGTTAATGGAGCAGAAATTATTGTTATGGCAGTTGCATCTTCATTTGTAAGAAGTACTTCAAAACTTTTAAAGGATTTGATTCCAAATGGTCAGATTATTGTAGATGTTGCTAAGGGAATTGAAGACGAAACGTTTAATACAATGACGGAAATAATTGAAGATGAATTACCAAATTGTGATGCAGTTGCATTATCAGGACCAAGTCATGCCGAAGAAGTAGGTCGTAAAATTCCAACAGCCGTTGTAGTAGGAGCAACAACTAAAGAAACAGCTGTTAAGGTTCAGGATGCTTTTTCAAATCATTACTTCAGGGTGTATGTAAGCCCTGACAGAAAGAGCATTGAGCTTGGTGGCGCTTTAAAAAATGTTATTGCATTAGCTGCCGGAATTTCAGATGGCTTAGGATTTGGTGATAATACAAAGGCACTTCTTATTACAAGAGGAATGAAGGAAATTAGTCTTTTAGGAACTGCAATGGGTGGCCACACAAGAACATTTAACGGATTATCAGGAATTGGTGATTTGATTGTTACATGTGATAGTAAACATTCAAGAAACAGACGTGCAGGAGTATTAATTGGACAGGGATATTCTTTAGAAGAAGCTGTTAAGGAAGTAAATATGGTTGTTGAAGGTGCTGTATCTGCAAAAGCTGCACTTAATCTTTCAAAAAAATATCATGTTGATATGCCACTTACAGAAGCTGTTAATGACGTATTATTTAATGGAAAAAAGCCTTTAGATGCAGTTAATGAGTTGATGAACAGAGATAATACAAGTGAGCATGTAGATTTATTGTGGAAGTAAAGAAATATGGATGATTTAAAAAAAATACAAAATAAATTTATAGGTCAGATTGGAAATTTTGACATTGATCCTACAGAATTTAAAATGCTCATGACATATTATGAATGTGCAATTTTAGAAGTAAAGACAAAATTAGATGTTTTAAACAAAGAATTTTCTGCAAATACTATGAGAAATCCTATAGCATCAATTAAAACAAGAATTAAATCTCCTGATAGTATATATGAAAAGTTAGATAGAAAAAATTTGGATAAAACATTAGAAAGTGTACAGAACAATTTAGATGATGTTGCAGGAATTAGAATTATATGTTCTTTTTTAGATGATATATATAGCGTTGCAGACATGCTTACAAGTCAGGATGATGTTAAAGAATTAACCAGAAAAGATTACATAAAAAATCCAAAGAAAAATGGTTATAGAAGTTTACATCTGGTTATAGAAATTCCTATTTTCTTATCTAATGAAAAGAAGCGTGTAAAAGTTGAGGTACAAATAAGAACAATTGCTATGGATTTCTGGGCTAGTTTAGAACATCAGATACACTATAAGAAATTTGAAAATTCTAATGTAGAATCAATTAAGCAATTAACGGATTGTGCAGATACAATTTACGAAACAGATATAAGAATGTTAAATATCAGACAAAATTTGTTAGACAACGAGGATTAAATTTATGGAAAGTAGAGCAAAAGAAACTGCAAAGAAAACAGCAAAGAAAGGTAAAAATGGGATTGTTAAGCTTATATTCAGCCGTATATTTATTTTTGCCCTGCTTATTTTTCTGCAACTTCTTGTATTGTTCTACTTTTTTTGGCATGTAAATGAGCAATTTAAGATATTTTATGATTTTATAAGAATTATCACTGTTTTTCTGGTTCTTTATATTGTTAATGAAAAAAAATCAGATCCAACCATGAAAATGATATGGTCAATTGTAATTCTTATAATTCCAATTTTTGGTGCACTTTTATATTTGTTTGTAAAATTTCAACCTACATCTGTGCTGTTAAGAAAAAGATTAGAAGTAATTAACCACAGGTCGGATAATTATTTAGAATATAAAACAGACATTAAAGATAAATTGCAAAAAGATGATCCGCTTATAGAAAATTTAGGAGAATACATCTATAAATATTCAGGATGTCCACCATATGAGAATTCAAAAATTACATATTTTGCTTCAGGAGAAGAAAAATATGATTATTTGATAAAAAAACTAAAAGAGGCAAAATCATTTATATTTTTAGAGTATTTTATAATTGAAGAAGGTGAAGTCTGGAATTCTGTTCTTGAAATAATAAAACAAAAAGTTAAAGAAGGGGTTGAAGTCCGTGTAATATATGACGGAATGTGTTCTCTAACCAAACTTCCAATGGGTTATTTTAAGGAACTTAGAGAATATGGAATAAAAGCTAAATCTTTTAATCCAATGAGACCGTTTCTTTCAACGCATCAAAATAACAGAGATCACAGAAAAAATCTTGTAATAGATGGAACAATTGCTTTTACCGGAGGAATTAATCTTGCCGATGAATATATGAATTTAAAAGAGCGATTTGGTTATTGGAAAGATACAGCTGTTATGATAGAAGGAGAAGCTGCTAAAAGTTTTACGTTATTATTTTTGCAAATGTGGAATGTAGATGAAGAAATTATTGGCGATTATAATAAATATTTAGATGTAGACTGTCCTTCGTTGCCGGATACATCAGGCTATATTATTGGATATGGAGATGAGCCGTTTGATGATGAAAAAGTTGGAGAACAGGTATATTTAAGTCTAATAAATACAGCAAAAAAATATGTTCATATAATAACTCCTTATCTTGTAATTGATAATGTAATGATGGAAGCTCTGACATTTGCTGCAAAAAGAGGTGTTGATGTAAAAATTATCATGCCGGGAATTCCAGATAAAGCATATGCGTATTGTCTTGCAAGAACCTATTATGAAGAATTAATTAAAAATGGAGTTGAAATATATGAATTCACTCCGGGATTTACACATGCAAAACAATTTGTAGTTGATGATGATAAAGCCACTGTTGGAACAATTAATTTAGATTACAGAAGTTTATATCTTCATTTTGAGTGTGGATGTTTAATGTATAAAAACAAGGAAATATCATTAATAGAAGATGATTTCGAAAAAACATTACAGAAATCTAAAAAAATCACATTAGAAGACTGTAGAAATCGGTCGACATTATACAAATTATGTGGTTCAATATTAAAAATGATTGCTCCGTTAATGTAATTTTGTATTAAAGGGAGAATGATTATGCTTCATATTAAGTGTGGCGATGGTGTAGGTAAGACAACATCTGCCGTCGGTCAGGCTGTTAGAATGTTAGGCTATAATAAAAAAGTAATATTTGTTCAATTTATGAAAGATGGTCTTTCCGGAGAAATAAACTTTTTAAAAAATAACAGCAATATTTATGTTTTGCATCCAACAGGTCCAATAAAATTTATATGGAATATGACAGCTTCTGAAAAGAGCGATTTAAAGGATATCCATACAAATTTAATAAAAGAAACAGAAAAAATTTTAAAATCAGATAATATATCAATGGTAATATTTGATGAATTTAACTCTGCAAATGAATTGAATTTGTTGGATAAAGATTATGCATATAAGCTTATTTGCGAATATAAAGATAAAACTGAAATAATATTGACAGGAAGAAACCCCGAAGAAAAATATGTAGAAATTTCAGACTATATATCGGAAATTAATTGTATAAAACACCCATTTGAAAGTGGTGTAAATGCCCGTAAAGGTATAGAATATTAAGAATATATAAAACCTCTTTGCATATAATTATAAAAAATGTAAAGGGGTTATTTTTATGGATTTTAGTATTTATAAAGACATTAAAAACCGTACAAACGGTGAAATTTATATTGGTGTTGTCGGGCCTGTCAGAACAGGAAAATCAACATTTATAAAGAATTTCATGAATTTAGCAATTATTCCAAACATAAAAGATGAAAATGATATTAAAAGAGCTCAGGATGAACTGCCACAATCAGCAGCCGGAAAAACAATTATGACCACAGAGCCTAAATTTATTCCAAATAAGGCTGTTAATATTAATTTGAAAAATGATATAAATGCCAGCGTAAGACTTATAGATTGTGTAGGTTATATGGTTGATGGTGCAACCGGATATTTAGAAGAAGATAAAGAGAGAATGGTAAAAACTCCATGGTTGACACAGGAAATTCCTTTTTCTAAAGCAGCGGAACTTGGAACTCAAAAGGTTATTTCAGAACATTCAACTATAGGGATTGTCATAACTACAGATGGAAGCTTTACAGATATTCAGGCTGAAAATTACATGAAAGCAACAGATATGGCAATTAAGGAATTGGAAAAAATAAATAAACCTTTTGTTATAGTTGTAAATTCAATGGAACCCGAATCAGAGAAGTGTAAAAGTGTCGTAAAAAAATTAGAAAGCAATTACAGGTCAGCTGTCATTCCGCTTAATTGTCTTCAGTTAAGCGAAAAAGATATAAATGAAATTCTAAGCAAAATTTTGTTTGAATTTCCAATAGCAAAGATTAATTTTATGTGCCCTAAGTGGGTAAATGTTTTAGAAGATGACAACGAAATTAAGAATGCGGTTTTAGAATTGTCAAGAAACATACTCATGGTTCTTAATAAAATAAAAGATATCAATTCTTTGCCAAATACTAAAGAAAACCCGTACATAAAATCAATCACGATTAATAATGTTAATTTGTCTGACGGAGAGGTAACAATAACCTATGCTATATATGATAAATATTACTATATGACATTAAGTGAAATGACTAATACACAAATCAATAATGAACTTGAACTGGTTAGTTTTGTAAAGGAACTTGCTGAAAAAAAAGATAAATTTGAAAAAGTAAATTATGCAATAGATGAAGTTAAAACTAAAGGATATGGAATAGTAGTGCCTACAAAAGATGAAATAACACTTGAAAATCCGCAATTGATAAGAAGTGGTGGAAAATTTGGAGTTAAAATTAAAGCTAATGCTCCATCAATGCATTTTGTTAAAGCAAATATAGTAACTGAAATTTCTCCTATAATAGGAAGTGAAGAACAGGCAAATGATTTAATTGATTATATAAACGGACAAAAGACAGATGAAAATGCAAATATATGGGACACTAATATTTTTGGTAAAACAATTGAACAAATTGTTAAAGATGGGATAGTTGCAAAAATCAGTGGAATGAGTGATGAAACTCAGGGTAGAATGCAAAATACTATAGAAAAAATCACTAACGACCAAAGCAAAGGGGTTATTTGTATTCTGTTGTAAAGCTAAAATCAAGTAGCATTCGTCTATATGTTTAAATAAAGATAGATATCTGCATTCGATTGTCTATTAGAAAAATTAAATATATTTACTTAAGAATATGATAGCGAGCATTAACAAATAGATGCGTAAGTATGCAAACTAAATCAACCTATAATGCAAATTAAATCAATCTATAATCTTGAAAAACAATAGTCCTTATGCTAGAATTATTTATTGAGTTTTAGCATAAGGATTAATATTTGGAGGATAAATAAATGCAAAAATACGGATTAAACGAATTAAGAAAAATGTATTTAGATTTTTTTGCATCTAAAGACCATTTGGTATTGGGTAGCTTTTCTTTAGTTCCCCACAATGATAACAGCTTATTGTTGATTAATGCAGGTATGGCACCTCTTAAGCCATATTTTACAGGTCAGGAAATTCCACCTAAGACAAGAGTAGCTACATGTCAGAAATGTATCAGAACAGGTGATATTGAAAATATAGGTAAAACAGCAAGACATGGTACATTCTTTGAAATGCTTGGTAACTTCTCATTTGGAGATTATTTCAAGACAGAAGCAATTCATTGGTCATGGGAATTTTTGACAGAAGTTGTTGGATTGGAAGCAGACAGACTTTATCCTTCAGTTTATCTTGAAGATGACGAAGCATTTGATATATGGAACAAAGAAATGGGTATTCCTGCTGATAGAATATTTAAGTTTGGTAAGGAAGACAATTTCTGGGAGCATGGTGCAGGACCTTGCGGACCATGTTCAGAAATTTATTATGACCGTGGTGAAAAATATGGTTGTGGTAAGCCGGATTGCACAGTAGGTTGTGAGTGCGACAGATACATTGAAATTTGGAATAACGTATTTACACAGTTTGAAAATGACGGAAAAGGAAATTACACAACTCTTAAACAGAAAAACATTGATACAGGTATGGGTCTTGAAAGACTTGCAACTGTTGTTCAGGATGTAGATTCAATTTTTGATGTTGATACAATCAGAGCTTTAAGAGATAAAGTTTGTGAATTTTCAGGAAAAGAATATAAAAAAGAATATGCATGGGATGTTTCAATTAGAATTATAACAGACCATATCCGTTCAGCTACATTTATGATTTCTGACGGAATTATGCCATCTAACGAAGGAAGAGGTTATGTTCTTAGAAGATTAATCAGACGTGCTGCAAGACATGGACGTTTACTTGGAATTGATGGAAAATTCCTTGCAAAATTAAGTGAAACTGTTATTGAAAGTTCAAAAGACGGTTATCCTGAATTAGAAGAAAAGAAAAACATGATTTTTAAAGTTCTTACTGAAGAAGAAAACAAATTCAATAAGACAATAGATCAGGGACTTGGAATCCTTACTGATATGCAAAAAGAAATGGATAATGCAGGTTCAAAGACTCTTTCAGGAAAAAATGCATTTAAATTATATGACACATATGGATTCCCTCTTGATTTGACAAAGGAAATCCTTGAAGAAAAAGGATTTAATGTTGATGAAGACGGATTTAAAGCATGCATGGAAGAGCAGAAAGAAAAAGCTAGAAAAGCCAGAAAGAAAACAAATTACATGGGTGCAGATGCTACAATTTACGAGCAGATGGATAAAAATATCACATCTAAATTTGTAGGATATGACAAATTAGAAAATGAATCAGTAATTTCAACAATTGCAACTGAAGATGAAATTGTAGAAGCAATCACTGATGGTGATATGGGAACAATCGTTGTTGATGAAACTGTTTTCTACGCTACAATGGGTGGACAGGCAGGAGATATTGGTGTAATTACAAACGGTGACAGTGAATTTGAAGTAAAAGATACAATTAAGCTTTTAGGTGGAAAGATTGGTCATATAGGACAGGTTACTAAGGGAATGTTCTCTGTTGGAGATAATGTTACACTTAAGGTTAATAAGCATAATAGAGAAGATACAGGCAAAAATCATAGTGCAACACATTTATTACAGAAAGCTTTAAAGATTGTATTAGGAAATCATGTTGAACAGGCGGGCTCATTAGTTACTGCAGACAGACTTAGATTTGACTTTACTCATTTCCAGGCTATGACTCCTGAAGAAATTAAGAAAGTTGAAGATATTGTAAATAATGAAATCGCTGAAAATCTTCCTATAATTACTAAAGAAATGTCATTAGAAGATGCTAAGAAGACAGGGGCTATGGCATTGTTTGGCGAAAAATATGGTGAAACGGTTCGAGTCGTTTCAATGGGTGATTTTTCAGTTGAATTATGTGGTGGTACCCATGTAGCAAATACAGGAGTTATTTCAGCATTTAAGATTGTTTCAGAATCAGGTATTGCTGCCGGAGTAAGACGTATTGAAGCTTTAACATCAACAGGTCTTATGAAACATTATGAATCAATTGAAGAAGAAATGAATCTTGCAGCTAAGGTTGCTAAAGCTGAACCTATAGCACTTGTAAAGAAAATTGAAGCTATGCAGGAAGAAATAAAAGCTCTTATGAGTGAAAACGAAAAACTCAAGAGCAAAATTGCTAATGCATCTGTTGGAAATGCTGATGACCAGATTGTTGACGTAAATGGAGTTAAGTTATTAGCGATAAAAGTCGCAGACGTTGATATGAATGGTTTGAGAAATTTAGGCGATCAGATGAAAGAAAAGACAAACGATGGAGTTGTTGTTATCGTATCAACTTTAGGCGATAAAGTTAATGTTATTGCAATGGCTGGTGATGATGCAATCAGTAAAGGTGCACATGCCGGAAATATCATTAAGGAAGTAGCTAAATGTGTTGGCGGTGGTGGCGGCGGTCGTCCTAATATGGCACAGGCCGGAGGAAAGAATCCTGCAGGTGCAGATGACGCGTTAGCAAAGGCTAAAGAAGTTCTTGAAAGCCAGGTAAAATAATAAGCAAAAAATCTTCAATATACTATAAAAAGTGGTTGACGATGTGGAAATATATGTTATAATATTTTTTGTGTGTTATGAAACACAATACCTACAGTTTTAGGAATATCGTAACTGGAGGGAGGTAAGGAAAGAATGTCAAGCGTTATCGTTAAAGAAAACGAATCAATCGACAGTGCTTTACGTAGATTCAAGAGAAATTGCGCAAAGGCTGGTATTCAGCAGGAGATTCGTAAAAGAGAACATTACGAAAAACCAAGCGTTAAGCGTAAGAAGAAATCAGAAGCTGCTAGAAAGCGCAAGTATAATTAATTATAAAAAACCGGAGTTTATGCTCCGGTTTTTTTATGTATTATATTTTAAACAATTCATATACTTAATAATAATAGCTATATGTGGAGAAAAGCTATAGATAAATATAAAATTTGTGATGCCGGCCAAATACCTACAGATGTAGTTTTTAAAGAATCTATCGTCGATATCTTAGGAAAAAGATGTGCTTATATAGAAAATTATATTTCGATAATTGAATTATCAGATACAAACATAATAGTTAAGTGCAAACGTTATTATATTTTTATAAAGGGTAACGGATTAAATATCGAATATTATAATAATAAAATCTGTATGAAAATAATAGGAGATCTTAATGAAATATCATTTTGTAGAAATTTGCATTAATAGTTACGATATAAAAAGATTATTGAAATTTAACGAATTAGAGTATAGAGAGATTAAGATTTCAAATAACGAAGCTACTTTTCTTATAAACAAAAAATATTTAGCAAGGCTAACAGAAAAATGCGAGAAATACAATATTGAAATTAAAAATGTTTCCGAAATTGGAAATATAAATAAAATAAAAAAAATTAAATACATAAAAATATTTGGTATTTCGTTAGCATCATTTTTATTGATTGTAGTTATATTATCTATGTTTATCTGGAACATTACAATAGATGGCAATGTAATGCATACTTCCAATGAATTATATAATTTTATAAGAAAACAAAACGTATATGTAGGAGAATATAAAGGAAAAATTGATTGCGATGAAATAGAAAAAAAGATTCGTAATAAATATTCTGATATAACATGGGTTTGTTCAGAAATTAAAGGGACAAATCTCATAATTCATGTAAATGAAAATTATAATCGAACGATAAAGGAACAGGAAAATTCTCCGTATAATATTATTGCAAATTGTGATGCACAAATAGATAGCATAATAACAAGAACAGGTGTCGGCAATGTAAAGAAAGGTGACAAAGTTAAAAAAGGTGATTTGCTAATTTCAGGAGAAGTAGATACATATAACGAATTTGAAGAAATTATAGCTAAGAAATATGTTAAGGCTGACGGTGAAATTTATGCCAAAGTTAAATATGAATTTAATAAAAAATATAAAATAAAAGAAAAAGTAAAAAAATATGGAAAGAAATATTCATATTTTAACGTTTCGTTTGGTGATATGGCAATATTAAATGGCGAAGGCAAAAATAAAGACATTTTGATTGAAAAAAATAAACTTCATTTTTTGAGAAATTATTATCTGCCTGTAACATTTACAAAAATTACAAATATTCCTTTTAAATATGTTGAAGTAAAAAGGAATAAAATACAAATAAAAACACTAATAGATAATGATTTTACATATTATTTAATGACTTTAGAACAAAAAGGGTATAAAATTCTAGAAAAAAATGTTAAAATGGAGATTGTCGGTGACAAATATATAGGAAAAGGACAGGTGACAGTTGTTCAACCTTTTGGGTCACTTGAAGAGTTAAGTATATCAGAGGAAGGAACTACAGTTAATGAGCGTGATTGAGAGTATTATAGATATTCCTGCTGAGCATGAAAAAAAGATTTATGGAAATTTTGATGAAAATATAAAGAAAATAGAAAGAACACTTCATGTCACCATTATATCTAGAGATTCACAAATAAAAATTATTGGTGGTGAAGTTGCTGCCAAAAGGGCAAAAAAAGTATTTGAACAGCTTTTTAAATTATCTTTACGTGGCAATGAAATAACAGAGCAAAATGTTGATTATGCGTTATCATTATCTTTTGAGGATAACGAACAGGCGATTGTTGAATTAGATGATGATATGATATGCAGAACTGCGGCAGGAAAGCCTGTTAAGCCTAAAACATTAGGTCAGAAGCATTATGTAGATGAAATACGCAAGAAGATGATTGTATTTGGAATTGGTCCGGCTGGAACAGGTAAAACATATCTTGCAATGGCAATGGCAATAACTGCTTTAAAAAATGATGAGGTAAATAGAATCATTTTGACAAGACCTGCTATTGAAGCAGGAGAAAATCTTGGATTTTTACCAGGAGATTTACAAAGCAAGGTTGATCCATATTTACGTCCTTTATATGATGCGTTATATCAGATAATGGGAGCAGAAAGTTTTATGCACAATTCTGAAAAGGGAATTATAGAAGTTGCTCCTTTAGCATATATGCGTGGACGTACATTAGATAATGCATTTATTATCTTAGATGAAGCACAGAACACTACACCTGCACAGATGAAGATGTTTTTAACAAGAATCGGCTTTGGATCAAAGGTAATCGTGACTGGTGATTTAACACAAAAAGATTTACCTAGAGACGCTGTTTCAGGATTAGATGTTGCGTTAAAGGTTTTAAGTAAAGTTGAGGATATAAGTTTTGTTAGCTTGACGAACAAAGACGTTGTAAGACATCCTCTTGTTCAGAAAATCGTTAAAGCATATGAAGAATATGATGAAAAAATGGCAAAAAAGAAACAACAAAGGGAAAAGAAATAATGAATATTTATATTGAAAATGAATATGACAAAGAAATGAAGGAACGACTTGATTATGAAAAACTTATAGAAGAGGTTGTTAATGAAGCCGTGGATTATGTGAAATGTCCATATGAGTGTGAAGTCAATGTAACTATAGTAACTAATGAAAGAATTCATGAGATAAATAACGAGTTTAGAGGAATTGACAAAGAAACTGACGTATTATCATTTCCGATGATTGATTATGATAAGCCGGGTGATTTTACAGGTTTTGATGAGATTGATGATTATTTTGATTTAGATACCGGAGAATTAATTTTAGGTGATATTGTTATTTCATATGACCGTGTAATAAGTCAGGCGCATGAATTTAATCATTCAGTTAGAAGAGAATTTGCTTTTCTTGTTGCCCATAGTATGCTTCATCTGTTTGGATATGATCATATGGAGGAAGATGAAAGGGTAGAAATGGAAAGAAAACAAAATGATATTTTAATAAATTTAGGAATTACGAGGGAGTAAATATGCAAAAAAAGATACTAACAACATTAACATTAATCATGGTAGCTATGATTTTAGTAACAGGATGCATGATTTTAGTAACAGGATGCAAAGGAAAGAAAACTGAAAAAAAAGAAAAAACAACTGTTGAAGAAACAACAATTGAAGAAACAACTGTTGACAATTCACATATCGGACAGGTAAGAAGTAAATTAACCGGTGAATATGTAGATGAAAAAATTGGTAATAGAAGACCTGTTGCCGTAATGTACAATAACATTATAAATGCAATTCCTCATTCAGGACTTAGCAATGCAAGTGTGTGCTATGAAGCACCTGTTGAAGGATGCATAACACGTATAATGGGTATTTTTGAAAATTACGATGATCTTAAAAAGATTGGTTCAATAAGAAGCTGCAGAATTTATTATTGTTATTTTGCCTTGGAATGGGATGCAATATATGTTCATTTTGGTCAGTCTAAATATGCACTTGATTTTCTTAAAAGCGATAAGATTGATAATGTAGGTTCATATCAGTCTGTAGCTAACAGTATATTCTTTAGAACAACAGATAGAGTTGCACCACATAACTGTTTTATTGATGGTGCAGGAATTAAAAAGGGAATTAAAGAATTAGGCTATAGAAAAAAATACAGAAAAGATTACAGTTCGCATTTTCAATTTGCTGATGAGGGAACTAAAGTAGATTTAGCAAGCAAAAAAATTGCCAATAAAGTAGAACTTGGTTACCAGATAAATAAACCTTGGTTTGAATATGATGCAGCTACAGGATTATATAAGAGATTCCAATATGGAAAAGCACACATTGATGATCAGAATAATGAACAGCTGTCTTGTTCTAATATAATTATTCAGTATGTTAACGCTACTCTTTATCCTGATAATAAGAGTTTGGATATGACTTTAACAGGCTCAGGAAAAGGTTGGTATATTACAAACGGTAAGGCTGAAAAAATTACTTGGAATAAATCAGACAAGCTTGGAAGAACTACATATTTAGATAAATCAGGAAATGAAATTGTTTTAAATGATGGTAAAACATGGATTTGCATGGTTCAGAATGAATATTCTGATAATGTAAAAATTTCAAAATAAGAGTGAGTATTATGAGTAATGATGAGTTGATATCAAAAGCATATGAGGCAATGAAAAATTCATACGCACCTTACAGTAAATTTAATGTAGGAGCAGTTGCCTTATGTGGTGAAAAAATTTACATAGGATGTAATATTGAAAATGCATCTTTCGGCGCAACTATATGTGCTGAAAGATGTGCTATTTTCAAAGCTGTATCAGATGGATGTACAAAAATTGACAAAATAGTAATTGTATGTTCTACGCACAATTTTGCGTATCCATGCGGAATATGCAGACAGGTTATGACAGAATTTATGGATGAAAATGGAATAATTGTTGTAACTAATGATAAGGAAATAAGAGAATACAAACTTTCTGACTTGATGCCGGAAAGTTTTCGTATGTAATTAGGAGATTTCAATGTCAAAGAAAAAAATAAAAAGCAGCTTTCTTCTACAAGGAAGTATTTTAGCTGTAGCAGGTTTATTAGTAAGAGTTATAGGTTTAATATATCGTGTTCCTTTAACTAATATTTTAGGTGAAAAAGGCATGGGATGTTATGGCACGGCTTATGATGTGTATAATATTTTAATTTTATTATCATCACAAAGTATGCCTATTGCAGTCTCAAAGCTTGTTTCTGAAAAATTAGGAAGAAATGAAAATAATAATGCTCACAGAATTTTTAAAGGAGCATTAATATACGGGCTTGTAATTGGTGTTATATGTGGATTAATTGCATTTTTTGGCGGAGAATGGCTTGCTTCAACATTTTATCATGCTCCATCAGCCGGAAGAGCATTAAAGGTATTAGCTCCTACATTAACAATAGCATGCATTTTAGGAGTTTTCCGTGGTTATATGCAGGGACTTGGAGATATGGTGCCAACTGCGATTTCTCAGATATTTGAACAGATTGTAAATGCTTTTGTAAGTGTGTTTGCAGCATACGAATTATTAAATTATGGATACTCTGTTTCTACAATGTTATCAGAAAGTAAAGCAGAAGCAAATGCAATATCATATGGTGCTGCAGGTGGAACTTTAGGTACATGCCTTGGTGCGGCTACAGCTCTTTTAGTCCTGATTATTATCTACTTAAAAAGAAAGTCGGATATATTAGCTGACATTTCAAAGCAGGATAAAGGCGCATTGGATTCATTTAATAGAATAACAAAAATGATTATATTTACAATTACACCAATGCTCATAAGTACAACAATTTATAACATTAGCAACTTGTTGGATAATCCGATTTTCCAGAATATTATGGAGTTGAAATTTGGCTTAAAAGAAGATGCAAGATTAGCATTGTGGGGTGTATACAGCTCACAGTATAGAGTACTTACTACTATGCCAATAGCTATTGCATCTGCATTAGCGGCAGCAATTGTACCGTCAATGATTCGTTCATATGCTGCCGGTGATAAACTAATTGTAAATAATAAAATAGATTCAGCAATTAAATTTTCAATGATAATTGCCCTGCCTTGTGGCTTTGGATTATCAGTATTAGGTGGACCAATCAACAAAATGCTATTTCCTAATTTGAGTAATGATATGATTGTTTACATGATGATGTTTAGTGTATTTACAGTTACGGCATTTTCTTTATCAACAATCAGTAATTCAATATTACAGGGAATTGATAAATTGAATGTTCCTATTAAGAATTCAGCAATTTCATTAGGTATTCATTTAGTTATTTTGCCTTTATTACTCGTTGTATTCAAATTAGGAATATACGCTGTTGTAATAGGTGATTTCACATTTGCAATGACTGTATGTGTATTAAATTCATATTCAATAAAAAATTATACAGGCTATACACAGGAAATAAAAAATACATTTGTTAAACCTATAATTTCATCGGTAATTATGTCTATATGTTGTTATTTAGTTTATTTATTATTCCATAAATTAATCGGAAGTAATACAATATCAACGTTAATCGCTATATGTGTAGCTATTGCAGTATATGGAATTATGGTTATTAAAACGAAAATTGTTACAGAAAATGAATTGGAATCTGTTCCAAAAGGAACTATGATTATTAAAATATGTAAAAAAATTCATCTGCTGTAGTATATAAAAATATAAAACGGTAAAAAATATATGCAAAGGAGTTTATTTATGAACAAGCGTGCATATATTTTTTGTTTAGTTGCAGCTGTAATTGTTGCAACATTTGTAATTGGATATAATATTGGAACAGATAAACAATCAAAGAAGAATAATTCTCAGACTAATGCTAAAGTAATAGAAAAAGAAGGCTATTGGTTGCAATCAGTGGAAGGATACATTGTAGTATTTGAAAATGATAGAGCAACTGTTGTTGCATCCACAGAAATACCAGTGTCCAGTTTGTCAAAAAAAGAGCAGGATGTTTTAGCTGAAGGTTTTTACTTTGATACAGCAGAAGAATTATTTAAATTTCTTGAGGCTAATACCAGTTGAGGAATATTTACAATGAAAATATGTATAATCGGTGCCGGAGCGGCAGGAATGATGTCTGCAATAAATGTAGCAAATGAAAATAATGAGGTTTTTATTTTAGAACACACATCAAAAATAGGTTCTAAAATAAGAATCTCCGGTAATGGAAAATGCAATTTGACTAATGAATCAGTTTCAAAAGAAAAATATAATAATCAGGACTTTGCAGATGTAGTGTTAAACGAATTTTCTGTAGAAGATACAAAAAAATTTTTCTATAATTGCGGTTTAATGTTAAAAGAAAAAAATGGATATTATTATCCTATGAGTGAACAGGCTGCATCGGTTATAGATGTGCTGCAAAGTGAATTGTATAAAAGAAATGTAAAATTAATTACTGATTTTCATATTACAAGAATGCATAGAAAAGATGATAAATTTATAATTAAGGGTAATAATAAAGAAATTATAGCCGACAAGCTTATAATTGCAACTGGTGGAAAGTCTGCTGCAAAAACCGGTTCTGATGGAAGTGGATACAGTTATGCAAAAATGTTTGGCCATAATATAATTAAACAGGTTCCCGGATTAACAGGAATTGTATGCAAAAATAAAATCTGTAAATCTTTTGCGGGCGTAAGAACTAAAGCAACTGTAACAGCTTTTATAGAAGGAGCATCAGTGTATAAGGAAACCGGAGAAGTGCAATTTACTGATTATGGTTTATCAGGAATTCCTATATTTAATTGCTGTAATTATATTTCAAGAGTTATAAATTTAGAAAAAGATGTTGAAATAACAGTTGACTTTTTACCTGATATTAAGAGTGAGGATATTGAAAAATTTATTATTACACAAAAAGATAACGGAAAAAGTGTATTATATGCTTTAAAAGGAATGTTACCTTCAAAAATAGCTAATGGTATTTATGAAATAGTAGTTAATAATTGTAAAAAAGATTCTGAATATTTTATTTCAAATATAATAAATTTTATAAAAAAATTTGAATTTAAAGCAATAGATACGAGAGATTACGAGCAGGCTCAGGTTACGTGTGGAGGAGTTGATTTATCAGAAATAAATCCTAAAACAATGGAATCTGAACTTGTAAAAAACTTGTATTTTGCAGGTGAAGTGGTCGATATTAACGGTTTATGTGGCGGTTATAATTTACAATTTGCATGGTCAAGCGGTGCAATTGCAGGAAAGAGTTGTTTATATGATAAAAATTAAAGTCAATCAAATTAAGATGAATATTAAGCATAGTATAGATGATGTTGTTAAGGAAGCGCTTAAAAAAGCTCATACACAAAAAAACAACCTTGTGTCATATAAAATTATAAAAAAATCAATTGATGCAAGAAAATCACCAATATATATATATGCTGTTCAATTAGAATTAAATAAATGCAATTTAAAAAAATTACCTAAAGATGTTTCTATTGTAAAAAAGGAAGAAAAATACATATATAATGTTACGGGTAATAAAAAATTAGAAAATCCACCTGTTGTTGTAGGATTTGGTCCGGCCGGAATGTTTTGTGGCTATCTTTTAGCGAAAGCAGGTTATAATCCTATAATAATTGAAAGAGGCAAGGATGTTGACAGTAGAATTATAGATGTTGAAGAATTTTGGAAAACCGGTAAATTAAATACAGAGTCAAATGTTCAATTTGGAGAAGGTGGCGCGGGAACTTTTTCTGATGGGAAATTAAACACAGGAATTAAAGATAAAAACGGTCGTCAGAATTTTGTCCTGGAAACATTTGTAAAATGTGGTGCACCCGAAAATATCATGTATGATTCAAAACCTCACATAGGAACAGATATTCTTCAAATTGTTGTAAAAAACTTAAGGAAAGAAATAGAATCACTTGGTGGAAAAATATTGTTTGAAAGTAAGCTTACTAACATCGAAAAAGAAGGTGATTTTTATAATTTAGAAATCAATAATTCAGAAAAAATTCAGAGTCAAATATGTATTTTGGCTATAGGTCATAGCGCAAGAGATACTTTCGAAATGCTATATAACAAATCATTTCCAATGGAACAAAAACCATTTGCAATAGGAGTTCGTGTTGAGCATTTACAGGATATGATAAATAAATCACAATATGGAGTTGATGATTGTGAAAGTTTGCCTGCTGCACCATATAAATTAACATACAATACAAAGAACAAAAGAGGTGTATATTCCTTTTGTATGTGTCCGGGAGGATGCGTGGTTAACGCTTCTTCTGAAGACAAACGTTTAGCTGTCAATGGTATGAGTTATAGCGCTCGAGATGGTAAAAATGCAAACAGTGCGATAGTTACAACTATTACCCCAAACGATTTTGAAAGTAAACATCCATTAGCAGGAATGTATTTACAACGTGAATTAGAAGAAAAAGCATTTTATGAAGGAAAAGGTGCAATTCCTGTTCAACTATATGGTGACTTTGTAAATAACAAAATCAGTCATGAATTTGGAAATGTTATTCCTGACATAAAAGGAAAATATTCTTTTGCAAATATAAAAAATGTATTACCTAAGCACATTTGCGATTCAATAGAAGAGGCAATGCCATATTTTGGCAAGAAAATACAGGGATTTGATAATAAAGATACTGTATTTGCGGCGATTGAAAGCAGAACGTCATCACCTGTAAGAATTATAAGAGAAGACGATTTTCAATCAGTATTTAAAGGTATTTATCCTTGTGGTGAAGGGGCAGGTTATGCCGGAGGCATTACAAGTGCAGCTATTGATGGTATAAAGGTGTTTGAATCGATTATTTCTGAATTCAGACCATAGCATTATTATTTGAACAATTTTATTCAGATTAAAGGTTTGCAATTTTGAGTATACATATCTAAAAATGAAAATATAGACCTTTTTTCAATTTTGTAGTATGATTTAGTTTGTAAAAATTTCGTTATATAAACGCGTGAGGAGTCATAATGAACATTAGATTTTTAGCCCAATCAGAATATTTTAATGGAATTCATTTAAAAGATGATATAATTCTTGAAAAAGAATTTGAAGATAGTAAGTTTAGCAATATTAAAAAAGTACACTATTTCGTGTATCATTTAGAAGATAATATAAGAAAAGAAATTCTTCCAAGAAGCGAAAAACTACAGGTTTTTAATATTACAGACTGTCAGTTTCAGTCAGATTATATTTATTTTACTGAATTCGATGATCAATATGATGGAAATTACAATTTAAATATAATTAAATATAATTATATTGATGATACATATTTAAAAATAATTACCTTAAAGGATAATTTAAATCTATATCCTGATAAAAAACAAATAAAAATATATATATTAAATGAATCTAATTTAATAATACAAAGGGCAATTCCAAGAGGAAATTATAAAGATAATTATGCCGGATTTTTTGATTTTTCATCTATTTTATTTAATTTTGTAGATAATAAGCAATATAAAATCAACGATGAAAATTTAATTAACAATGGAATTGAATTTATGATTCCATATAACGAAAATTCATGTATTATGAAAACAGGATACTCTTTATTTGATGAGAATAAGCATGATTTACTCGAAAAAGAAGAAGCAGCTGTTGAAACTTTAATGGTAATAAACATTCAGCAATTTATATCGGATTTATTACTTGAACAGACACATATGGTTATCCCGTCAATAGCCCAGGCATACTATGATACTACATTAGTATTTGCTGAGGTTCAGAATAATTATTTGTTATATTCTACATTCGATTTTAATAAGGATGAAGAAACGATTTGCTTTTATAATCTTGAAAGCAAAGAAGAATATACATGTATTAACAAAACAAAAACCGGAAGTTCAACAAGAGCAAATGCTATATTAATTAACGGAACACCATATGTTAAAATTGACAAAGATTCTAAAAGCCAATTTCTTAATTTAGAGACTAACGAGGTTGATGCAGTTTACAGTAATAAAGAAAAGATAGTTTTCATTAATAATAATCTCATTGCAAGTGTCAATGAGAAAAAGCCTTTATTTGGCAAAGAATATGAATATGTTGCAATTCAGAAATTCCCTTCGACAGAAGTATTGCTTGAAGAAAAAGGGTATTTTATTGGTGCAATCGCGGCAAATAGTGATACTACATATATATTTCTAAAATAAAATAAAAGGAAAAGAAAAAATGGACCAGAAGAAAATAAAGAGAATAAATGAATTGGCAAGAAAATCTAAAGCAGAAGGATTAACTGACAGTGAAAAGAAAGAACAGGAACAGTTGCGTACAGAATATAGAATGGCTGTTATTGGTAATTTAAAAGGTGAATTAAAAAATGTAAAAATTAAAAATCCTGATGGAACAATTGTGGATTTAAAACCTAAAGGACATTAAAATGGATTTAAACATTCTTAGAAAAGAAATAAAGCAAAAAAGATTATCTCTTGATTACCAAAAATTTGAACTTTATAATTTGGAAATCAATAATACAATAATAAATAGCAAAATTTATAATAGCAGTAAAGTTGTTTACTGCTATTGTAGTGTAAATAATGAAGTTGATATGACATTGCTTATGAGTGACTGCTTAAATAAAGGTAAAATTCTTGCACTTCCAAAAGTAATTGGAAACGACATGACATTTTATACAATTACTGATTTTAATCAGTTAAAAAAAGGCTATATGAAAATACCTGAACCTGTCACAGATAATATTGCACCTAAACCGGATATTGTTATAGTTCCGGGACTTGCATTTACTAAAGAAGGAAAGCGAATTGGATATGGCGCAGGCTTTTATGACAGATATTTAAAAAATATAGATACATATAAAATCGGTGTAGGGTTTAATTTCCAAATTGTGGATGAACTTAAGCAGCATGAAAATGATATCAATTTAGATACCATAATAACAAATCAGATAGTTTAGGAGAAATAAAGTGAATTTTGTAAATGAAACAGAAAAGCAGGCTTATTACATAGCTAAATGTAAAGAAATAATTTCTAATAGAGAAAAAGAATTAGGAAGAAAATTAAAGGCATGTGTAGCAACATTTGGATGTCAGATGAATTTCAAAGATTCAGAGAAACTTATAGGTATTCTTAATGAAATCGGATATGAAGAAACAGAAGATGAACATGCTGATTTAGTACTTTATAATACATGTACTGTACGTGAAAATGCTAATTTAAAAATATACGGAAGATTAGGATATTTATCAAAATTAAAAAAAGAAAACAGCAATATGATTATAGGTTTATGCGGATGCATGATGCAGGAAGAACATGTTGTTGAAAAAATCAAAAAGAGTTATAAATTTGTTGACTTAATCTTTGGTACACATAACATTTTTAAGTTAGCAGAATTATTATATGAAAGACTTTCAGGTCAAAAATCTGTAATTGATATATGGCAGGGTACAACAGAAATAGTAGAAGATTTACCTAGTGAAAGAAAATACAGTTTTAAATCCGGAGTTAATATAATGTATGGATGTAACAATTTTTGTAGTTACTGTATTGTACCATATGTTAGAGGAAGGGAAAGAAGCAGAAAACCTGAAGATATAATTAATGAAATCAAGAAATTAGTTAGTGAAGGTGTAGTTGAAATAATGTTGTTAGGTCAAAATGTTAATTCATATGGTAAGACATTAGAAAATCCAATGACATTTGCACAGCTTTTACAGGAAATTGAAAAAATAGACGGTCTAAAGAGAGTTAGATTTATGACGAGTCATCCAAAGGATTTGTCTGATGAATTAATTGATGTAATGGCTCATTCTAAAAAAATTTGCAAGCAGATGCATTTGCCATTACAGTCAGGAAGCGACCGTTTATTAAAAATAATGAACAGGCATTATGACAAACAGCATTATCTTGAAATCGTAGATAAATTAAGAAAAGCAATTCCTGATATTGGAATTTCAACAGATATCATTGTTGGTTTTCCCGGTGAGACAGAAGAAGATTTTAATGAAACACTAGATGTTGTTAAGAAAGTTCAATATGACAGTGCATTTACATTTATTTATTCAAAGCGTTCGGGAACACCTGCTGCAGAAATGGAAAATCAGGTTCCACAGGATGTAGTTAAAGATAGATTTGACAGACTTTTAAAAGTTGTAAATGAAATATCATCAAAGAAAACTGCCAAATATGAAGGAACAACACAATTAGTTATGGCAGAAGAAGTAAACAGCCATGACCATGAATTAATTACAGGACGATTAAGCAACAACACGGTAGTTCATTTTAAGGGAACTAAGGATTTAATTGGTCAGGAATTAAAAGTTAAATTACTAAAAGCCAAAGGATTTTATTATTTTGGAGAAATAGAGGCATAATATGAGTATTACACCAATGATGCAACAATACTTAGAAACTAAAAAACAATATAAGGATTGCATTATTTTTTACCGTTTAGGTGACTTTTATGAAATGTTTTTTGAAGATGCTATTACAGCATCAAAAGAACTTGAAATCACTTTAACAGGAAAAAACTGCGGCTTAGAAGAAAGGGCGCCAATGTGTGGTGTCCCTTATCACGCTGTAGATTCTTATTTAAACAAACTTGTAACAAAAGGATATAAGGTTGCGATTGTTGAGCAGGTCGAGGATCCTGCAACAGCAAAAGGAATTGTAAAAAGAGAAGTTGTCCGAATTGTTACTCCCGGAACAAATCTAAACACATCTGCATTAGATGAAACTAAAAATAATTATTTAATGTCTATTGTATGTGTGGAAAATTGTTTTGGAATAGCTATTGTAGATATTACAACAGGAGATTTTTTTGTCACTGAAGTTGAAAACAACAGGGCATTACTTGATGAAATCTATAAATTCATGCCAAGTGAAATAATATGCAATGATGCATTTTTACTTACAGGAATTGATATTGACGATTTAAAAAACAGATTAAATATCACATTATTCCAGTTAGAATCATGGTATTTTGATGATGATATGTGTAAAAAAGCATTAACTGATCATTTCAAGGTTTATGATTTATCAGCATTAGGAATTGATAATTATGATGTTGGAACAAATGCTGCCGGTGCTCTAATGCAGTATTTAACAGAAACGCAAAAAAACTCACTATCTCATTTAACTCAGATAATTCCTTATTCAACGAATAAATTTATGATATTAGATACTTCTACCAGAAGAAATTTGGAGTTATGTGAAACATTACGTGAAAAACAAAAACGAGGATCTCTTTTATGGGTGCTCGATAAGACAAAAACGGCTATGGGTGCAAGAATGCTAAGAAGCTATATAGAACAGCCGTTAATTGATAAAGAATCTATTATAAAAAGACAAAAAGCAATCGAGGAATTAAATAAATCTTTAATTACAAGGGATGAATTAAGAGAATATCTTTCTCCAATATACGATTTAGAAAGACTTATAAGTAAAGTAGCATATAAATCAGCTAATCCAAGAGATTTAATAGCTTTGCTTAATTCTTTAAAAATGTTGCCACATATAAAAACGGTAATACAGGATTTTAAGAGTCCTCTTTTTAAAGAAATTACAGAAGAATTAGATGTTTTAGATGATATTACTTCATTGATAGATAATTCAATAAACGAAGATCCACCAATTAATATCAAAGAGGGGGGAATTATTAAAGAAGGATATAATGAAGAGGTTGACAGATTACGAAAAGCTAAAACAGAAGGAAAAACATGGCTTGCAGAACTTGAGACTAAAGAAAAAGAAAAGACAGGTATTAAAGGACTTAAAATAAAATACAATAAAGTATTTGGATATTATCTTGATGTTACAAATTCGTATAAGGATTTAGTCCCGGATTATTATGTAAGAAAACAAACATTGACCAATTCAGAACGATACACAACTGATGAATTAAAACAATTAGAAGATGTAATATTAGGTGCAGAAGATAAATTATTTTCATTAGAATATAATATATTTAGTGAAATAAGAGATGAGATATCATCACAGGTTGTTAGAATACAGACTACTGCAAAAGCATTAGCAAAAATTGATGTATTTGCTTCATTAGCATATGTTGCTGAACATAATAATTATGTTAAACCTAACATAAATGAAAAAGGTATTATAGACATTAAAAACGGCCGACATCCTGTCGTTGAAAAAATGATGCCTGACAGTATGTTTGTAACTAATGATACATATTTAGATATGAATAATAATCGTGTATCAATTATTACAGGCCCAAACATGGCCGGAAAATCAACATATATGAGACAGACAGCACTTATTACTCTTATGGCTCAGATTGGCTCATTTGTTCCGGCAACGAGTGCAAATATAGGCGTGTGCGACAAAATATTTACAAGAGTAGGGGCATCTGACGATTTAGCAAGCGGTCAAAGTACTTTTATGGTTGAAATGACAGAAGTTGCTAATATTCTTAGAAATGCAACACCAAAAAGCTTGTTGATTCTTGATGAAATAGGTCGAGGAACAAGTACTTTTGATGGATTAAGTATTGCATGGGCGGTAGTTGAACATATATGTGATATAAAATTACTTGGTGCAAAAACATTATTCGCAACTCATTATCATGAATTAACTGAACTTGAAGGAACTATGAAAGGTGTAAATAACTATTGCATCAGCGTAAAAGAGCAGGGCGATAATATTGTATTTTTACGTAAAATTGTTAAGGGCGGAGCAGATAAAAGTTATGGTATACAGGTTGCCAAATTAGCCGGTGTTCCTGATAGTGTTATAAATAGAGCAAAAGAACTTGTTGCTGAATTATCAAATGCAGATATAACAGCTAAAGCAAAGGAAATTGCCGCAAATATGACTCCCGGAAATTCCATAAAAGGAGTAAATGATAATGTTGAACTACATCAGATGTCTTTGTTTGATACAGTAAAAGAAGATGATATTATCACTGAAATTGAAGAACTTGATTTAGGAACTATGACACCAATAGATGCTTTAAATCATTTGTATAAAATACAGAACAAATTAAGGAATAGATGGTAAATGAGCAATATTAAATTATTAGATCAAAATACAATTAATCAAATAGCTGCCGGAGAAGTAATTGACAGGCCGGCATCGATTGTAAAAGAGCTTATGGAAAATTCAATTGATGCGGGTGCTGATAAAATTAGTGTTGAAATTAAAGATGGTGGCACTAAACTTATAAGAATTACAGACAACGGATGTGGTATTGATAGAGATGATATTAAAACTGCATTTTTGAGACATGCTACAAGTAAAATTAAATCTGTCGAAGATTTAATGGTCGTTTCTTCTCTTGGTTTTAGAGGTGAAGCCCTTTCAAGTATCGCAGCTGTATGTCAGGTAGAGTTAATTACAAAAACACAAGATTCATTTGTTGGATGTAAATATACTATAGAAGGAGGAAAGGAAAAAGGACTCGAAGAAATAGGTGCTCCTGATGGAACAACATTTCTTGTAAGAAATATTTTTTTCAATACTCCTGCAAGAAGAAAATTTTTAAAAACTCCTCAGACTGAAGCCGGATATATTTCAGAAATTGTTGAAAGGATAGCACTTTCGCATCCTGAAATAGCCATTAATTTCATAAATAATGGACAACCTAAGTTACATACTCCGGGAAACGGTAATTTGAAAGATGTAATTTATAATATATATGGTAGAGAAATAACTAATAATTTAATAGAAATAAATGAAGAATGTGAATTTGCACATCTTAAAGGTTTCATCGGAAAGCCATTAATTTCTAAAGGAAACCGAACATTTGAGAATTATTTTGTAAATGGAAGATATATTAAAAGTACTATTTTAACAAAAGCGATAGAAGAGGCGTTTGCACCTGTTATGATGCAACATAAATATCCTTTTACAGTCTTGCATTTGAAAATTAATTCAGACCTTTTAGATGTAAACGTTCATCCGTCTAAAATGGAACTTAGATTTAGAAATGGAAAAGATTTATATCCATGGATTGTGGAAGTTTTATCTGAAGCAATTATTGAGAAGCCGAAGATTCCACAGGTTAAACTTACAGAAGAAAAAGAGGATATTCCTGTTGCAATAAAGGCGCCTGAGCCATTTGAAACAAAAAGAACAGATGAGAATGAAAGAAAAAATAACATTGAATCTGATGTTAATAAATCAGATAATTTTATTTCAGAGGAAGTAAATTACAACAAACAATCCGATATAAAACAATCAGATAGTAATTTTAAATCAGATATTACTAATAATAGCGATAATATAAATGATGTAAACTATAATATTGAAAATAATTCTAATGTTATAGTTGAGAATAAAGATTTCCTAAAAAATAATCATGATAACAAAGAAATATCAGTAACTATTAGGAACAAAGAGTCAAATCAAATAACTAAGGAAGATATATCTGTAGATAATACATCTAATATGGAAAACGCATTAATTCCAGAAGAAAAAGCCGTAAATGTTAAAACCAGATTTGATGTTCCAAAAACTTCAAAAGATATGACAATGAATCTTTTTGAAGATAACTTTTTGACAGATACAGCAAGAAAAAAACATAAAATAATAGGGCAGGTATTTGATACATACTGGATTGTTGAGTACGAAGATAAAATGTACATCATTGACCAACATGCGGCTCATGAAAAAGTTATGTTTGAAAAAATTATGGCTGGTTTAAAAAATAAAGAAATTAACACTCAAATGGTTAATCCTCCTATAATTTTAAATCTAAGCATGCTTGAAGCACAACTTTTAGGAAAATTTATAGATAATTTCAGAGAAATAGGTTATGAAATAGAGGAATTTGGTGGTCAGGATTTTGCAGTAAGAGGTATCCCGGCTGATTTATATACATTAGATGCAAGAGAGGTATTGATGAACCTTATTGATAATTTGTCAGAACAGACAACAAAATTAAATTCTGAACTATTAACAGAAAAAATTGCGTCAATGTCATGTAAAGCAGCAGTTAAGGGAAATAACAAATTAAGTTATGCAGAAATGGATTCTTTAATTGACCAACTGTTAAAACTTGAAAATCCATTCAACTGTCCTCATGGAAGACCAACAATCATTTCATTATCAAAATACGAACTTGAAAAGAAGTTTAAACGAATAATTTAGGAGTATATATGAAACCGTTAGTTGTTATAACAGGACCTACAGCAGTAGGTAAAACAGAATTATCCATAAAAATTGCAAAAGCAATTGACGGAGAGATAATCAGTGCTGATTCCATTCAGGTTTATAAACATATGGATATTGGTTCTGCCAAAATAACAAAAGAAGAAATGCAGGGAATAAAGCATTATCTTGTTGATGAATTTGAACCGGATGAAGAATTTAACGTTCATGTATTTAAAGAAAAAACGTTAGAATACATGGACAAAATATATGAAGCAGGAAAAATTCCAATTATCGTAGGCGGTACCGGATTTTATATTCAGTCTGTAATATATGATATTCAGTTTAATGATGAAGAAATAGACAGTGCTTATAGAAAAGAACTTGAAAATATAGCAAAAGAAAAAGGAAATGATTATTTACATAATATGTTAAAAGAAGTAGATGAAGAATCTGCATTAAATATACATAAGAACAATTTAAAGCGTGTAATAAGAGCATTAGAATTTTATAAAAATACAGGTGAAAAAATTTCAACTCATAATGAAGAACAATCTCAAAATATTTCTCCTTATAATTTTGTTTATTTTGTGTTAAATGATAAAAGAGAACTTTTATATGAAAGAATAAATAAAAGAGTTGATATTATGTTTGATAAAGGCCTTGTAAATGAGGTCAAAAACCTTTTGAATATGGGATATACAAAAGATTTGGTTTCCATGAACGGTATAGGATACAAGGAAGTTGTTGATTATATTAATGGTAAATATTCTTTAGATGAAACTAAAGAAATAATAAAAAGAGAAACCAGACATTTTGCAAAACGACAGCTTACATGGTTTAGAAGGGAAAAAGATGTGACCATGGTCAACTATTTTGATTATGATAGTATCGATGATACTTTGAAATATATGATTAATACACTAAGGGAAAAGGATATAATTAAAAATGATTAAGGAAATGTATAAAAATCTGGGAATAGATGAAAATGTATATAATTTTACAAAAAATATTGAAAATGAATTAAAAGATAGATTTGCAAAAATAGATGAAGTAGCTGAATATAATCAATTAAAAGTTATGAAAGCATTTCAGAAGAATCAGGTTTCCGAAGCGCATCTTGGCGTATCTACAGGTTATGGATATAATGACATAGGCAGAGATACTTTAGAAAAAGTATATGCTGATGTATTTGGTACAGAAGATGCACTTGTCCGCCCACAGATTACATGCGGAACTCATGCATTAGGGATCGCATTATCAGCAAATTTACGACCGGGCGACAAAATACTTTATATTTCTGGTAAGCCTTATGATACACTTGAAGAGGTAATCGGAATTAGAGAATCAAAAGGATCTCTTGCAGAATATGGAATTAAATATGGACAGGTAGATTTACTTCCTAATGGTGATTTTGATTTTGATGGCATAAAAAAGGCAATAACTTCTGATGTTAAGATGGTTGGAATCCAAAGATCAAAAGGATATGAGACAAGACCTACTATTTCTGTTGAAAAAACAGGTCAGGTAATTAATTTTGTAAAAGAAATAAATAAAGATATCATTGTAATGGTAGATAATTGCTATGGTGAATTCGTAGATATAGTTGAGCCATCAAACGTAGGTGCTGACATGGTTGTAGGTTCTTTGATTAAAAATCTTGGTGGTGGATTAGCTCCTATTGGAGGATATATATGTGGAACCAAAGAATGTGTTGAAAATTGTGCATATAGACTTACAACTCCGGGACTTGGAAAAGAAGTTGGTGCAAGCCTTGATGTAATTCATACATTTTATCAGGGATTATTTATGGCACCAACAGTTGTTGCTTCTGCATTAAAGGGTGCAATTTTTGCAGCAAATGTATTTGAAAGATTAGGATTTAATGTAATTCCTAATTCGACAGAAGAACGATACGATATCATTCAGGCTGTTACATTTGGCTCTCCTGAAGGAGTAATCGCTTTTTGTAAAGGAATTCAGGCAGCTGCTCCGATTGACAGCCATGTTACACCTGAACCATGGGATATGCCGGGCTATGATTCGCAGGTAATTATGGCAGCAGGTGCATTTGTATCCGGTTCATCTATTGAACTTAGTGCTGATGCTCCAATTAAACCTCCATATGCTGTTTATTTTCAGGGTGGTCTTACATGGCAACATGCTAAATTTGGAATATTAAAGGCTTTGCAGCAGTTAGTAAATGAAAATATCGTCACAATATAAAATATTTATTATAAATTTTAGAATTTAAACAATGTAAATATTCACACATTTAGTATCGTGATTTTATAATTTAAACTACTGCATCTTAAAATGTTAAAATTTAGTTAAATTTGCTTAAAATATTATTTAATTATGTACACTAAAAATTTATTGTGATAAAATCTTACATTAGCAAGTTATTGTTTGATACCTCAATTTGTACTTGGAGAGATGAATGGAGGTATTTATATGAACAAAATTGCTGACATGCCTGTTAATGAAAGACCTTATGAAAAATGCATTAAAAAAGGTCCGGCCTTTTTAAGTGATGAAGAATTATTAGCAGTTATTCTAAGAACAGGAAACAGAGAATTAAATTCTATGGAACTGGCAAGAACAATAATAACAAAAGAAAATAAGACAGATATTTTATCAATTATGCATTATACATTTGAAGAATTGACAAGCTTTAAGGGAATTGGAACTGTAAAAGCAATTCAGATTATGTGTATAGGAGAACTTTCCAAAAGAATAGCATGTACGAAAGCAATTCATAAGCTTGATTTTTCAAGACCTGACACAATTGCAAGATACTATATGGAAAGCATGCGCCATAAAGAAAAAGAAGAATTAGTCGTTGCATATTTAGACACAAAATGTCAAATGATAAAAGATATGATGATAACATCAGGAACAATAAACCAGTCTCTATTTTCAATAAGGGAAATATTTGTTCAGGCATTAAGACTTAATGCGGTTAATATCGTAATTGTACATAATCATCCAAGCGGGAACAGCGAACCTAGTAAAGATGATATTATTTCTACGAAAAAAATATGTGAAGCCGGACAGTTAATTGGTATAACTGTTCTCGATCATATTATTATAGGAGACAAATCGTTTACCAGCTTAAATGCATTAGGAATTATATAAATCAAATTAATTGGAAGGACAATAAAATGAGTCAGAATGTTTATGGAATTGACATTGGAACAAGTAATTTAAAGATTTTCAATGGACAAACTAAAACTATAATAAATGAAAAAAATATAATAGCAATTCGAAATAAAAAGGACGTTTTTGCAATTGGAAATGGAGCTTTTGAAATGTATGAGAAAGCTCCTGATAATATTGTTGTAAGTTTTCCTATCAAGGATGGAGTAATTGCAGATATTAAAAACATGAAAAGTCTTATAGAAAAGATGTTTATTAAATTAAATTATCCTAAAATTGTAAGAGGTGGACGATTCTGCATTGCCGTTCCTTCTGATATAACTGAAGTTGAAAAAAGAGCTTTTTATGATGTTATTAACGACTCAAGTATTAAAGCAAAAGAAATAAAGATAGTAGAAAAACCTATTGCAGATGCAGTTGGTCTTGGTATTGATATTGACAGTGCTAAAGGAAACATGATTGTAAACATCGGTGCCGATACAACTGAAATTACAGTTACATCACTTGGTGGAATTGTAATTAGCAGAATTGTAAAAATTGGCGGAAACAAACTTGACGAAATAATTTGTAATATTGTAAAAAGAAAATATAATATTATGATTGGCATGAAAACAGCAGAGCAAATAAAAATCAATCTTGCAAATGCAATTTATGATGAAGAATCAGATGATAATTATGAAATGTGTAATGTATTTGGGAGAAACATTATTACAGGACTTCCTTGTGAAAGAACGGTTACATCTGATTTAATATATGAAGCAATAAAAGAAGTATTATCGTCTATTATTGATTCAATAAAACAGTTACTTGAACGTACACCACCTGAATTATCTTCTGATATAATTGACACCGGAATATATCTTACAGGTGGTTCAGCGCAGATTACAAATTTAAGTAAACTAATAGAAATGGAAACAGATTTAAAGGTAAATGTTGTTAGAAACCCCGGTGAATCAGTTGTAAGAGGAATTTCAAAAATTATATCTGATTCAAAATACAGAAAGTTGTTATATACACCAAGCGAAAATAAATACTAAGAGGTAGGTAAAAAGAAATGAAAAGACCTTCTAAGTTTATAAATATAAATACAAAAGTTTTAATATTTGTTCTAACTGTATTTTGCGTGTTTAGCATAATTTTGTCATCTATATTTTCAAATTATTCTAAACCTGCAAAAATAGTTTCCGGTGCAATTGTTGTTCCTCTTCAGGATGGAATGAATGGCATTGGTAAATGGTTTACTAATAAAGCAGATTACTTTAATTCAGTAAAAAAACTTACAAAGAAAAATAAAGAATTAGAAAGTCAGGTTAACGAATTAACAGAAGAAAACAGTTTGTTAGCTCAAAATAAATATGAACTTGAAAGACTTCGTGATTTATATCAGTTAGATCAGGACTATTCAAGTTACGAAAAAATTGCAGCCAATGTAATTGGAAAAGACTCCGGAAACTGGTTTGATATCTTTACAATTAATAAAGGTTCAAAAGACGGAATAAAAAAAGATATGAATGTAATAAGCGGTGGTGGACTTGTTGGAATTGTTACTGACGTTGGTAAAGATTATGCAAAAGTTAGAGCTATAATTGATGATGAAAGTAGTGTAAGTGTTTCGTTTGCCAACACAAGTGATACCGGAATTGTAAGTGGAGATTTAAAGCTTATGGATGATGGTGTTATGAATGTAACAGAAGTACTAAAAGATGCTAAGGTTACAGAAGGCGATATGGTAGTCACATCAAAAATATCAGACAAATTTGTTCCGGGAATATTAGTCGGTTATGTAACAAATATTAAATTAGATTCGAGTGAATTGACACAGTCAGGACAAATAATTCCTGTTGTAGATTTTAAACATATAGACGAAGTATTGGTAATTACTCAGTTAAAGGATGATATGTAAAGGAGAAAAAGCATGAAAGAGAAAATAAGAAATTTCATAATATTTGCGGCAGTGATTCTCGTTGCCTTTTTGCTACAAAACGCATTTTCTCTTGCATTGCCTCAGGAAGTCTCTACACCTAATCTTCTTTTGATAGTTGTATGTTTTTTTGGACTTATGTGTGGAAGTAACAAAGGAATAGCCATTGGATTTGCATGTGGTTTACTTGTTGATGTTTTCTATGGTGACGTAATAGGATTTAACGCTTTAATTTATATGTATTGCGGATTATTTAGTGGAATCTTTAGAAGATGGTTTTATAGTGAAATCATTATTATGCCATTGCTTTTAGTTTTTATAAATGATTTTATGTTTAACACAGTTTACTATGGATTCAGATTGCTTTTAAGAAATAAGTTAGACTATCCATATTATTTTGAAAAGATAATTTTACCTGAAATGATAATTACAACATTTTGTGCTTTAATTGTATATAAATTGTTTTATTTATTAAATGAAAAGGTAATTTCTAAAGAACAAAGGAGTGCATTAAGTTTTGATAAGTGATTTTTTCTACACGATTTATAACATAATAAAATCAAGAATATTTATTGTCGGTGCGGTATTAACAGTTCTTTTTGGAGTTGTTCTTTTTAGATTATTTGATTTACAGATAATTAACGAGAGTTACTATATGAATACTTATGTACAGCAGGCTGAAAAGACAGTTTACACGCCAGGTACAAGAGGTAATATTTATGATACAAATGGTGAATTATTAGCTTATAATGAATTAAGCTATGCCGTTACATTTGAAGATAAAATTGACAGCTCCGATGAAAAAAACGGAATATTAAATGAAATTGTATATAATGCAATAACAATAATTGAAAAATATGGTGATAAAGTATCTTATGATTTCCCAATTGTAATTAACAGCGATGGCAATTATGAGTTTAATTTTACATCAGATGCATCAAGAACCTTATTCATGACTAATTTATTTGGTAAAAAGATGAAAAAAGGTAATGTTGACTATTCTAATGCCTCAGCTGCAGAAGTCATGGACTATTGTGTAAATTCCTTCTTTGATTTAGAGGGTGATTACGATATGGAAATGACTTTAAAAATTATTGCAATAAGATATAACATATTCCAAAATTCATACCAGAAGTATGTTGCAACAACTATTGCAACAAATATTTCAAAAGAAACAATGACAGCGATTTATGAAAATGAAGCAATTCTTACAGGTGTATCAGTTGCTGAAACAACAATCAGAAGATATGTTGATAGTGAATATTTTGCTCCACTGATAGGATATACCGGTAAAATTTCCGAAAGCGAATTACAGGAATACAATGACAATGGTGGTGATTATATTTCTAGCGACTATGTTGGTAAATCAGGTATTGAAGCCGCTATGGAGGATACATTGCAGGGTGTACGTGGAGAAAAGAAAATATTCGTAGATTCTACAGGTAAAGTGTTAAGTACAGTTTCATCAACTGATTCTTCTGTTGGAAAAGATGTAACATTAACAATTGATAAGAAATTACAGATTGCCACATATAAAATGCTTGAGAAAAAAATTGCTTCTGTCTTAATTTCTCAGATTGTTAACAGGGATGTTTCAGATAAAGAACAGGAAGATTCCGATGTACATCCTATTGCAGCAAAAACTGTATATTTTCAGTTAATAAATAATAATGTTTTAAGCATAAAAGATTTAAAAAAGAAACGAACAAATAATGAAGCAAAAGTTTATACTAAATATTCTGATGCCCTAAAGGTTGTAAAGAGTCGATTGAAGAAACAATTAGAATCTGATAAGGGTGAAGTATATAATGATTCATCAGACGAATATAAAGAGTATTATGATTATATTTTTGATGAATTAAAATCTGATAATGTATTAATTTCTTCATCTTTAGATAGTTCTGATGCAACTTATAAAAAATATATAGCTGGAGATATCAGTATTAATGAATTTATCAAATATGCTATATCCAAAAGCTGGATAAATATATCAGCATTACAAATTGATAATCAATATATTACTTCAGATGAAACATATAAAGTAATAGTAAATTATATTTTAGATTTCATAGATAATAATGCATCATTTAGTAAATTAATATTCAAATATAAAATTAATGATGGAACAATAAACGGTTGTGAAATATGTATGTTATTATACGATCAGGGCGTATTAGAAAAAGACCGTGATTGGTATAACAAATTATCAACATACACATCAACGGAATCTTATAATTTTATTATTAGTCAGATTAAAAAATTAAATATTACACCGGCACAGATTGCTTTGGATCCATGTTCAGGCTCTGTTGTTGTTACTAATCCAAATAACGGTAAAGTGTTAGCTATGGTAACTTATCCAAGTTATGATAATAATATGCTTTCCGGTTCAGTAGATGCTGATTATTGGGCTAAACTTGTAGATGATTTATCTTCACCGCTTTATAACAGAGCTACTCAGGGGTTATCAGCTCCGGGTTCAACATTTAAGATGGTAACTGCAATGACAGCATTGGAAAATAATACAATAACAAGATATAGAACTATCGTTGATAAAGGTGAGTTTGATAAAATATCGCCACATCCAAAATGTTGGATATATCCTTCAGCACATGGTAGCTTGAATGTAATGCAGGCTATTGCTCAATCATGTAATGGATTTTTCTATGAAGTAGGTTATGAATTGGGAACAACTTCATCAGGTAAATATGATAGTGCTACAGGACTTAAAAAACTTGAAGTATATGCGAAAGAATTAGGCTTAGACATGAAATCAGGTGTAGAAATAACAGAAAGCGACCCTAAATTTTCAACAGAATCAGCTGTCCATTCAGCCATTGGCCAGGGTAGTCATTCATATGCGCCTGTACAACTTGCAAGATATATATCCACATTAGCTAACGGTGGTAAAAATTACGAACTAACTTTAGTTGATAAAATAACTGATTCATCAGGAAATGTAATTAAGAAAAATAAAGCAAAATTATCAAATACTGTAAACGCATCAAGTGAAACATGGGATATTATTCATACCGGAATGCGAATGGTTATTACAGAAGGAACTATAGAAAAATCTTTCAAGGATACAGACATAGCGTTTGCCGGTAAAACAGGTACTGCTGAAGAAAATTCAAAAAGAAACGCACATTCATTGTTTGTAGCATATGCTCCATATAACAAACCTAAAGTGGCAATTTCAGCAGTTATTCCGTTTGGTAACTCTTCACATGATTCTGCTGAAGTAGCAAAGGACGTTGTAAGATATTATCTTGGAGAATTAACGGATGATGATGTAAATAAAGATGTTGAAAGTTCTTCTTCAACAAGTGCCGTTAGAGATTAATTTAGTTAGAAAGCTAATATGGCTTTACTATATATAACAAAAGACTTCTTAATATACAAAAGAGTAATATATACAAAATATTACACTTAACATATGATTACTAAAATAAATATAAGTATATTGAGGAGGATTTTATGGGAGAAGTAATAGTAATAACTTCCGGAAAAGGGGGAGTAGGCAAAACTACCGTTACTGCAAACCTGAGCGTTTCCCTTTCTTTATTAGGGAAAAAAGTTATAGCTATAGACACAGATATAGGGCTTAGAAATCTGGATGTAGTAATGGGCTTAGAAAACAGTATTGTTTACAATATTGTTGATGTGATTGAAGGGAACTGTCGCTTGAAGCAGGCTATAATAAGGGATAAAAGATTTAGAAATCTTTATTTGCTTCCAAGCGCTCAGAGCAAGGATAAGTCTTGCATTAACCAATATCAGATGATTAATCTTACAAATGAATTAAAACAAAAGTTTGACTATGTATTAATTGATTGTCCAGCAGGAATTGAGCAGGGATTTAAAAATGCTATTGCAGGTGCTACAAGAGCCATTATTGTGACTACTCCGGAAGTATCAGCGATTAGGGATGCTGACAGAGTGTCCTGTCTCTTAGATAAAGCAGGACTATATCCTATCAATTTAATTGTAAATAAAATACGAAATGATTTAGTGAAAAAAGGCGATATGATGTCAACTGATGATGTCACAGAGATACTTAGTCTTGATTTAATTGGCATGATTCATGATGATACAGATATTGTTATATCGACTAACAGAGGAGAACCTCTTGCAGGGGCAAATTCATATTCATCTAAAATTTTTATGAATATTGCTAAAAGAATAGATGGTGAAGAAGTACCAATGTTGAATCATAAGAATAGAAAATTTAATTTCTTTAAAAAGTATTTAACAGGAGGTTTTCAAAATGTTTAGACTAAATTATTTTAGATTCAGGAAAAGAAAACGTTCAGGAAAAATTGCTCATGACAGACTGAAAATTCTTTTAGTTTCTGACAGGGCGGGATGTTCACCTGAAACAATGGAACTTATTAAAAATGATATTTTAAATGTTATTTCAAAATATGTTGAAATTGATAAAGAAAACTGTAAAATACAAATAGAAAAAGATAAAAAGCCTTATCTTTTTGCAAACATACCTATAAAAGAAGTTAAGGTTTAATATATTTACTTAGTTATGCTCAAAGAAAATGGGCATTAGGAGGCAAAATATCAATGGCAAGAAGAAAGAAAAAAACGCTGTCGAAATTAAAAGAATATAAATTTAGCAATATAAATTTTAGATTACTACTTTATGTAGTATGTCTGACTGTTATTGGAATACTTGCGATAGGTAGTGCTACTAGCGGTGGAACAGAACAGAAAAAACAGATTTTAGGATTTGTAATGGGAATTATTATTTTAATAATTTTAAGTTTAGTAAGTTATAAATTTGTTTTTAAATTTTACTGGCTTGCATACATATTTAACTTGGTATTGCTTGTTTATGTTAAATTAAATGGAGATGTAAATAAAGGTGCAGGACGTTGGATTGATTTAAAGTTTATGCAGTTTCAGCCTTCGGAATTATCAAAGATAATTTTAATATTATTTTTAGCTGCTTATCTTTATAAGCATAGAAATACCATAAATACCTTTAGAACAATAGCTTCTACATGTGCATTAGCAGGATTACCAATAGCTCTCATAGTAGTTCAGCCGGATTTATCAACAACAATAGTTATTTTTATTACATTTTGTGTTATAATGTTTTTATCTGGGATTAGTTACAAGATTGTAACAACTGTGTTAATTATTGCTATACCTTTAGCAAGTGTATTTGTTTACGTGGGGATAAACGATCCTAATAGCGGTATTTTACAAGGATATCAGTTAAAAAGAATTGTTGGTTTTTATAGCAAAGATTCAACTGACCCTGACATTATAGATACAAGACGACAGCAGGAGAACTCATTACTTGCAATTGGTTCCGGCGGTCTTACAGGAAAAGGCCTAAATAACAATACAGTAACCAGTGTAAAGAACGGTAACTTATTATCAGAAAGTCATACTGATTTTATATTTGCAATTATAGGTGAAGAACTGGGATTTGCAGGAAGTGCGGCAGTTGTTATCTTGTTGCTACTTATAGTTGTTGAATGTTTTCTAACGGGAGCCAGGGCGAAAGATTTAAGTGGAAAACTGTTTTGCTTTGGACTTGGCTCGTTGATTGGATTCCAATCGCTTGTTAATTTGTCAGTAGCGACATGTATGTTGCCTAATACCGGCTTAACGTTACCATTCGTTAGTTATGGATTGTCATCCCTAATCAGTATGTATATTGGTATTGGGATTGTAATAAATGTAGGATTACAGCGGAAAAAAGATTTATACTAGGAGGAGTAAATATATGAATATTGGTTTTATAGCACACGATTCAAAAAAACATTTAATGCAGAATTTCTGCATTGCGTACAGGGGTATTCTATCAAAGCATGAACTTTATGCGACAGGTACTACAGGCAGATTAATAGAGGAAGCAGCTAATTTAAATGTTCATAAATTTTTAGCTGGACATTTAGGTGGTGAACAACAGATGTGTGCCATGATTGAGCAGAATCAGATGGACTTAGTTATATTTTTAAGAGATCCATTAAATCCTAAATCTCATGAACCGGATATTCATAAAGCAATACGTTTATGTGATATGCACAATATTCCTCTAGCTTCAAATGTAGCTACTGCCGAATTACTTATAAAATCACTTGAACACGGAGATTTAGAATGGCGTGAAGCTTATAATGCATAAAAAAATACCGGAATATAGTTATACTAATTAGATTAGTTGACTATTTCCGGTATTTTTTATTAATTATTTTATTTCTAAATTAAGAATTACTAAATTGTAAATGCCATAAAAGAATACAATTCAGATAAAGTTTTTAATGGTTTTCACCAAGAGAATAAACTCTTCCATATAGACTGATTAAGTACAAACCACATAATCCGATTATTGCATAAATAATTCTTGAAAGCCAACTCATATCGCCAAATAAAAATGCAACTAAATCAAATTTAAAGAAACCTATAAGTCCCCAGTTTATTGCTCCAATTATAACTAATGTCAGCACTGTATAATCAAATCCTTTTGAATTCATATAATCACCTCCTGTGCTTTATATATGATATTTTTTACAAAAAATGAAATAATATAAATGGTAATTATTTCATTGACTAGAATTGAAAAATGATAGATAATATAAGATAGTGCCTGATGATTTGAATTAGGCAGATTTAACATTTGTTTAATAGATAATTTTAAATTATCTAATACATAATTAAGGTGAATAAGATGGCAAAAAAGCAAAAACGAGTAATAAGATATAAATCTTACACACGTATTAATCCGGGTATTATAATTTTTGGCATTATATTTATATATATAGCAATCAGCTTATTTAAATACATTACAACAGACAGAATTAATTATTATGAAGTAGTCGAGGGAACTTCATCCGATGAAACATATAAATCCTATAAAGGGATTGCATTACGTAAAGAAAGTGTTGTTAATGCTGATTCTTCCGGATATGTTGATTATTATGTTCGTGAAGGTGCACGAATATCTTTAAATACAACTTTATATAGTATGGATGCAGACGGAACAATTAATAAACTGTTATCTGAAATGTCTGAAAAAGATACTACCCTTACAGACGATGATATTACAAAATTAAAAGATAAAATATATACTTTTACAAATAACTATGATGATATGGATTTTAATGAAGTATATAATTTTAAAAATAATGTTCAGGGAACAGTTGCTGACCTGATTAACATGAATGCATTAGATTCATTGATTAAAAATAATTCAGATTCTCAATTTTCGATAAATAAGGCACGTAATACAGGAATTGTACTTTATAGATTTGATGGATATGAAAATAAAAAGGCTAAAGAACTTACAATGGATGACTTTAGAGCTAAAAACTATTCTTCACAGCTTGTTAATTCAGGCGATTATGTTGAAGCAAATGAGCCTATCTATAAATCTATTACTGATGATGAATGGAGTATCGTAGTTCCATTTACCAAAAATGAAGTAAAAAAATATAAAGATGCAGTAGGTGTAAAAATTAAATTTAATAAAGATAATATAACCACTACAGCCAATATTAAAATTGTAAAGGGTGCAGATGGTAATAATTACGGAGTAATTACATTAGCAAAGTATGTTGTAAGATATGCAACAGACAGATTTGTAAATATTCAGATTATTGATAATATAACAACAGGATTAAAAATTCCAAAAATATCAATTGCTTCTAAGAATTTATACATAATTCCAAAGGATTATGCCACAAAATCTAATGACGATACAGACATTGGATTTAGAAAACAGGTTGTTAAAGATGGCAAAATTGATAGTGATGTAACATATCCTACTATTTCATATTCAGATGATGATAATTATTATGTATCTACGGATGAATTTGAAAAAGGTGATGTACTCATCAAGGATGATTCTGTTGAGACATATACTATTGGAGCTGAACAGACAAGACAAGGTGTTTACAACATAAACAACGGATACACTGTTTTTGTTCAGGTAACCATATTAGGCGAAACAGATGAATATTACATTGTTGAATCGGGCGAAAAATATGGTTTAAGTGTGTATGACCATATCGTCTTAGATAGTAGCAAAGTAAAAGAAAATCAAATTATATTTCAATAAATAAAGGAGTGATTTTAATGATACAGGAAAATATTAAACTTGTAGAAGAAAACATTAAAAAGGCTTGTGAAAAAGTTGGAAGAGACGTAAATGAAGTAACTTTAATAGCTGTCAGCAAAACTAAACCTTATACTGCAATAGAAGAGGCATTGCCAACAGGTGTTAAAGATTACGGAGAAAATAAAGTTCAGGAACTTTGTGACAAATATGAAATATTGCCAAAAGATATCAAATGGCACATGATTGGTCATTTACAAAGAAATAAAGTTAAATATCTTGTAGGAAAGGCTTCTCTTATCCATTCTGTTGATTCAATAAGATTAGCAGAACAGATTGAAAAAGAATATGCAAAAGCTGATGAAATTGCGAATATATTAATTGAAGTAAATATGGCACAGGAAGAAAGTAAATTCGGAATAACATCTGAAGAAACTGAACAATTAGTTAGAGAAATAGCTAAATTTCCACACATAAGAATTAAAGGATTAATGACAATTGCTCCATATACTGATAATCCTGAATCAAATAGAGTATATTTTAGAAATATGAAGAAATTATCGGTTGACATAGAAAATAAAAACATTGATAATGTTAGTATGAGTGTCTTGTCGATGGGGATGACAGGAGACTATCAGGTAGCCGTTGAAGAAGGTGCAACTCTAGTCAGAGTCGGTACCGGAATATTTGGTGAAAGAAATTATAATATTTAAAATATAAATTAAAGTTAGGAGATTAAAATGAGTTTTATAGATAAAGTGTCGAACATATTAAGAATGGATTATAATCAGGATGATTACGATGATTATGACGAAGATTTCGATGATGATTTCGACGAAGATGAAGAAGAGACAAGACAGCCTGAACGTGTAAGTCGTACATCTTATAGAGACAAATACGAAGATGAAGACGATGAACCTTCATATAGCAAACGTTCAAGCCACGCTAAATCTTCATCCAGAAGTTCATTTATGAGCAAATCATCTAATAAAAACGCAAGAAATGTCGTTCCGATGAGAAGTTCAGGATTAGAAGTTTGCGTAATTAAGCCATCGGGTTATGATGAAACAAAAGAAATAATAGACACATTGCTTCAGGGAAAAGCTGTAATCGTTAATTTAGAAGGCGTTAAATTAGATTTAGCTCAGCGTATTGTTGATACAGTTTATGGTGCAAGCTATTCTATAGGCGGTAAATTACAAAAAATAACAGGATACATTTACATCGTGACACCTTCAAATGTTGATCTTTCAGGTGATTTCCATGATGCAATATCAAGTTCATATAATAACATGAGATCAACTTCAATGTATAAGTAGAATTATATTCGACATTTAAGGACAGACTGATGAACAAAGAAGATAATTATGTTAAAAACCGATTATTAGATCTTGCTGATATTACTTATTCAAAAAATATCTATGCATATTCTGGTTTTCTAAATTTAAATGAAATAAATATTTTTAATACAATAACAAATCAATTACCTCCAGTTAATTACTATTTGACTGGAGGCAATGTTTATGCAGAAAGAAAAATTGTAGTCTTTAAACCAATTGAAGTCTATTATGAAGAAGATGTCCCAATCACTCTTTTAAAAATCGAACCACTCAATAAAAAATACGCAGATACATTAAATCATAGAGATTATTTAGGGGCAATATTAAATTTGGGAATTGACAGAAGTAAGATTGGCGATATTTTTATAGGTGAAAATGTAGCATATATATATGTTATTACAGGAATTTCTGACTATATAATCAATAATTTTACAAAAGTAAAACATACTCTTATTTCATGTAAGATTGCTTATGATGAAATTGAAAATGTCAGGCCAAATCTTAAAGAAATAAAAGGAACTATCGGTAACATACGATTAGACAGTATAATTTCTTTAGCATTTAATAAATCAAGAAGCAGTATTGTTTCATATATTGAAGAGAAAAAAGTATTCGTAAACGGAAAAATTATTACTTCAAATGGATATTCAATTAAAGAAAATGATATTATTTCAGTCAGAGGTCTTGGCAGAGTTATTTACAACAGACAGATAAGTGTTACTAAAAAAGGAAAAAATCTAGTATCAGTTTCGATATACTGTTAAATAAACAAGCTACAATCATTATTGTAGATACTGAAAATAAAGATGCTTGTTGTTATATAGTTATTATTTCAACAAGTAATGTAGCAGGCAAAAAGAAAGATTAGATTTACGCAAATTAAATAAATATTTATTTAATTATAAGGAGAAAAATATGGAAGTATCAATTAACACAAACGCAATGAAAGTAAATTATGAGCAAAAGCCTTGTTATGATATTGTATTTTCAAAAGATTTCAATTTATTAAATGATGAAATCCAGAAATTAAATATAAGTAACAAACGAATTTGTATAGTTACAGAATCAAATGTTGGTCCTTTATATGCAAATGAAGTTAAAGAGATTTTTATGAGCAATTCAAAAGAAGTAATTATTTTTGAATTTACAGCAGGTGAAGCTTATAAGAATTTGGATACAATTTCTGAATTATATACTGTTTTAATTGAAAACAAATTTGACAGAAATGATATGCTTGTTGCTTTAGGTGGTGGTGTTGTAGGAGACATGACAGGATATGCTGCAGCAACTTATTTAAGAGGAATAGATTTTATTCAAATTCCAACTTCTTTATTAGCACAGGTAGATTCAAGTATTGGTGGAAAAACAGGTGTAGATTATAAGGCTTACAAAAACATGATAGGAGCCTTCTACCAGCCTAAACTTGTATATATGAATCTTAGTACATTAAACTCATTACCTAATCGCGAATATTATTCAGGAATGGGCGAAATAGTTAAACACGGATTAATAAAAGATTCTGATTATTTCTACTGGTTAAAAGAGAATTATCAAAAGATTTTAGATAGAGACTATGACACTTTGTTTACTATGATTTACAATAGTTGTAATGTAAAAAGAAAAGTAGTGGAAGAAGATCCTAAAGAAAAAGGAGATAGAGCCTTACTTAATTTTGGACATACAATTGGTCATGCAGTTGAAAAATTAAAAAATTTCACATTACTTCATGGGGAATGTGTTTCAATTGGTATTGTATCAGCTGCATACATTTCTTTGGTTAAAAATTATATAAATAACACTGAATTTAATGATATATGTGATACATTAAAATTATTTAAATTACCTGTTACTACATCAGATATTAACGCTAATGATGTTGTTGAAGCCACTTTAAATGATAAAAAAATGGATTCAGGTGTAATTAAGTTCATCGTTTTAAAAGAAATTGGTAATGCTTCAATTGATAGAACTATAGACCATGACTTATTAATTTATAGCTGTGAAAAAATAATTAAAAAGTAAGTTTTAGAAAGGATTATAAAGATGAAAACAGGACTACATAATTTAAAGCTTATTGTTTCTTTAATTGTTCTGATAATATTTGATCAATTAACTAAATTTTGGGCTGTTACACAATTAAAATCCGGAAAAGTTATTTCCATAATTCCAAATGTCTTTGAATTAAACTATTTGGATGGAGGGAACACAGGTGCAGCCTGGGGTATTTTTTCAGGAAAGATAGCTATGTTTATCATCTTTACACTAATAGTAGTAATTATACTGATTTTATGTATTTACAGAATCAGCAAACTGCTAACGTTAAACTGTTCGTTAAATACTATGCATTTAATTTCAATGCAGTATATAATTACTTTATTGATAGCAGGAGCAATTGGTAATTTGATTGACAGAATTGTAAATGGCTATGTTGTGGATTTTCTGTATTTTAAGCTTATAGATTTTCCAGTATTTAACGTTGCTGATTGTTATGTGACAATCGCATGTGCATTGCTTATAATTTTTTGCGTCTTTGTAATTAACGACAAAGAATTTAATGCGATTTTTTCTTTGAAAAAAGATGATTCTGAAGATAAAAAAGATAAATAAATTTCAAACTATAATTTAGAAAATTATTTTACAAATATAATTTAAGCGAGAATAAAATGAGTAATATATATTATGTTGACGATGATTTCGAAGGGGTTCGAGTTGATAAGTATTTAGGCGAAATTTTGCCTGACATATCTAGATCTTATATTCAAAAACTGCTAAAAAGCCAGCATATTTTAGTAAATAAATGCGTGTGCAAAGCTAATTACAAAGTTAAAACGGACGATATAATTAATGTAGATATTCCTGAACCGTTAGAAGCAAATATTGTAGCTGAAGATATTCCTTTAGATATAATATATGAAGATGATGATATTTTAATAGTAAATAAACCTAAAGATATGGTTGTGCATCCGGCTCCAGGTCATTATACAGGAACATTGGTTAATGCATTAATGTATCATTGTCGTGATAATCTTTCTGAAATAAATGGTGTTTTAAGACCTGGAATTGTGCATAGAATTGATAAAGATACAACAGGTGCTTTAATTGTATGTAAGAATGATTACAGCCATAATTTTGTAGCTGAGCAATTAAAAGTTCATTCGATAACGCGAAAATATGTAGCAATTGTAAATGGTGTTATATCTGATGATGAAGGCACTATTGATGCACCAATTGGACGTCATGAAGTTAATCGCAAAAAAATGTCCATTAATTATAAAAATGGTAAAAATGCAGTGACTCACTATAAAGTTTTAAAGCGTTTCAAAAAATACACATACATTGAATGTCAGCTCGAGACAGGGCGTACACATCAAATAAGAGTTCACATGTCGAGTATTAATCATCCTATTTTGGGCGATGAACTCTACAATAACAATAAATGTCCGTTTAAATTACAGGGACAAACTCTTCATGCAAAAACTATTGGCTTTATTCATCCTACAACTAAAGAATATGTAGAGTTTGAAGCACCATTACCTGAATATTTTAAACATTTGCTTGAAATATTAGACTAAAGAACTTATTTTAATGCAATTTTATAAAAAATATAGTTTAAAAAGGCATAATATCAAGTATGTATGCATTAAATTATAAACGCTTATACAATATATGAATGAATTACATACAAAACATTTCGTTAAAGTTGTCTTTTGCGAACAGTTGTGTTACACTAATTATGTGGACGCAATACTTCATAACCAAAAAATTTTTTCCCGTTTATTTAGTACTTTTCCCCATTTTCAGAAAAACATAATTTTTGAAAATGAGTTTTTTAGTACTTTTATTTATCTGAATTCACAGATTAAATAAAAGTAAAAAATAAATAAAGTACATTTCTTAGATAAAATCTACTTTATTGCGACAAGATACAATAATTATTTTACATTCAATTTTGTATTATGCTAATACATTTATTATTAAAATTATAACGCCAATAATCGTTAGTACAACATATCCTATCATTATGCCAGCAATAGTGTCTAAGCATGATAATTGCTTTAGTTTTATGATTTTATCCATATCATCGTCTGTAAACAAATATTCATATTTATATAATTTTTCTTCATAATTGCCTGTTGCTTTTGGTACTTTTTCAATGAATGTATTTTCTTTATTTTTGTTTTCTTCAGTTAACTCGAGTTCTGTCTTGTTCATTAATCCATTTGATTTTAATAATTCAAAGTATTCTTTTTTTGTCATTCACATTTCATCCTTTTTCTATTATTTTTATTCTATTATTTTATCATTTTTATTTTATATTTGCTATGATATATGTTAATTTTTTCCTGTATTAAAAGCAATTATATCTTAGCGTTATTTATTTTTTTCTTTGCTCTAATAAGCGTGCTTTTACTTATTCCTGTTAATTCGGCAACTTGTGTATATGAATTATTGTTTAATAATTCTAATGCGTGGTCTATCTGTTTTCTACTAAATTTTTTAGGTCTACCTTCTTTGAAATCAGGATTTTGTTTTGCAATAGCTTTACCTTCCATTGTTCTTTCTACTATCATATCTCTTTCAAATTCAGCAAATGCAAAAAATACATTTCTGATTAATTTGGATGATGGTGTATTATCCATGACACCAATATTAAGAATGTAAACCTTGATTCCTTTTTCTATTAAATCTGAAACCAATACACTTCCCTGCATCATGCTCCTGGCAAATCTATCTAATTTTGTGACTATGAGTGTATCGCCTTCTTCTATTCTTTCCATTAGTTTATCAAATTCTGGTCTGTCAGTTTTTGTCCCGGTAAAAGCGTCAATATAAATCTCATTAGCTCCTGCTTCTTTCAATGCTCTTTCTTGTGCTTCCAAACTGTTTCCATCTTTAGCTTGTCCCTTTGTACTAACTCTTGCATACCCGTAAATCATGGCTTATTTCCCCTTTCTTTTTGACACCGAGTAATGACACCACTCTATTCCCCTATTTTACTTCCTTCTAATTTTGGTGTCAATACTTTTAAGTTATATACTTAGCAAACTCTTTGTATAGTTTGCGTATTTTTGGCAGTTGCCGGTTTTGTATTTCCGGTAACTGTTTTTTGTATTTATCAATATGCATACGTATAAATAAGTGAGCTTATCTTATTGCCACGCATCTATATAGGTTTTCTGCATACATGTTGCTGTATGTGCACGTGTATATATTTGCATTATCATTATTGACTTTATGTATATATGTGTATGTATTCCCTTATGTATATACCCATAAGGAGCATCATCCAATAATTGACTTATTTTGACACTTATCTTAAAATATAACTGTTTTTTTTACAGTTAATGTAAAATTGCTTAATGAAGGCACCTGCTCCTTTTTCATACCCCCCCGTATTTAAGGCAGGTGCTTTTATTATTATCTCCTTTCACATATTATAAAAAAACAATGGCAGGTACTTATGTGTATCTGCCATTACTTATATATGTATGCTTATTATCCGCTTATATTATTTAATTTATGATTGTAATAATCTACTGTTCTATAAACGTATATCCATTACTGTTTGCCCAGTTTTCTATGTATGAACCCTTTGTTCCCTTAATTGCCTGTAACTTTTCGCAATTATTAAACGGCATACTTCCTATTTTTGTCACGCTCTCTGGTATTGTTATGTTTTCCAAATTACTGCATCCAAAGAATGCGAAACTTCCAATACTTGTTACATTGTTTGGTATTATTATGTCTGTAAGTTTTTTACAATCACTAAATGCATTTTCTCCTATGGTAATTACACCATCAGGAATTGTTATGCTTTCCAATATACTGCATCCGTTAAAGGCATTATCTCCTATACTTGTTATTTTGCTCGGTAACTTTATGCTCTTTAAATAACTGATAGCTTTTAAATTCAAGTTATCAATGGTTGTCAGATTGTCTGAAAGTTCTATTGTTTCCAGATAATAGCAATTTTTAAATGGTTCATCTCCAAGACTTGTTACACTGTCTGGTATTGTTATTTTTTTTAGATTACATGATTCAAATGCATTTTTACCTATACTTGTCACACTGCCAGGTATTTCTATGTTTTTTAATCCACTGCAAGAATTGAATGCTTCATCTCCTATACTAATTACACTGTTTGGGATATTTATGGTTTCTAAGTAATAGCAGTAGTAAAATGCTTCATTTCCTATGCTTGTTACAGTGTTTGGTATAACTATTGTTGTTAAATTGTTGCAGTGGTAAAAGGTTCCGTTGTCAATTTTGGCTAAGTTATTTGGTAATGCGATTCTTTTTAAATGAGAACAACCTCTAAATGCTTCTTCTCCTATGTTTGTAACACTGTCAGGTATTGTTATGCTTAGTAAATCATCACATCCTAAAAATGCACCGTTACATATTTCTGTTACACTGTCTGGTATTTTTATGCTTTCCAAACCGGAATAACTAAACGTATTTGCATTTATTTTGGTTATACTGCTAGGAAGCGTTATGTTTGTTAGGCTACTACAACTTTCAAATGCTTCATCTCCTATAGTTACTACACTTTCAGGTATTGTAATGCTTGCTAAATCACTACATTCTGAAAATGCACCATTACATATTTCTGTTACGCTATCCGGTAGTAACATGGTTTTTAGGCTGGTGCAATACTCAAATGCTTCGTTTCCTATGACTGTTACACTGTCAGGTATTGTTATATCTTCTAAACTATTACATGATGCAAACGCGCGTTCCTTTATACTTACCAAATTTTCAGGTAATGATACACTGTTTAGGAAATTGCAATCATAAAAAGCGCTGACACCTATGCTCGCTACACTGTTCGGTATGACGACTCTTCTTATTTCATTATTGTTTCTAAATGCATTATCGCCAATTTCAACAACTGTCTTTCCATTTATATTATCGGGAATGATTACTTCAGCTTCTGAACCATAATATTTCTTTATTATGCATCCGCCGGATGTATTACTTATAGTCCAACTGCCTACTACTTCATCCTTCTTATTGTTTGCTGTAGTTTCTTCTGCAGGTTTTGTTGTTGGCTGTTCCGTTTGTATTTTTGTAGTTTCTTCTGCAGGTTTTGTTGTTGGCTGTTCCGTTTGTATTTTTGTAGTTTCTTCCACGTGCTTTGTTGTTATCTGCTCTGCTTGTTTTACTGTTGTTGTTTCTTTTGGTTTTACATTAGAATCCTGTTTCTTCGTTGTCACTTCGGCTTCACTTGGCATATTGTTAGAAGTCTTTGCCTTAACAGTAATTTTGCACTTATAGGCTTTCTTTCTAACCTTTGCTGTAATTACTGCCTTGCCTGCCTTTTTACCCGTTACCTTGCCTTTTTTTACCACGGCCACTTTCTTGTTAGAAGTAATCCATTTAACTTTTACCTTGTTATTTGTTACTTTTAACTTAATTGTGCCCCCAACATAGATTGTTGCAAATTTTTTGTTAAGTTTTGTTTTTGGAGCTGCATTTACATCTGTTAATGGCATTAGTGTTAAAGCCATTGCTAAGGATAAAATTACAGCTGCAAATTTTCTTGTCTGTCCTTTCATCTTTGACCTCCCATCTGATTTTATTTCATTGTTTTATTATACCATAAAGAAACGGTTATTGTCTTTTACACTTTATTGACCTTAAGATAAATTTAGTAATTAATAAATATAGAATTTTCAATTTAGGGTACACTAATGTACCCTTAAGTTGACTTTAGGGTACAGTGTTGTACCCTAAATTATTGGGAATTGAAATTATGCAGATATTGACACATATTTATCTTAAATTTATAATGAATTTGTTGCTCATATGACCTAATGGTCATACACACTTTTAAAGGCATTCGGTTTATTTTGATACAGTTTTTCCGGATGTCTTTTTTATGTTTAATTATACACGATTATTAGTTTCTTCCTATTAATATATATTTTTTTAAATTTTTATTAAATGAATTTTTTAGTCAAAATATGTAGTAATCATTTGACACTGTTATAACCAAAAAATTTTTTCCCGTTTATTTAGTACTTTTCCCCATTTTCAGAAAAACATAATTTTTGAAAATGGGTTTTTTTAGTACTTTTTATTAATCTAAATCCACAGATTCACTAAAACCACAAAAAATTTATATAATTAATTTCTTCTTATAATTCTTATTTTACCACGGCAATAAATACATGAATTTCTATTCCTTTTATAATCTTTAATTCGTTCGTATATGGAATATTTGTATGTTCGGTTACAAATAGAACATTTCCACCAAACCTTTTTGGTAGACATAGGAAATAAGTATCGCGGATTTGCTAAAAGTATATTGTTTTTCCATATCCATTCATTATCAATTAAATTTTTATAAAGTTGATATAATGATTTATTACAATATATACATTCTTTTCCTTCTACCCTTTCTGCTATTGTAGCTTTCCAAATACAGTTACATTTTTGACATTTCCACTTATATTTTCTTTCCGACTTATATGTTGGTAAAATCTTATCCGTATCAATAGTGTCACTTTCTTCTAATATTAATTGCCTTTCTATTTCCGGATACAATGCTTTAAACGATGTTTTACCAGGAATAGCATATTTTCCTGTACAATAAGGGCATCCTGAAACTTTAAAGAACCTTTCTTTAGGAGATAAAAAATATTGGTTATTGCACTCTTCACATATCCACCATTGTGGGGTTACTTGTGCTGGATTAAGATACTCTTTTTCTGAATTAACACCAGTTTCCCTATATATCCTTCTACTTTCTTCTTTCGTTATGCCAATGTTGCAAAATATACATTCGCCATTGATAAAATCATTGATAATATCAAATTTGACAACACCACATTTACTACATTTTAAATAGCGTTTCTTATTGTCATCTTCACATATTAAATTAAGTGCATAATTATTCAACTCATCAATCCAGAAATCAGACAAATTAGGATATAATGCTAAAATTGGTCGTTTATAATTTTCTATCTTTCCCTGACAATAAGGACATGCTTTTTCCTTTAATCGAACCTTTTTCCTCATATCTGTTTGATACTTCATTCCACACACATTACAATTCCATTCAAATTTATAATCTAAATCAGGATTATAAGATATTTCATCAGAAGAGACAAAATAAGTCTTGGATTTATATTTTTATTATTATTTTTGCATATTGGACAACCTGGATCGTTATTTTCATCTTCTCTATATGCTATAGTTGTTATATAAGTATGCTTTCCTGATGGACGCTTCCATTCTCCAAAATACATATTACTATCAGCTGGTATTGTTTCTTTTTTATACATATTTATGCCGTATTCGGGATAGAACTCTATTAATTCTTCATATGCTTTAGGATTTGTATTTTTAAGTAATCGTTGTTCGTGCATTACTCTTTCTCCTCGATATTGTTTATTAAATCATGCATTAACCTATTGATATCTGATGTATCCTTATCTGTTTTATTCAAAACTTCTTCTCTTTTATTAATAAACGATATTATTGATTCATTATCGTTCATAATATTTGTTTTTCCACTGTTACTTATAATGCTATTGTTCATCTTAATTAATCCTTTTTCTGCCAGCAATTCATTGGCAATCTCCGGATACACATTTGTATTAATAATATCCAACAAGACTCGTATTCGATTTTTTAATGCTTTAATTTCTTTCTTCAATGTACTTTCTGTTTTAATGCTAGTGTTTTTAGTACTGTGTTGCTCAGAAATTTCTGATTTTAACTTTCTATTTGCAACGAGCAGCTTGTTGTTTCTTTCTCGAATTCGCCTGTTTTCTTCATATATTTTTGTTGCTGACATGCATACTTCTTCATAACTGTTATCCAGCTGTATCAGAGCATTTCGTAACTTTGATTCTGTATCGTTCATACGTAAGAAATTATTGATGTCAAGTCTTTTAAAGTAAATTACTGAATTCAGAACAGTTCTCTCATTTTTATTTCTTATGTCTGTAATATATTCTTTTAATTCATGACATTTCTTCAAATCATAATCAGCTACGTTTATGTTAATCTTACTGCTTATGTACTCTGCTAGATTTTTATATGTCATTTTCTTAATATCTCCGTGACAGATAACAGAGAAATATTCTTTTGAACTATTTACAATTATCTCATTACTTATTTTTTTGGGACGTCCCATATCTACTACTCTCTTTCTCTTTGTTGTTTGTATTTTTGTAACAAATAGCACTCAAAATTTGTTCTATCGTTCTTGAATTTCAACATTGCACATTTTATATCTTCGTTGTTCCCTTTACCTCTACGTACCAATGAAATAAGGTTTTTCAGATAGTTCATGTCCTCATCTATCTTGTTCCTGTATAAATCATTATTATCAAGAAAATACTCAAAATCCGAATTTCGATAATATCTACATCCCTTACAGTATCCGATTTCTCCATTATCACCACACGCTTTTATGCAGTCCGACATATTTCCTTTTGCAAAAAAATTTGAATAGCATCTCCCTCCGTTTTCAACAGGAACATATCCGTCAATTTCTGCCGATGGATAAAAATTAGAACCTAAAACGTATCTTCCTTCATCCGATAATGAATTAATGTAATGAGCATAAGTTCTGCATTCTATATATGTACTCATATTAGAAAAATAATGTGCACTCATGGATATGGAATCATGTCCTGCCATTTCTGCGATTATTTCAAAGGATACTCCTTCTGCCACGGCATTAATCATTGCAATATGCCTTGTGTCTCCCAGGTTTATATATTGAATACTTTTTTTATCTCCAAATAAACTTTTTTCTTTGTTTCTTAAAATGTTAATACCGTATTTTTTCATTACTACATTGTAATAAAATAGCCTTAATGCACAGTTGAGATTTACATATGTGTAATACCTGCTCATTTTCAACTTTTTTTTCTCAAAAAATGAATAATGCGGCTCTGTCCGAAACAATGTATGAATCTCATTATCTTCAAAAGAATCTGTTAATTCAATGTACTTTAAGATTTCTTCATATAGAATTTTGGTAATCGGAAAGTTTCGTATACTGTAATCTTCATTGATATTGTATTTTACTTTTCCGTTTCCACCTTTTAGGTTATTTTTTCGCATTTTTATGTAATAATTATTGTTTTCTCTATATATGCAATCTCTCGGAAGTAAAAGATATTCTCGTGGTCTTGTAGGTATAATAGCTGTAAGTTTCCACCAAAGATAAATCGGAAAATAAAACAGCCATTCTTTTTCTGATAAATTACTATTCCAGTACAAATCAAGCACATGATCAAAACGGAAATAACTGTAAAAATCGCATAACTCTCTTTTGTCTGTTGTTTGATTTAAAATTTTTTCGTCACAACATTCACAAAGATATACGGATATCTGTTCTTTGGCATTTTCATCTGCAAAAGGTAATAGTTCAAAAAAATTATTAAGCTGCACTGGTATTGCAAGATATATTTTCTTTTCATTAAGCATATTAATTGGAATATTTATTATGTTTTTAATGTCATTTGCTATATTTATAAGTGTCGTTACCACTAAATCACCTATAGACATAACAAGATAAGATTTTAAATATCGAATAAATTCATCAAATACTAAGCCGGTTGCCTTTTGATAATTTAGACGGTATGAATCTTTGCTTACATTAAAATAAATTCCTCTTTTTTGATATTCATCATTTATAATCCACCTTTCATCCTCAAACGAATGATTAAGAAATATGTTGTTTTTTCTATATTCATCAAATTTTATTTTCATCTCTTTAATAGTATCTGAATCCATATAGGATTTATCACTTAAGACCTCAAACATATTCCAACTGCTTTTTACAATTGCCTGTAATTTTTCAGCCATTTTTTGTCACCTCTCTTACTACTTTTTCTAATTCAAGCACTTTATCTGTCCCCTTTTTTTCTTTGATCCATGTAAATATTTCATTCATTGCTGGAAGTATGGACTTTATCAGAATTGTTTTATATTTTTGCTTTAGCATAGGATTTTCTGTTTTTCCTAATAGTTTTCGATTTCTGTTAAATTCAGCAGATAATGTATACATTGTACTTTTGGTTAAGATTTCATATTCGCATCCGATACAATTTCCCCTGTCTTTATAAGGACAGTCTTTTCCCATTGCTGTCATAACACACATAACATCTTTATTTTTGGAAACTGCAGTACCTAAAGCTATATTGCTTAAGGCGATATTTACAAGGATTTTTCGTTTTTCTTCCGGTATTGTCATTATCTCTTCCGCTACTTTAACTGCATTATTTAGACTGTTTTCATATGTAATTATCGTATTTTCTATTTCATATGAATTAAGCCCTAATTCTTCAATTATCTTCGTCTGTTCACTCATTGTAAGTTTCTTGTATTCAGCCCCATATGTCATTTCCAACATTTCCGATACAACAAAAGAACATACTCCACGTTCTTCAAGCTGTCTTGCGATATATTCCATGGAATGTCCTGAAACGGACTGGTCCTGCAGATAAACTGCAGTCATTTTAGAAAATTCGGCATATGATACCTTGTGGGAACGAGCAAATGATGCAAACATATATCCTATCGGATGTTCACCAATTGTGGCACTATTATTTAAATCATAATCAACATAATTCTGAATGAACTGCATATATGTTTTATTCATTCTTCTTGTACTATAATCTTCTTCCCAAAATATTTCGGCAATATCTTCCCAAAGATATTCGTCAAATTCTTCATAGCTTTTCACCGGATATATATAATAAGCTCTTTTTTGTTCGCTTTTCATGAAATGAGCTTCTGCCGCCGAAAATAACTTCCCAAAATGTACCTTTATACTTTCCGGAATGAAAAGTTTTATGTAAGGTATATTGTTATATCTGGATGTTTTATTTGGCTTTGGCTGTAGCATATCTATTTCTCTTAATATTTTTTCAACAGAAATAAGTGCATCTTCATCAGATATGTTATTGTTCCTGATTGAATCAAGTACCTTATCCGGCTTATCCATAAGTTTTGGATGGGGAAGGCACTTGATATCTTCATCACGCAAGGCACATATCATATGTAATGATAAAAACAATAATGCTACGGCAGATTTTTCATTATCAGCAATCATTTCATATAGCCTGTTTTCTTCTAATGAATTTTCGGAAAAAAGCAGATAAAACAAACGCATATACATATCAAAACCATATGCGTATTTTCTATGACTTAAACCGTCACGACTACCACGCATTATGCATATTTTCTTATATTTTGTAATCCTTTGTTCTGTCAGCCAGTTAAGAAAATCAGCAAAGATACAACCTGTTGCTTTGGATTTTTCATTTGTAAATATCATTAAAATATGTTCCATGTTTTGAGAATTGATTGTGTATATTTCGTCATTTATATAAGTTATTATAAAATCAAGTATATGAATTCTTTGTTGATATTTTAAGTGGTTTTCTCTTGAATATTTTTTAAAATAGCCTGCTGTTTTCGGCAGTTTTCCATTCAACATATCCAAAAGTTCTTCTACCTGCTCTTTTTTGTCCCCAAATTTTCTTTTAAGAAATATAGTGGAGTTTTTTATGATTTCTTCAACTTTTTCAGAGGGTATAAGTACAATGTCATGTTCATCCTGATGTTTTATAACTGGTTCAATATCAAACCAGTTATTGTCTTCAATGTATGTAATAAAATCATCCACAGATATGCCAGTAGAATTAACATTTGTATATACCTTTTCCCAGATATTATTTAAATCAATATATTTATCCATTAGCATTCACCACCCTTATCCATGTAATCAAACATAAGGGCAAATGCCTCATCATTTATCTTTTGAAATCTTTTAGATAATTCGCTTTTATTCTGCAGATATGTAATTGCACTTTCAGGACTCTTATCCCCTCTCCAATACATTAGTGTTGCAACAGATTCACCATATAACGTCAATCTGACAGAAAACCAATGTCTGAATATATGAGGTGATATGTTATGTTCCAATAAAATGTGAGCATATTCTTGCACTTCTTCATTATCAGAATTAAGCATGATTGGAATTAATTCTTTAATCATATTTCGAAACTTTTGCAGATATGTAGCATATGTCATGGCTTTTCCATTTCTGTTGACATTTAAAGGCATATATTCTTTTTCAAACTTTAAATTGGTCATATATTCCTTATATATTCTATAACATTGCATAAAAGCATTGATAAATCTCGGATATACTTTCTGTTCTCTTTCTTTTTTTATTCCTCCAACATTTATCAGATCACTTCTAAGGACGTATTCTTTTTTTAGGTCTATTTTTATTTCTCTTGCATTGCCATTTGATGTTGAAATATATATTCCAGGTCCTAAAGGACTTATTTCCTGTCTGACATTACATGCTTCGGAAGGTCTTATTCCTGCAAAGGCACTAGAGGCAATGAGCATAAGTATATCCTTGTAGTAAGATGCCGCATAAGATAGAATCATCTTAAATACAGAATCTGGCATATCCCTTAAAATAACTTTTGGTGTTTCAGAGTATATAAGTTCCACTTTTGGTATTGTCTGATATTTCTTAATACCTCTTTTTGTGTAATAATAACCATCCTTAACTAGATTTTCTTTCTCTAATACACAATGCTCTTTGTTTTTGGTAATAAATTCAAGAAGAAAATCAATTACAGAATCAGCGCATTTATTTACAGTACTTCTACTTCTCCCTACTCCACTATCATTTTCAGAACCATACGTATAAAAGAAATCTTGGATCATTTCCAACGTTATATCTATAAGCTTTGTAATACCATAGTCGTAATAACGTTCAAAAAAGATATAATTTAAAAACTGCACAACAAAAACAGTTCTGTTATTTCCGTTGTCTGCAATAGATTTTGCAGAGTTTGTTCTCTTTGAATGCACATAGTTGTGTAGCCTGGTAAAACAGACAATATCTCCACTCTTATCCTTGATTACAATAAAATTACGGGTGATTAAGCGATTTTTGCCAATAACCAACTTATGGTTGTATATAGCAAAATGATATGAATTTTTCTGATCAATCATATGACCCTCCTACTCCGGCAAAACTATTGTCATATGAAACGAAAAAAGTTATTACCCTTAGCATATGATATAAAAAGGGTATACTAAATAAAACAGTTGAATTTCTTAAAACTGTATGATAAAATTTGCATATGAGAATAAATCATAAACTTGGTGAATATCTTTGGTCGGATTGCACCAGGTTTATTTTTTTGCCTATTTTTATCAAATAACTTACCATATAAAAAGTAAAATTGCCATAATTAGGCACTAAATATGAATTTTTCTGAATTTTTATGTTTTTTTACATTTTGATTTAATATTGTGTTAAATTAAATAAAAATATAGTAAGGACAAATGAAATGAAACACAATACTGAATTTGATTCTCTGAAATATCGTGAGGCTGTAAGAGAATTCGCCATAAAGCAACGAATTTCCGGGAATGAAGAATTAGGGAATATGAAAGCAGTATATAAACATATTCAAAATAAGTTACATATTTCATATTCAAAAGCCATAAAATGGGGAAATCAAAAATGTATTGATTCAGGTACAATAAAACCACCTTCTCAGGCCGAACTTGAACAACTAAAAAATATCTTGGGAACCTTTGAAAATGGCAATCAACTACACATATCTTTAAATGAGAAGTGTAAAGAAAATTTAATAAGTAAAGAATTAAAGGCACCTCTTAGAATATATTTTGATGAATTGAAAAATTATCCTTATTTAAGTAAATTACTGCCTTATGAACCATATTCATGTTTTAGGATGCTTCTAAATTCAGAATGGAATTTTATTGTTGGTTTTTATGACAATTTTTTAAAAATACTAGCATCTTATAGTCAGGATATGAATATAGAAGTATATGTACTTCTTTGTAATTTTATTAAAACAAGAATTGAACCGTTTATTCCAGATGTTGAAACTTTTTTAAATAAAAAAAGCATAAATCAGACTGAATTAGTTCAAATAATAAGAGCTTCTTTTAGAGTTGAAGTTTTAGAAAAAATAAACAGTTGGGGAATTTATTTGTAACTGAATAATAATGCATCACATTCGTTACTCAATTGACTGAATATTAAAATAAAGGTATACTATTCGTTAAATAATGAATTATGTATATTCCAAAGTACTAAATTATTTTTTAATAATTTGAAGATATGGGTACTAAATTTTTAAAAATTTTTTAGTATTTAGTACTTTTTTCGTCATTGGTACTAAAACCTTATTGAAGCCCTTGTACAGGGCAATTTATAGGAAAAATAATTTAGTACCGATTTATTTAGTTTTTACTTCCACTACAATGATATTTAATTATAAATAAATAATAGTTTTCAAGGTAGGTAAAATTATGAAATCACAAAAATTATATAGTTACGTAAGAAAGGCTGTTGATGATTTTGGAATGATTGAAGATGGTGATAAAATAGCAATTGGTATATCAGGTGGTAAAGATAGTTTAACTTTACTATATGCATTGAGCGGACTAAAAATATTTTATCCAAATAAATTCCAATTAGTTGCAATAACAGTTGATTTAGGATTTGGTATTCAGGATTTAGATAAGATTAAAGATTACTGCAAAAAATTTGATGTAGAATATCATGTAATAGAAACACAGATTTCTGATGTAGTGTTTGAACAGCGAAAAGAATCCAATCCATGTTCTTTATGTGCGAAAATGCGAAAAGGTGCATTAAATAATAAAGCCGAGGAATTAGGTTGTAACAAAATAGCTTATGCACACCATAAGGACGATATCATTGAAACAATGTTTCTTTCGCTTATTTATGAAGGAAGATTCCACTGCTTCTCTCCTGTTACATATTTAGACAAAAAAAGATTAACAGTTATAAGACCATTAATGTATGTACCAGAAATGGATGTTATTGGTTTTGCTAAAAGATATGAACTACCTGTTGCAAAAAACAGATGCCCGGTTGATGGACATACTAAACGAGAATATGTTAAAAAACTGGTTAGACAGTTGGTAAAAGAAAATCCCGGTTGTAAAGAACGTTTCTTCACTGCTATTATGAATGGATGCTACAATATGGATAAATAATATTATTTTTATATTTTAAAAATAATATTGTATTTCATAAATTTGTATTAAAAAAACAAGAAAGGTTATTTTAAATTTGGTATAAAATTATGGCACAGAATCATACATATCATGAACAGATTAATATTGATAACGAATTAAAATTAAGAGAGTTGCAAAAGAAATTACCTAAATTCTGTTCTACTTTTTTTAGAGGAATTGAACCTACTACTTCTTCACGTACAAGAATAGCATATGCTTATGATTTAGGTATATTCTTTAATTACATTAAAACAGAAAATCCTAAATATTCAAATATAAATATTTCAGAACTTGATTTAGATATTTTAGATAAATTGACAGCTACTGATATTGAAGAATATTTAGAATATCTAAAATATTATATTTCGGATGATGGCAAAGAACATACAAATAGCGAGCGAGGAATAATGAGAAAACTTGCAAGTGTTAGAACTTTATATAATTACTTTTATAGAAAAGAACTTATTAAAAACAATCCTGCTAGTATTGTTTCGATGCCTAAACTTCATGACAAAGAAATAATCAGACTTGATGTTGATGAAGTCGCTGAATTATTAGATGAAGTAGAAAATGGAACAAAGTTAACTAAATCCCAGCAAAACTTTCATACTAAAACTAAAGTTAGAGATATTGCAATACTAACACTTCTTCTTGGAACAGGTATTCGTGTATCTGAATGCGTTGGTATTGATATAAATGATATTGATTTTAAAAACACAGGTATAAAAATTCAACGAAAAGGTGGATATGAAACAATCATTTACTTCGGTGATGAAGTTGAGGAAGCGTTAAAGAATTATATGGAAGAGCGAAAAAGAATTGTTCCTGTTGAAGGACATGAAGATGCATTCTTTCTTTCAATTCAAAGAAAACGTATGGGTGTTCGTTCTGTAGAAAAACTTGTAAAAAAATATGCAGGTCTTGTTACTAATTTGAAGAAAATAACACCACACAAATTAAGAAGTACTTATGGCACAACTTTATATCAGGAAACCGGAGACATATACCTTGTTGCAGACGTTTTGGGACATAAAGATGTAAACACAACTAAAAAACATTATGCTGCAATTGATGATGAACGCCGCAGAAAGGCTAGAAATGCCGTGAAATTACGCAATGATTAAGCACTAGATAAAAATCATTAATAAATAAATTAAAACGCTGTATGACTTAAATTTAGTTCATACAGCGTCTTGTAATTTTATTACATTGCCTATAGTCAATTTGCATTAACTATTATTATATTATTTCTTTATTTCATCTGAATAATACATAACTGATATATATTTCCCAGCGTGAATCTTATCACCACTTCCAATGTGATTATATTTACAGATTTCATCTACATACTCTGATACTGATGCATATTCCGGTGTTATGTATTTCTTAGCGATACTTGTTAATGTATCTCCGGGTTTAACCTCTACACTTGTGTAATATTTATATCTGTTAGAGTCAGCCTTCTTCTGTGCTCCAACATCTGTAAGCTTAACAGTACATACAACTGCAGTTGCAAGTAACATTGTAAAAATAACTGATGATAAAAAACTGTTTCTAAATAACTTCATGTTTAAAATCCTCCATATAATATATTTATATTATTGCTATTACGCGAACACTTGTTTGCTTTGTATAATTATATTAACACCCGAACGTTTGTTTGTCAATACTACTTTCGAATATTTGTTCGGTTTTTTGTTGCGTAATTTTTTCTTATATGATAAAATTAGCATATGAGGTGTACATTAGATGGTACAGTTAAGTATATTTTAAAATTTTTTTTTTGATTTTGAATATATTTTAAAATTTTATATATTATTTGGAGGAATTACATATGCCTGGTAAGATTACAGCTAAACAGCAACAGATTCTCGATTACATAAAAGAAGAAATATTAAGAAAAGGATATCCACCTACAGTTAGGGAAATCTGTGAGAAAGTTGGTTTGCGTTCTACTTCTTCTGTTCATTCACATTTAGCTACTTTAGAAGAAAACGGCTACATAAGAAGAGACCCTACTAAGCCTCGTGCTATCGAGATAATTGATGATGAATTTGGACTTGCACGAAGAGAAATGTCTAATATTCCGGTTGTTGGAAGAGTTGCTGCAGGTGAGCCATTACTTGCAGTTGAAAACATCGAAGATTATTTTGCATTGCCAACTGAATTTTTACCTAATAACGAAACGTTCATTTTGAAGATTCACGGTGAAAGCATGATTAACGTAGGTTTTTACGAGAATGATTATATTATTGTAGAAAGAACTTCTGCTGTAAGTAATGGAGATATTGTAGTTGCTTTAATAGATGATTCTGCTACAGTTAAAAGATTTTATAAAGAAGATGGCCATATCCGCCTTCAACCTGAAAATGACAATATGGATCCAATAATTGTCCCTGATTGTGAGATTTTAGGTAGAGTTCATTCATTATATAGACCTCATGTTGTTTAAGCTAACATAATATAAACATGTTATTTAAACTAATATAAAAAAGATATCAGTTGAAATAAACATTTTCATATCGAATAAGATAAATTTGTTCATTTTTACTGATATCTTTTTGTAATGTTATTACAATACTTTCTCGTTAGTGTGTTTTTATGCAAGGCAATCATCTAATGATTTAATTATAGCTTCTTTATCAAGATTCTGACCGATAAATACTAATTTAATCATACGATCGCCTACTTCTTCGTCCCAATCCTTAACTAATGTAGGATCATCTTTCATTGCCTGAGCACGTACTCTTCTTGGTGCTGTAGCATACCATCTGCCGGCATTTGTAATATTAATCTGTTTACCTGCCTGTTCAAACATATAAGCGTCATTATTGTTCTCAGCTGCCCAGATAATACCTTTGCTTCTGATAATACCTTTAGGCATATCATTAATCCAGTCTTCAAATTTTTCTTTAGCAAAAGGTTTTCTTCTATAATATACAAAACTTCCGATACCGTATTCTTCTGCCTCACCCTCTCCATGATGATGGTGGTGATGGTGATGATGTCCATGATGTCCGTGGTCATCATTTTCATGTTCATCATGATGATGATCGTGTCCCTCATGATCGTGGTCATCATTTTCATGTTCGTCATGATGATGACCGTGTTCCTCATGCTCGTGTTCCTCATGCTCGTGTTCCTCATGCTCGTGTTCGTCGTGGTCATGATGTTCGTCTTCATCTGCGTCATAATTTTCAAGAGCCTGAATCCAACCTGCTGACATACTTGCTTCATCGAAATCAAATCTTTCAGTATTTAAAATTTCACTTACAGGAACTTTTCCGTAGTTAGTATCAATTGTCTTAGCATTTGGCTGAAGAGTTTTAACAATAGTTTTAACCTTGTTTAACTGTTCTTCTGAAATAGTATCAACTTTGTTGAAAATAATAGTATTACAAAATTCAATTTGCTGAATAAGTAAATTTTCGATATCTTCATCATCAATATCATCTTTAACAAGATTTTCACCACATCCAAATTCGTCTGCTAATCTTGCTACATCGACAACAGTTACAATATTATCAAGACGGCAAAGTTTTGCTCTCTTATCATAAGAACCGTCTAACATAGTAATAGACTGAGCAATTGGCAATGGCTCACAAATACCACTTGCTTCAATTAATAAATAATCAAATTTACCTGATGAAACTAAATCAATAATCTGATTAATTAAATCAACCTTTAATGTACAACAGATACATCCATTCTGAAGTGGAACAAGATTGTCATCTTTCTGTGTAACCTGTCCGCCTTTAGCTATTAAGCTTGCATCAATGTTAACCTCACCAATATCGTTAACAATAACCGCTACTTTATATCCTTCCTGATTAGAAAGGACTTCATTAAGTAATGTTGTCTTTCCTGCACCTAAATAACCTGTAAGTAATGTAACAGGTACAATCTTCTTTGCCATTTAAATCTACCTCTTTTCATAAAAATTATGTTATTGCTCAATTGTATACAAATTTAAAATTTCAATTACAAAATTAAGCAATAAAATTTAATTTAGCCATTTGTACATTTAATATAATAAAATCATTTTTTAACAAAATTATGAACAATTTCAAAATAATGAATTATTATTCATTTTATATAATACCAGGTTTAACCTAATAATCAAATTTATAAGCAAATTATAAGTGATTTTAAATTATAAATAAAATATTTTATAATTTAAGACTATTCTTAAACTAATTTCAAAATATATGAACTATAAGCTTTCATTTCAAAACCATTTGCTACTCTTAATTCTTTATTAGTCAACAAATCAATGCAATTTGCTGAAACATTAAAATTAGCATAAAAATTATTTTCATCTGCATTAATGCAAACTAATACAGTCTCTGTATCAACACATCTTTTGATTACACATTGCTTATTTGTAAGTAAAATAGTAGAAAAATCTCCGTAATTTAATGCAGTTGAATTTTTCTTAATATCAGCTAATTTAGAAATGTGCTTAAACAATTCATTTTCAATTGGCTGTTCAAATGAAGGACGCAAAGCTTGGTCTCCCTGACTTTTATCAGCTTTTTCGCCCCATTCACTTCCATAATAAACACAAGGAATTCCAGGCATTCCAAACATCAATGTATAAATCAATGGCAAATGATTTTCATTACTTAGTATGCTTGCAACTCTTGTTACGTCATGATTATCTACAAATGAAAATAGATGCTTTCCTTTGTATAAAGTCCAATTTTCGGGTCCGAACTGTCTGTTTAAAGAATGGCATATTTCAAACATATTCATAGAATTAAAACTTGAATATAAACCTTTATAGCACTCATAATTTGTTGCTGAATGTAACATTGAATCATTCATTCGCTGATTGTAATCTCCATGAAGCATTTCACCAACCAAAAAGAAATCATTTTTTAATCCATCACAATAATTTCTTAATCTATGCAGAAACTCAGGTGAAAGACAATAAGCTACATCAAGCCTTATTCCATCAATATCAAATTCATCAATCCAAAATTTGACTGCATTAAGTATATGCTGCACTACTTCTTCATTTCCAAGATTTAACTTAACTAAATCATAGTTACCTTCCCAGCCTTCATACCAAAGTCCATCATTATAATTGGAATTTCCTTCAAAACTGATGTGGAACCAATCTTTATATCTGGAATTTTCTCTATTCTTTAAGACATCCTGAAATTGATAAAATCCTCGTCCTACATGATTAAATACACCATCTAAAACAATTTTTATACCATTTTCATGGAGCTCTTGGCAAATATTTTTAAAATCTTCATTTGTGCCTAATCGTTTATCGAGCATGCAATAATCCCTTGTATTATAACCATGTGTATCTGATTCGAATAAAGGAGAAAAATAAATTGCATTTGCTCCAAGTTTCTTAATATGTGGAATCCACTCTGAAACTTTATTGATTCTATGCTCTAATACACCATCATTTTCAAATGGTGCACCACAAAATCCAAGTGGATAAATCTGATAAAATACACTTTCATATGCCCACATGTATATCACCTCTTTTATAATTCAACAACTTTTCCGTCACGCCAGATTCTCTCTAAATCATAGAATAAACGATTGTCTTTATTAAATACATGGACAATAATATCTTCATAATCCATTAATACCCAGTCACCACTTCTATACCCCTCGATATGAGTGGGATTTTTGCCGATTTTATGCATTTCTTCATCAACATTATCTACCATTGCCCTTACCTGATTATCATTGTTTCCGCTGGCAATAATAAAATAATCAGCCATTGTAGAAATTTCAGATATATCAAGTACTGTAATATCTACACCTTTTTTATCATCTAACGCGTCATAGGCTATTTTAGCCATCTCTCTGATTTCCATATTGTTTCCTCCGTAATTATATTATAAATCAAGATAACTGTTTTATTTAAAAATAATATTTCTATCAAATTAATTATAATTAGTAATCCAAATATGATTAATTTATCTATTCTCTATAACATTTTTATAAAATTCATATGCCTTACATGTATTTACATCAATATTATCCGTGGAATTACCTTTTGATTTTAAATAGTTAAGTGTATCTCTCAAAATTGTATATACAGTTAAATCAATATCTGAATATGCAATTTTGCGTAAATAATCAAGATTTGGTGCCTGATTTCTTGACGGCTCAATATAATCTGCCGAGAAAATAATTTTCTCTAATAAAGTCATATTAGGCTTTCCTGTTGTATGGAATGTTATTGCTGATAAAACGTCATCATCATTTATTCCGTATTTATTTCTAGCAAGAACGGCACCCGCTTTACTATGCAAAAGAAATTGATTCTTCATTTCCATATCAGTTATTTCGATGTTGTTATCTTTACACAATTTAACTTTTTCTTCATCTGGAATACATTTAGCACAGTCATGAAGTATTCCTGCAAGATATGCCGTATTAGGATTCTCACCCAATGCTTCAGCCATCTTTTTTGCTGTATTTGCAACACCTATTGTATGTTCATAGCGGTGTGGATTAAGTTCTTTCTTTAAATCTTCTAATATTTCAGCCGGATTCATTCTTTTCACCTGATTTGTATTTTGATATAAATTATGTTCTTTAATATATTTGTATATTTGATTTGGGATTTCATCTTTATGTTCTGACAAATGCATTCTTATTTCAGACGAAGATATATCTGTCGCTTCAACAAAAATTACTTCAATATTACAGTCATACTTTTCTTTTAAAGAAGTTATTTTTGCATTTATATTTTTCATTGACCCATCATTTCTTGCTGCAACAAGTACTGTATAACAGGAAAAAATAATTTCAGGGTGATACCATGATTCAATATTCATCAATGAATCACTGCCAATAATAAAATAAAATTCATTATCAGGATAATCTTTTTTTAGAAAAGTCAATGTATCAGCCGTATATCTGTAGCCATTCTTATATTCGTAATCACAAGGTATAAACGAACAATTATCTCTCAATCCTATATTCAGCATTTCAAATCTCACCTCAAAAGAATTAACTGTTTCTGAATTCTTGTGAGGTGGATTAGGTGATAACATAAACCAAATCTGTTCCAAATCAAATTGTTTCTTAGCTTCACTGGCAATATTTATATGAGAAACATGTAATGGGTCAAATGTTCCTCCAATAATTCCAATTTTCATATAATCACCTTAATTTTACGGAAGAATTATTTTTCTATCCTTTTCTTCTTTAGCCGGTCTGTATAATACGATTTTTCTTCCTGTAACAGCTACTAAAGTTGATTTTGTACGTTCTGCAATAACCTGTCCGACTTCTTTACAATCATCAAAGCAGTTCTTTAAAACAGATATTTTTATAAGTTCTCTCTTAGCAAGTGCTTCGTCAATTGCTTCTGTAAGCTCAGGTGTTACACTAGACTTACCAACCTGAAAAATCGGATCCATTGTAGCAGCTAATTTTCTTAAATATGCTCTCTGCTTACTTGTCATATCTATCTCACCTATTCCATTACTATGGAATTTCCTTTCTTTTGAAAATCATTATTTATAATAATCAAATTCATGTCCATATATCTTAACTGTATCTCCATCAGTTATACCTAATGCTTCAAGTTCATCTAAGATACCATTTTCCTTCATAAAATTCTGGAAGAATACAAAACCTTTTTCTGATTCAAGATTTGTATATCCTAACATTCTTTCAATACGAGGACCTTCTATAGAATATAAACCATCTTTAATTTTTTCAACTGTATAAGGATCTTCTACGTTGTCAAAGAACTGTTTTGGATCATATTCCTGTTCAAATACAGTTGGGGCATCATCGAATTCATCAAGCATTTCTCTAACATGATATAACAATTCCTTGAGTCCTTTACCACTTACGGCTGAAATTGGATAAACCTTAATTTCCGGTTCAAATTCTTTCTTGATGTCATCAATAATAGTATTGCTTTCTCCATAAATTGCATCTATTTTGTTTGCTGCAATTACCTGTGGTCTGTTAAGCAAATCAGGATTATATGCTTCTAATTCAGCATTAATTGCCTTAATATCTGCAATTGGGTCTCTTCCTTCAACAGAAGCGGCGTCAACCATATGAATAATTACCTTTGTACGCTCAATGTGTCTTAAAAATTCATGTCCTAAACCTACACCTTCGGATGCTCCTTCAATAAGTCCCGGTATGTCTGCAATTACAAATCCTTTTCCCCCAGGCAAATCGACAACACCCAAGTTAGGATTTAATGTTGTAAAATGATAATTAGCAATTTTAGGTTGCGCATTTGTTACTCGTGATAAAAGTGTTGATTTTCCAACATTTGGGAAACCTACTAAGCCAACATCTGCAATAACCTTTAACTCTAAAATTACGTTAAGTTCCATTGCCTGCTGTCCCGGTTGTGCGTATTTAGGGGCCTGCATAGTAGGTGTAGCATAATGCTGATTGCCTTTTCCTCCACGACCACCATTTAAAACTGTTACGCGCTGATTATCTCCGCTCATGTCAGCCACAACTTTACCTGTTTCGACTTCACGAATAACTGTTCCTTCAGGAACTTTTATAATAAGGTCTTCACCATTTTTTCCATGTTTATTCTTCTTACCGCCATCTTCACCCGGCTGAGCCTTGTAATTGCGGTTATGTCTAAATTCGTATAAAGTATTTAATCCTTTATCTACTTCAAAAATAATATCGCCACCACGGCCACCGTCTCCACCATCCGGTCCGCCATTTGGCACATATAATTCTCTTCTAAAGGAAACGTGTCCGTCTCCTCCTTTTCCTGATTTAATATAAATCTGTGCACGATCTGCAAACATTATTTATACCTCCATCTCAAACTAAATTAATAGAGTTACAAAAATTATATATAAAAGAAAAGCTTCAAACCACGAATGATTTGAAGCTTTGAAATCATTAATTATTCTGCTACAGGATAAACAGAAACCTGTTTCTTGTCTCTTCCTTTTCTTTCAAATCTTACGATACCATCTGATGTAGCAAATAATGTATCATCACCACCACGGCCAACGTTAACACCTGGGTGAATCTTTGTACCACGCTGTCTGTAAAGGATGTTTCCAGCTTTTACAAACTGTCCGTCTGCTCTCTTAGCGCCGAGTCTCTTTGATTCTGAATCTCTACCGTTCTTTGTAGAACCAACACCTTTTTTATGAGCGAAGAACTGAAGGTTCATCTTCATCATAGCTATACCTCCTTAAAATCTAATGTTATATACTCTTTGTTTTCGTTTTCAATCTCCCTTAACCCAAGGGCAAGAGAATCAATCAGCAATTCTGATTTACTGCCAGGTTTATATGAAAAAATTAATCGAATTAACCCTGCTTCTTCATCTGTATCCAATAAAAATTCATCATTAGTAAATGTTTCTATTGAATTAATGCAATTAATGGTTAAAGCTGAAATAGCCGCACAGACAATATCTTCACCTGCATCAGCATATCCTGAATGACCACTAACCTCAAAGCCTTTATATAAACCCTGTTGTTTAAAAATTGTTACCTTAGTCATAAGATAATCCCTTCTAAACTCTAACTAAAATTAAGCATTGATCTTGTCAATTTTAACTTCTGTGTACTGCTGTCTGTGACCATTTTTCTTATGATAACCAGTTTTTCTCTTGTATTTGTAAACGATAACCTTTTTAGCCTTACCGTCGCCAACAACTGTTGCTTCTACTGTAGCTCCAGCTACTGTAGGTTCACCAACTTTAACTTCGTCTCCGCTTACGAGAAGAACCTGGTCAAATGTATATGTGCTTCCAGCTTCAGCACCGAGCTTTTCAACTCTGATTGTTTCACCTTCAGAAACCTTATACTGTTTTCCACCTGTTGCTATAACTGCGTACATACGGCACCTCCTATTTAACATTACTCGCCAGTTTCGGTGATTGCATAAAGCAATACTTATAACCACACTGAGCGGCATACTCATATATATTATCATATAGATATATGGATGTCAAACACATTATAAAAATTTATTCTTATTTTCTGTAAGTATTTTTTCATCCAATAATAAAGCATTAGTCCATGATAAATTATAAAAAAGTATTATGTCATTAAAAATTTATTTACCATTATATTATGATGCCAGGCAAAAAACAACTTTAATGTCTTCGGATTGTTACGTGCTACGTATTTCAACAACCCCGGCATCATATTATATTAATCTGACAAGACTTTGCTGTTGCAATAGCTGCTGCTTTCGATTCAGGTGTTACTCCTGCTGTTGCATCTTCGACAATATTTATTTTTATTTCAGGATAAAATGCTTTAATAATAAGTGCATTGGATATAACACAAATATCTGTGCAAAGGCCTACTAAAACAACTTCGTCAAAATTATCTAACTTACCTTTCCAACCATTAAATCCAAATGATTCTTTATCAATTATTTCTGCACCATCCGTATTTAATATATCGTGTATCTGCCATCCGTGTGTATTTTTTATACAATGTTTTACAGATAAATTTTTTCCTTCCTGAGTATCAAGATAATTTTCGTAATGAGTATCTCTTGTAAAAAATAAATTATCATAATCTTTTTTATCTATTAAATCATTTACATTTGGCAATATATTTTGTGCTTCATTTGTCCCTAAAGAACCGTCTATAAAATCATATTGCATATCTATTACTATAAGCGCTTTTCTCATAATTAATATCTCCTTGTAATATAGAGTGTAAATATCTTTATTAATATTAACATTTTTCTAATACAATGCCAATGATTAGTTAATGTAAAAAAGGAACCAACGTCATCCGTCGGCTCCTTTAAACGCAACATTAATTAGCTTTCATTACAGCTTCTTTCATGCTTTTTACATATTCATTTATATATGGAAGACAATCTTTTCCATATTTAGCTACAATTTTTACAATGGCACTTCCAGCAATTGCACCATCGGAATATTTAGCTACGTATTCTGCCTGCTCAGGCGTTGCTATACCAAATCCAAAAGCACATGGAACATCAGTTGTTTCACGAACTAATTTTATCATTCCTCCTAAATCAGTATTAATATCACTTCTTACACCTGTTACTCCTAACGATGAAACACAGTATATAAATCCTGTTGCTTCCTTTGCTATCATTTTAATTCTGTCATGAGATGCCGGTGCAATTAATGAAATTATATCTACATCATGATTTTTACATTCATCTGCTATTTCATCTTTTTCTTCGTATGGCAAATCAGGAATAATTAATCCCTGTATTCCACATTCATTACATCTGTCCAAAAATTTGTCGACGTCATATGCGTAAATTGGATTAATGTAAGTTAAAAATACTAATGGTACCGAGACTTCATCTTTTATATCTTTTAATGCGTCAAACAATTTATCGGTTGTACATCCATTTGCCAACGCTCTCTCATTTGCCTCCTGAATAATAGGGCCTTCTGCAATTGGATCGGAAAATGGTATTCCGATTTCAATTAAATCTGCCCCTGCTTTTTCCATTTCTTTAATGATTTTCTTAGTTGTATCTAAATCAGGATCTCCGCCTGTTACAAATGCAATAAATGCTTTTCCATTTTCAAATGCTTCATGTATCTTACTCATAAATCTCTACTCCTCTATATCTTGCTATTGCTGCTACGTCCTTATCTCCACGTCCGGAAACATTAACTACAATTATTTTGTCTTTATCTAAAGTTGGTGCATACTTCATTGCATATGCAATTGCATGTGAACTTTCAATTGCCGGAATTATGCCTTCTGTTCTTGATAAATATTCAAATGCATTAACTGCTTCATCGTCAGTTATTGAAACATACTGTGCACGACCTGTTTCATTTAGCATTGCATGTTCCGGTCCGATTCCGGGGTAATCAAGTCCTGCAGAAATTGAATAAACAGGTGCAATCTGACCATATTTATCCTGGCAGAACAATGATTTCATTCCATGGAAAATTCCCATTGCTCCATTTGCAACAGATGCTGCGTTTTTAGGAGTATCAACACCAAGCCCTGCAGCTTCACAGCCAATTAATTTAACAGATTTATCTTCTATAAAATTATAAAAAGCTCCCATTGCATTTGAACCTCCACCTACGCAGGCAATTACTGCATCAGGAAGTTTTCCTTCTTTTTCCATTAACTGTTCTTTTATTTCTTTGCTGATTACACTCTGGAAATCACGTACAATTGTTGGAAATGGATGCGGTCCCATTACTGAACCTAAAACATACAATGTGTCATCAACACGTCTTGTCCATTCTCTCATTGCTTCATTTACTGCGTCTTTTAATGTCATTGTTCCCGATACTACAGGATGTACCTTAGCACCTAAAAGTTCCATTCTAAAACAGTTTAAAGCCTGACGCTCTGTGTCTACTTTTCCCATATAGATTTCACATTCCATTCCCATAAGTGCAGCAGCTGTAGCTGTTGCAACGCCATGCTGACCTGCTCCTGTTTCAGCAATAACTCTTGTTTTACCCATTTTCTTAGCTAAAAGAACCTGACCTAAAACATTGTTTATCTTATGAGAACCTGTATGATTCAAATCTTCTCTCTTTAAATAGATTTTTGCCCCACCTAAATCCTTTGTCATTTTTTCTGCATAGTATAACAAAGATGGTCTTCCCGCATAATTTTTCATTAAGCCATCAAGTTCCTTTACAAATTCAGGATCATTTTTGTAATGCTCATATGCTTCTTCAACTTCTTTAACTGCATTCATTAATGTTTCAGGAACATACTGTCCTCCAAATTCTCCAAATCTTCCTTTTTTCATAGTGTCTCCTTTCCAATTGACTGCCTGAAAGAATTAGCCATCTTTCATACAGAATCGGTACGTTTCAAGTAAAAATGTACATCCATTAAAGATTCCCTCTTTTATCGAGTCACATTATTCTTTTTAGCGATACGTTATATTTCATAAAAGAAATTTAAAATAAAAAAAGCTTCTGTCCCAAAAGGGACAAAAGCTATAAATTCATAAACTTCTGCGGTACCACCCAAATTAATGTGTATCACATTCACTCATTCACATACCAACATATGCTACTTCCTATAACGGTGAAGATCCGTCAGCACTACTTCCATAATATCCGGTTTCGAACTGCCCTCACAAGTCCATTCATTACCTTAGATTTATTGTCTCACACCAAACGACAACTCTCTGAAAAATCGTCCCGATAACTACTTACCCTTGCTCATCGGTTTATTAATTTGTGTTAATTTTATGCATTGTTTATGCATTTGTCAAGTTACACTTATTTATATTTTAAAATATTGTAAATTTTCACGAATTTATTTGTGCAAATATGCTATTTATCATTTGTAATATCTCCGCTATCTTCAAGAGAAATCTTATCGCCTAAATAAGTTGGTTCGGGTTTATATATCAATTTAAAGAAATCTTTTGCTCTGGCAATCCACTCTCTAAATACACGATATTTTTGCTTAGCCAGATAATCTCTTTTATCTGCAGACACGCCATATGCTTCAATCCCTAATTTTTTCGCTATATATAACGCTCTGGTCAAATGATATTTTTGACTTACAATAACGATTTTTTTTACGCCAAATATTTCTTTAGCTCTATACATAGAATCATATGTTGAAAATCCGGCATGATCCATGAAGATGTCATCTGATGGAATTCCATCATTTATAGCATAATCTTTCATTGTATTAACTTCATCATAAGAAACTCTTCCATGGTCTCCTGACATAATTATTTTGGGCGAAGCGTTAACATTATACAGTTCTTCAGACGTCAAAATTCTATCTTCAAGCATCCAAGTAGGTTTTCCACTTGGTGCAACACCTGCTCCAAGTACTAAAATACAGTCTGCATCCATATCTTTGCATTCGTCTACACTAAGAATTTTTGATGATGTTACTGATTTCATATATATGTTAATTACTGCAATAACTATTACTATAAATGCAATTATTATAAACATCACAATAATTAATCTTAAAATTATTTTTCTTAATAGTATTTTCTTATTTCCCATAACTGTCCCTTTAGCCTAAATTATTTCGATACTGTGACGGTGTAAGTCCTGTGATAGCCTTAAATGTTTTCATGAAATGTTTCTCATGTTCATAACCGACAGCCTGAGATATTTCATTTATTTTCATATCTGTATCAGTTAATAACTTTTTAGCTTCTCCAATTCTGATATCCTTTAAATAGTTTACAAAATTTGTTCCTGTATACTGTTTAAATGTAAAAGAAAATAAAGAATAGTTCATGGAAACATAATTTGACACTACTGCCATATTTAAATCAGTTGCGTAATTTTCCTGAATATATTTAATTGCATTTTTTATTTTGATATTTGCCTTATGCTCATCAATATCTGTACTTACAAGTTCATCAAAGCCTCTAATCCAGCGTTTGACAACTTCCATATATTCATCTATTGTCTGAAAACTATAAATATCTGATAATTCCATAATATCATCTTCTCCAACTTTAAGAGTGTTCTGATACACTTTAATAGTTGTATTAAGAATTATTTCCATTTGTTCTTTAAATTCATTTATGTAATATTTTCTGGCTTTAACACCATCAACAAATGATTCTAACTGTTCAATAGCTTCATCTAATTTATTTGAACAGATAAGATTAGCTGTCTGCATCATAAATTTAACACCATATTCATATTCTTCATCAGGTTTACTAAACTCAGCTGCATCCACACGTTTAATCATAGTTTCAAATGCGGTTTTTCTCATTGTTGCTGCTTCATGATATGCCTGTCGCAAATCTAAAAGATTATAATATACATTGCTTATTCCGATGTAATAATTATCAAATGATTTTAGAACTTCATCTTTATACTCTGAATCTACGATTAAAATGTTAAGAGAATCCTTACCTTCAAGATAATAATATTTTCCATCCATTTCATCATCAATTTCACTTTCAGGGCAGCTAAAGCAACAAACCACAAAGTTTTTTACCTGAAAATACGCTCTTGCCATTTCAGTTATACTTTGCATTTCCTTATGAGTAACATTATCGTATATCATCATATACTGCATCTGCTGATATACTACCTGCCTCTGCTTTTCATAAGATTCTTTTTCCTCAGTAATTATGTCATCAAATTTTTTCAAAACCTTTGCCAGCTTGTCTCTGTCAACAGGCTTCAATATGTATTCGTTTACACCATTTCTCATCATTTCAACTGCATAGTCAAATTCATCAAATCCACTTATAGCTGCAATCAATGGCTTTTTTGTCATTTTCTGGATTTCTTTTACTAATGAAATTCCGTCCATTTTTGGCATCCTAATATCCGTAAACATAACATCTACATTTTGTTTTTCTAATATTTCCAGAGCAGCTAATCCATTATTACATTCAATTATTTCTTCTACATCAACACCCGAACGTAAAACCATGGACTTAATACCCTGTCTTATCAGTTTTTCATCTTCAACAATCATTAATGTCTTCATATGCTACTGCTTCCTCTCTAACGGTAATTGAATAACCACTTTAGTAAATAACCCTTTCTTTGAGAAAATATCTATTCCGTACTCTTTTCCAAAGAACATCTGAATTCGTTCATTTACGTTCCTTAGCGCACGACCATGCTCCTTTGAATCATCTTCATGGGGCAAATATAGATTAACTTTAATCTCTTTCAATTTTTCCTCGTCCATACCTTTACCGGCATCAGAAACTTCTATTGCCAGAATATTTTTTTCTACAATATCATATACCTTTATATAAATTGAAGTATCTTCAGCCATATCCTCTATACCGTGGTATACTGAATTCTCAACTATTGGCTGCAAAGTCATTTTTGGAATTTCAATATCCATATATTGTTCCGGAATATTTAGCGAAAGATATATTTCATAATCAAATCTTAAATTTAAAAGATTTAAATATGTCTGGACATATTCTAATTCTTCCCTTAATGTAACTAAACCCGAAGTCCATTTCATACTATATCTGAACATCTGACCAAGTGATGTTATTGCATCAGATATTTCATAATCACCTTTTATCTCCGCCATCATCTTTATGCTTTCCAAGACATTATACATAAAATGAGCATTAATCTGATTTTGTAGTGATTTAATCTCAACATTCTTCATTAACAGCTGCTTTTTAACATTTTCTTTATTAAGCTGCTCTATATGATCTACCATATCGTTAATCTGATGCCCTAGCATAGCAATCTCGTCATCTCCATCTTCAGGCACATGCATATTATTTGTAGATGAAATTTCATTGAAATTAGCAGAAAGTTTTCTAAATCTCTGAAAAATTTTAAAAATAAGCATTGAAACTGAAATAAACAGCGCTGAAGACATTATAAAGATTATGGCTATATATCCACATTCTTTTGAGTTCAAATCATTGTCCATAAGTAACATAATCATGACCACACATATACATATGTATATTATCAAAATCCACCAAAACGTTTTCATGAACATTGATTTATATTTTTTTTCTTTTTTATTATTTAGATAACTTTCTATATCATTTATATCTTCTAAATCATCTAAATCTATGTTTTCATGCTTTTCTTCTTTCATATTTTCCTCATAACATATTATTTCTGAATTATTTCGTATAAAGATTTTTTTCCTTTTTTTCTTGTAATTTCCATCAATCCTAACTTTGTAATATCAACTGCAATACATCTTGAATAATCATATTTAAGAATTTCATTCATCTTGTTAAGTAATATCTGTTCATTTTCCTTATTTCGCATTGAAATAAAATCAACAATAATAATTCCCGAAATATTTCTGATTTTCAACTGTCTGGCAACTTCATGCGCAGCCTCAATATTTATCTTATAAAATGTTTCTTCTTTATTTGATTTCAGTTCAGCTTTTCCCGTGTTTACATCAATTACAGTCAATGCTTCTGTCGGCTCTATGATCAGATATGCTCCTGAATTTAACCATACTTTTTTATTTATTCCGGACATAAGATGCTTTTCCAATGAATAGCATTTGAATAAAGGCAAATCTCTATTATAAAATTTACAGTTAATTTTGTTTTTTGAAAGTTCATCGAAAATCTGTTTCTTATCAGTAATAACAATTCCATTTTCTTTATCGATAAATTCCTGACATTCTTTTGTTAAGATTGACTCATTTTCTTTAACTATAGATTTTCCTTTTAAATGCATAGCTTTGTTTTTTATTTCTTCAAGCTGATTTATCAGATCTATGATTTCGCCTTCAATCATTTGTTCTTTTGCATCTTTTGCTGATGTTCTGGCAATAAAACCATATTCATCGTTTTTATACTTATCAAGTATTCTTGTTAGCTGATTTCTTGTTGTCTTGTCCTGAATTTTTTTAGAAATACTTATATTAGTATTTCCAACTGTAAGTACACAGTATTTTCCCGTCAGATTGATATTTGATGTTAGTGAATAATCTTTAGTTTTAATTTTATCTCCAGACACCTGAACTAAAATTTTGTCACCCTGGCATACTTTATTGTTATTTTTTACATTTAAGAAAAATGGGGAATTATCATTCAAAGAATAATATCCCTTCAAGTCATTTCCAAATTCAATAAATGCTGCATTTATATTTTTTACTACGTCTTTTACATATCCAATATAAATATTACCAACAACAGACTCGCTATCCATATGAGTTATTCTTTGTAACTTTTCTTTATAAAAATAAAATCCCAATAATTTGTCATTATAAAAATCAGATAAAATCAATTTTGATTCTGACTCATTTGTTAAACCATCAGTACTACTCAATTGTCTCTCCTATTTCATCTAAAGAAACTAATTTATCATCCACCATACAATACATTTCCTCTCTTTGGTATGTAATTAATGACGGAATATCTTTTTGCAAATAATTAAACAATGATGAAATAACTAAATCCGGTTTTAGGTTAGAAGCACTACCTTGAGCAACTTTCATAAACAACCCTTCATCCGTTAGTTTTAGTCCATATATCCACGGTTTAATATCAATTTCTTTCTCACTTTTTTTCGTTTTCTTTAAAACAACTATTTCCGGCTGACTTAAATATACTACCAAATCATCTTTAGTTAATAATTTGTTAAGTCCTAATGCCGTATAATCTGCTCCAGCAATGATTGCCATACAATTCTTTGCGTTATCATCAAGTAACTTATATTTTAAAACTTCAATTCCTTCTACATTAGCCTCGTTAATACGTTTTATCATTTCATTAGAGCTATCTGTAGAGTTAACTTCAATATCAAAATATTCACCATTGCTTACTATACCAACTCCAAGCGGTGCTGCAAAAGACATTTTCTGATGCGGTGAAAATCCTTCCGAATAACAAATATCAACATTTGCTCTACGCATAACTTTTTGAAAATATCTCATCGTGTCAAGATGTCCAATAAATTTCATGTGTCCCTGTTTAGAGAATTTAATTCTTATTTTCATAACATATTCCTCCTCCAAATGAGTTTGCACCACATCCCGAACATCTTGTCATGCAGTTTGGTGTAACCTTTTGTGCCTGTGAATTATGGTATTCACGAAGCAAAAATTCTTTTGTAATTCCCGCATCTATAAAATCCCACGGGAATATTTCATCCTCACTTCTTTGTCTGCTTATATAGAAGTCCAAATCCACATTCGTTTCTTCAATAGCCTCTTTCCATTTTTCAAAATCAAAACTTTCAGACCATGAATCATATAGACAGCCTTTTTTATATGCTGATAATAATGTCTTTGATAATTTTCTGTCTCCTCTTGCAAAAAGACCTTCTAATACACTTACATCAGCTTCATGCCAATTATATTTAAGGCTTTTTCTGTTGAGCATAGATTTCATCTTGTCATTAACAATTTTAGCTTTATCTAAGAATTCAGGAATAGTGTTCATTGGAGACCATTGAAAAGCTGTAAATGGTTTTGGCACAAAAAATGATGTGCTTGCCGTAATCTGGCATTTTCCAATACGTTCTTCTTTTGGAACAGTAGCATAATATTCTTCTGCAATCTCTTCGCAAAGTTCCATTATTCCTTCTATATCATCTGTTGTTTCACCGGGAAGTCCTAACATAAAATATAATTTTACTTTATTCCATCCTGCTTTAAATGCAAGTCTTGAACCATTAAGTATATCTTCTTTTGTAAGTCCTTTATTTATTACATTTCTCATTATCTGAGTTCCTGCTTCAGGTGCAAATGTAAGCGAACTTTTCTTTACATCCTGAACTTTACTCATTATGTCGAGCGCAAATGAATCAATTCTAAGTGACGGTAATGAAATATTTATATTTTTTTCTTTAAATTCATCAATTAGAAAATTAACTATTCCCTTTAACTGTGAATAATCACTTGTACTCAATGAGCTTAATGAAATTTCCTCATGACCTGTTGATTCAATCATCTTTCGTGCAGTATCTTTTAATTTTTCAAGACTTTTCTCTCTTACAGGTCTGTAAACCTGACCCGCCTGACAAAATCTACATCCTCTTGAGCAGCCTCTCATAACTTCAAGTACAACTCTATCCTGTGTTGCTTTAATAAAAGGAACTAAAGGCTTAGTCGGATAATATACTTCATTCATATCAAGAACTATATCTTTTCTAACCTTATCCCTTGCATTCTCATTATTTTTTATCATTTCTTTAATTGTTCCATCTTCGTTGTATGTAACATCATAAAACTGTGGAACATATATACATGATAAATGGGCTGCTTTTTCTAAAAATTCTTTTCTCGAACCACCATTTTTTTTATTTTCTTTATAAATATCTAATAACTCATCATATTGAGTTTCGCCCTCACCAATGTAGAACATATCAAAGAAGTTTGCAATTGGTTCCGGATTGTATGAGCATGGGCCTCCTCCAATAACAATAGGGTCGTCCTCTCCACGCTCTGTAGCAATTAAAGGAATTTTAGATAAATCTAAAATCTGTAAAATGTTTGTATAACACATTTCATATTGTAATGTTATACCTAAAAAATCGAAATTTTTTATAGGTTCCTGACTTTCAATTGCAAATAACGGAATATCTTTTTCCCTCATTATTTTATCCAAATCAAGCCATGGAGAATAAACTCTCTCGCAATAAGTATCTTCACGTCTATTAAACATGTCGTAAAGAATCTGTATTCCTAAATGTGACATTCCAATCTCATATACATCAGGAAAGCACATTGCAAATCGTATATCCACTTTTTTTGGATCCTTTACAATCATATTAACTTCATTTCCAATATATCTTGCCGGCTTATCTACCTGCAATAAAATCTCATCTGATAATGCTAATTTTTTCAAAAATCTATCCTACTTTTCTACTAATTTGTCTATTAAATCAGGCAATTCATTTAATCCCTGAATTTCTTCTTCATCACCATCTATATTTCCGAATCCGTATGCTGCAAATATAAATGGGATTCCAGCTGCCATTGTTGCATCATAATCGCCTTGTGTATCTCCAACATAAAATGCTTTATCAAGATTATTTCTTTCAATTACTAATCTAATATTGTCAGCTTTTGGTTTCCCTGTTCTTCCCGGATTTTCAAAATCAGTTACATATTCTCCTAAATCTGTAACCTTTAAAAATGCCTCTATATATCCTGCCTGACAGTTGCTGACAATATAAACGCTATATTTTTCATTTAATTTCTTAAATATATCTTTAATGTCAGGGTACAACACTCCTGAATGTGTAAGTAAATATTCATTTTCGTACTCGCAACATTCCTGCAAAATCTTGTAGCGACGTTCTACAGGTATATTTGGTAAAAGATTATCAGCAATTGTTTCCATAAGCTTACCCATCTGCTGTTCTAACTCTTTAGTTGTTAGTCTTAAATCAATGTCATCATATCTCTCAAAGACAACATTCCATGACTCTGCTATCTGCTTTGTAGCATTCCATAAAGTGCCATCTAAATCAAATATAATTCCTGTCTTCATTTTTTTGCTCCATTTCTTATACTATTATGAATAACTGACCCCAAAACATTCGATTAATTTTTATTGTAGCATTAGAAAAACATTTATATTTCTTTAGTAATTTAATACAATAAAATCATTTTTACTCATATTAATATAATACTATATCACCAAAAATTTTACAACTACAGTTATCCTAATGGGTCGAATTCTGTTAAACATAAGTTGATTATTTAAACTATCTATTATCATAATTATTATAAAAACAAAAGAACCACCCTTAAGCAGTTCTTTTTGTAAATAAATATATAAATATTATATCCATTATCTTCGTGATAATTCCTTAGTGATTTCTTTCCATGTAACTCCCTTTTCAGCCATTAATACCATTACATGATATAAAAAGTCAGATATTTCATATTTAACTTCCTGTGGATCCGGATTTTTTGCTGCAATTACAATTTCAGTTGCTTCTTCTCCGACTTTCTTTAATATCTTATCAATTCCCTTATCAAATAAGTAATTAGTATATGAACCTTCTTTAGGATTTACCTTTCTGTCTAAAATTGTCTTATATACATCTTCAAATACATGAATTGGATTTGATTCATCAAACTCTTTCTTAACAAGTTCATTAAAGAAGCATGTGTCTGCTCCTGTATGACACGGAACTCCAACCTGATGTACTTTAGCTAACATTGTATCTAAATCACAATCCATAGACAATTCCTTTACATACTGGAAATGACCGGATGTTAATCCTTTTACCCATATTTCATTACGGCTTCTGCTAAAATATGTCATTTTTCCCGTCTTAATTGTAAGATTAAATGCCTCTTCATTCATATATGCAAGCATTAATACCTTATCAGTCTTATAGTCCTGAACAATTACAGGAATCATTCCATCACTATTAGTCTTAAATTTGTCAAATGTAATCTTTGATTCTAAAACATCAACTTTTACATCTTCATCCTTTAACTGAGCCTTGAAATTCATATAATCAAATGCCTCATCTAATCCTGCATGTGAAACACCATACACTTTTTCTTCTTTTGCAAATGAAATAATATCCTCAAAACTATACATACAGTCATAAGCTAAAACCCTTATGCCATATCCTAAAGCTTCTCTTGCACAATTATTTGCAATAATAAGAGATGCTCCATCATATTTTAATGTTTTTATTTTGTTCATATCAAAAGTACTGTCTATCATTACAGCAATCTTGTCACTTCCAAATCTTTCAGAAGCCTCAGATACTAATTCAAGATTACTTTCTTTATTTCCGTCTAAAATCGCTTTCTTAGCACCTGTATATATGTATTTCTTTACATCTTCAAGTCTTTTAATATTTCCGCCAACTAATATCGGAATATCCACCGCATCAGCAATAGAAACCATTGTTCCAATATTGTTATCATGTTGAGAATCTGTTTCTGATATATCAAAAATAATTAATTCATCAGCTCCTCTGTTATTATACAAAGTTGCAAGTGCTACTGCATCTCCGTCACCAACAATTTCCATTGTATTTTTATTTACGACCTTTCCATCTTTTAAATAAATGGAAGGAATAATTCTAAAACTCATTTATTATAAACTTCCTTTCGTAGATAGTACATCTTCAATTCTTTCATCAATCATTGTTGCATTGTCCAGTGATTTGGAAAATGCTTTAAAAATCCCTTCAATCATATGGTGATTATTACCGGATTCAAGCATTTTTATATGTAAATTCATTCCTACAGCATATGCTATGGCATGGAAAAATTCTTTTACCATTTCAGTATCAAATTCGCCAACTTTATCTACTGTAAATTCAGCATCAAAATTTAAATAAGGTCTTCCTGACAAATCAAGCGAACATAGCACCAAAGATTCATCCATCGGTAAAATTACAGAGCCATATCTTTTGATTGATTTTTTATCTCCAAGTGCCTGTTTTATGGCAATACCAAGAGCAATTCCCGTATCCTCAATTGTATGATGGCAATCAACAAATAAGTCTCCCTTAACTTTTACATCTAAATCAAATAAACCATGTCTTGCAAAATTATTAAGCATATGGTCAAAAAAGCCAATTCCTGTATCAATATTAGCTTTTCCCTTTCCATCTATATTAAATGTAATATCAATCTGGGTTTCATTTGTCTTTCTGCTGTAAGTACCTACTCTGTTCATATACCGTTACCTTCCTTATATTTTATATTTCATCATTTTCATCGAATCTTACACGAATAGAATTTGCATGAGCTGTTAATCCTTCAGCCTTTGCAAACTTCTGAATATCTTTGCTTATAGGTTCTAATGCCTGTCTTGAATATGAAATAATACTTGATTTCTTAATAAAATCATCAACACTAAGTGGCGAGAAGAATTTTGCTGTTCCATTAGTCGGTAAAACATGGTTTGGTCCTGCAAAATAATCTCCAAGTGGTTCTGAGCTATATTCTCCAAGGAAAATAGCCCCTGCATTTCTAATTTTTGTCATTACATCAAACGGATTTTTAGTAACAATTTCTAAATGTTCACTTGCTATATCATTTGCAACAGAAATTGCTTCATCTAATGTATCAACAACTAAAATATATCCAAAATTATCTAATGATTTTTCAAGTATTGCTTTTCTTGATAATTTAGAAACAAACATATCTGTATATTCTGATACTTTTTTTGCTAAATCCATACTTGTTGTCACTAAAATTGCTGACGCTAATTCATCATGTTCTGCCTGTGAAAGCAAATCTGCAGCAACATATCTTGGATTTGATGTTTCATCTGCTAACACAAGGATTTCACTTGGCCCTGCAACGCTGTCAATACTTACATAACCAAATACTGCCTTTTTAGCAAGAGCAACATAAATATTTCCAGGGCCTACAATTTTATCAACCTTAGGAATGCTTTCAGTTCCAAATGCCAAAGCAGCAATCGCCTGTGCTCCACCTACTTTATAAATTACATCTACACCTGCTTCATTTGCAGCTACGAGTGTTCCGGGATTAACTTTTCCATCTTTTCCCGGAGGTGTTACCATACATATTCTGTCAACACCGGCAACCTTTGCAGGAATAATGTTCATTAATACAGATGATGGATATGCTGCCTTTCCACCAGGTACATATACACCTACTTTTTCAAGTGCAGTAACTTTCTGACCTAAAATTGTTCCATCAGGCTTGCTGTCAAACCAACTGTATTGACGCTGTTTTTCATGATATTCCCTTATATTTTTAATTGCTTTTCTAATAACATCTACTAATTCAGAATTTTCAAGAGAATTATACGCTTCCTCAATTTCTTCCTTTGTTACCACGATATTATCTGCATTAATATCTGCCTTGTCAAATTTTGCTGTATATTCAAAAACAGCCTTGTCGCCATTTTCTTTAACATTATTAAGTATTTCATTTACACTGTCATTATAACTTCCGTAATTATTAGGACTTCTTTTAAGTAAATCAGTCAAAATATTTTTCTTAGAAGCTTCATCTAACTTTACAATACGCATAATTTCTTCTCCTTTTACCACATACTACTATACATCAAATTTACAATAATTTATATAGGAATTATTTAATATTAGCCCTCAAATCCTTTATGATTTTTCTAATTCTTTCATCTTCCATCTTCATGCTTACTTGGTTAACAACCATTCTTGCTGATAAAGGACAAACTTTTTCTAATACAGTAAGTCCATTTTCTTTTAATGTTGTACCTGTTTCTACAATATCAACTATTACTTCTGATAAACCAACAATAGGCGCAAGTTCTACTGAACCATTAAGTTTAATAATTTCAACTGTCTGATGTTTTTTATTATAGAAATAATCTTTTGCAATATTTGGATATTTTGAAGCAACTCTTATCATTCCATGATTTTTTAATAAATCTCTCGCAGATTCAGGACCACATACACACATGTTGCATTTTCCAAATCCTAAATCTAATACTTCGTACAATTTTCTCCCTTCTTCAAGAATTGTATCTGCTCCTACAATTCCTATATCAGCAGCTCCATATTCAACGTATGTAGGTACATCACTCGCCTTGCTTAAGAAGAATTTTAATTTTAATTCTTCATTTACAAAAATAAGCTTACGTGTTTTTTCGTCTTTCATTTCTTCACATTCAATACCTATATCTTCAAACATTTTCATTGCTGTTTTAGCTAATCTTCCCTTTGCAAGGGCAAATGTTAAATATCTCATTTTATTTAAACTCCTATAATTCCTTTACACCATCTTTAGATACATATGTTACATTTATAGCTCCGTCTTCTTTTTTGAATTCAACATATTCATCAATCGAAATATTTTCTTTCTTAGGAATAAGCTCTGTCTTAATACCTTTTTCCCTAAGACCTGTTGCAAGCTGCAATGCCGTCTTTCTAAGTTCTGTATCATATATTAACACTTCATATGCATAATCTGTATCACCTTCCATTTTCTGGCTGCTCATAGCCATAAGGAGCTGATCCATATATACTGCAAATCCTATAGCTGCGCTATCTTTCCCAAACTGACTTAATAGTTTATCATAGCGGCCACCTGCAACAATTGCATCTCCTGTTCCATATGTGTATGCCTTAAAAATAATTCCTGTATAATAATTAAAATTGCTAAGCATTCCTAAATCAAATGAAATATAATCAGCAACTCCATAATCAACTAAAATAGAATATACTTCCTCTAATTTCTCAATTGCCTTTAATGATTTTTCGTTCGTTGCAAGTTCTTTTGCTTTATCAAGTACATCTGAACTTCCAAATAAAGAAGGCAATTTAAGAAATGTATCTTTTACGTTTGAAGTGATATCTTTAGAATCAAGTAATTCTTCAACACCGAAGAAATTCTTATTTTCAATTCTAACTCTAAGTTCTTCCTCAACATCATCTTCAAATCCACATTCTTCTAAAAGTCCCTTATAGAAGTCAACCTGACCAATTTCAACAAGAAATTTATCAAAGCCTGCACTCTTTAATGAATTTACAACAAGGGCAACCATTTCTGCATCAGCTTCAACTGAATCATCCCCGATTAGTTCACAACCAAGTTGTGTTATTTCCTTTAATTTTCCCTGTAATTCTGAATTATTAATGTATGTATTTGCGTTATAACAAATCTTAATAGGTACATTGACATCCATATAATTCTTTGCTGCAATTCTTGCTATTGATGGAGTAAGGTCAGGTCTTAATACCAAAGTATTTCCTTCCCTATCAAAAAACTTATATAAATTCTTTGATGGTACTGAACCTCTTTCCTTATTAAAAATATCAAAGAATTCAAATGTTGGAGTCTGAACATTATGAAATCCATATAAATTAAATATATTATTAATTTTATTTTCTATAGTTAACTTTCTTGCACACTCTTTTCCGTATACGTCTCTTACACCCTCTGGTGTGTGTAATAATTCTTTACTCATTTTTATCTTTCCTTTACACTTTAGTCTGCTAACGTGCTACCACGGTAGCACAGCAAATATAATACAATATATTTTTTTTCGTGTCAATGCCTATTCTTCTCTAGATTCGAGGTCAATATTAATCGTTTCTAAATAATGAACCAGTATACCCGGCGCAGATTTTATTTTATATTTCTTATCTATTTCATCAAATCTGAAACTTTTTCTTCCTCCATTTATACTTCTTTCATAAAATTTTTCTATATCACAGAAAGGAATATAGTACATTTCATTTTTATGACTATAAAATAATATAATAAAAGATACTCCACCCTGTTTTTCAAAATCCTTCATGAATTTAACCTGATGTTCGTGTATGTTCATCATCGGAAATGTATCTGTTGCACATTCTTTGGCATCAAAGCACACTGGTATTCCCTGCACAGCACCTATATAATCTACTGTACTTTGCTGATCAAAATATGCTAATGTTATATGTCTTGTCTGTTGATCAATTCTTACCGGGGTAATTGGTGTTGGAATTTTTTGAATTAACGCCAATCCTTTTTCCCTATAACTTTCATTCGACATATTAATCATATCTTCTAAAGTAGAGCCTCTAAGCCCACGTGAATTCCATGTTCCCATTTTCTTTCCTTTATAAATTTAATCCAATCTCACTAAATACATTTTCAAATAATTGGGGAATTTTAGCTTCGAATGTTTTTTGTTTAAGTTTTTTTAATTCATCCGGCATTTCATCAAATTTAAGTTGCCAGGCGTGTAATAGTTGATATTTTACACCACATTTTTTTCTGAAAATTTCATTAATATCTGCTCTTCCATATTTGGTATCTCCTATTATAGGATGTCTAACGGATGCAAGATGCGCTCTTATCTGATGCGGTTTTCCCGTAATAAGTTTAACTTTCAAAATAGTATATTTGCCATTTGTTTTTAAACATTCATATTCTGTTTCTATATATGAACTTTCTTTCAATGGTTTATCGTATATTTTCACCTTGTTAGATTTAGAATCTTTTGTCAAATATCCTTTAATCTTTGTTTTTCCATTAATTTCTCCCGAAACGACTGTAATATAGTATTTGCCAAATGTTCTATCTTTTAACATATCCGACATCACCTGTAGTCCTAATAAACTTTTTCCTGCAATTAACAGACCGCTTGTATTTCTGTCTAGTCTGTTGCAAATGCCCGGCTTAAAAGTTTCTAATTCATTTTCACTAAGCTGTTTTGTATCTAGTAAATATTCGATTATATATTCATTCATTGAAATATCATTCTTCTTTGCTTTTTGGCTTAAAACGCCTGCCGGTTTATTTACTATAATTACATTTTCATCTTCGTAAACTACATCTAATGAAATTTTATGCGTTGCCTTGCCAGATGCTTCAATATTTTTTGAACTTCTAAACTTATCTATAGTTTCATCTGTCATAAATATTTTCACACAGTCTCCAACTGCAAGTTTGTCTTTTCCGTCAGATTTTTTATTGTTTAATGTAATATTCTTTTTTCTAAGCATCTTATACACAAAGCTGGCAGGTGCAGCGTTAAAATACTTAAAAAGTAACTTGTCAAAACGTTGCCCTGCCTCATTTTTATTTATAATTATTTCTCTCATTTTATCTCCTAATGCTGATAATCAGTCACGTTTTATGTTATAGCATTTTGATTAATATAAATTTTAACTATTATAAATTCTTTGCATTTTAATTTATCAATTATTCTTGTAACAATGTCAAATTTAAATATTTATTTTTTCAATTTATGCATTAAATTCAATAATTCGATTATAAAACGATGTGGAACAACTTTGGCTAAAACTCTATAAGCTCTCATTGTCCTTCCATAAACTGAAATTTCTTTACATCTTATACTATCGTCTATTGCCTTACTTACAACTGCTTTCTGGTCAGCCATAAACAATTTCTTAAATGCATAAACAGTTCCATATCTTTCTGCTTTATTAAAAAATGGAGTATTAACAGGTCCCGGACATACTGCAGTAACATATATTCCTAAATCTTTTAATTCTCCTCTTAAAGCTCTTGAAAAACTCAATACATATGATTTAGTAGCACAATAAACTGCAAATCCCGGCTGTGGATTAAATGCCCCTGCCGAAGCTATATTAATAATTCTTGAATTAACTGCCATAAACGGAATGCAATCATGCGTCAAAGAAGTTAAAGCTCTGCAGTTGACATCAATCATGCTTAAATTATCATTATATGAAATTCTGTCAAAATCTCCAACCATTCCAAATCCGGCACAATTTACAAGCATCTTTACCTCCGGCTGTATATTGTTTATTTCCTGTACAAGTGGAAACAATGCCTTTCTGGAATTAAAATCAGCAATAAAATTTCTTGTTTTTGTATGCATTTTCTTTTTTGTTTTTGCTAATTCCTCTTCATTTCTTCCGACAAGCCAATATTCGTCAATTGAATGTAATTTTTTGTCTAATTGTAATGCAAATTCTCTTCCCATTCCGGAAGATGCTCCTGTAATAATCACTATTCTCATACATTGCCTCCAATCTGCGCAATTTCCTGCGCTGTAAGTTCTCTATAATCGCCTAACATAAGTGTATCATCAAGTTTTAGTTTTCCCATTGATATACGTTTTAAATATATAACTTCCATACCTATGGCTTTAAACATTCTCTTAACCTGATGAAATTTACCCTCTGTTATTGTTAGCTCAATTTCTGAAATATCATCTGATTTTAAAATGCTTAATACCGCAGGCTTAGTTAATTTCTTTTCACCTATATCCAGTCCTTCTTTAAAAAGTTCAATATGCTCATTTTTCACTCTGCCATTAATCTTTGCATAATATGTTTTATCAATATGTTTTGTTGGTGAAGTAAGAATATGTGCTAGCTCACCATCATTCATGATAAGCAAAAGCCCTTCCGTATCCTTATCTAATCTACCAACAGGAAACAAACCTTTTGATATAGATGCGTCAAATAAATCCATTACTGTTCTATCTCTTGAATCTTTAACGGCAGTTACGACACCTGCCGGTTTATTAAGCATATAATATATATTTTTCTTATAAGCAATTGTTTTACCATTAACGGAAATTATATCCTTTGTTTCATCTATGTGCAGTTCCGGTTTTTTTATAATATCTCCGTTAACATCAACGCATCCTTTTCTGATATATTGTTTAACCTGACTGCGGCTGCCAATATTCATATCACACAAATATTTGTCTAGTCTCAATGCCCTACTCCCTTTTTAAATATATTTACTATTCTACCACTATTAAAGAAATCATGCTATTATGATTTTTTATTTTTATACAAAATGTAATGTTTTTATGTAATCTATGATTATGTATATATATATCTTTTATTAATTTTTAAGTCGTTTTTACGTATGCATCAAAGTTGAGGAATTTTGACTTCGACATTTTTTATAAATAAGCAAAAAACTGCTCCATATCGCTGACAGGAACAGTTTTTGCGTATAAATCAATATTTAATTTTTATTACATATAACAAAACTACTTATTTAATTTATAATAAATTTTCCTAACCTGTTCAATCTGTTCAGGTGTCATCTTTAATGTTGGAGAATTTATATTATCATCTGTATTAGAATTCTCTATAATGAGAACAGTACTTCCTTTCTCAGGTGTATGTGTATGGAACGTTCCTCTCTTTACATTATATATTTTAAGTGGTTCCATCTTTATACCGTCTATTTCTGATATGACATCACCATTTCCACCTGTAAATAAAGTACATTCGCCTGCTAAAAGCACAAAAACCTCATCCGTTTCATCATGCTTTTGCATTTTATCTAAATTCTTAACTTCTAATTCTTCGCAATAACGAAGTTCTGCAACCCTCCATGACTGATATGTAATTAAAGGTAAATATCCTTCACCATCATAAGAGCACACATCTATCCATTCTTTTTTCATCGCTTCTCCTTCTCTACTTTTATATTTAATATGTTAGGGCCCAAGGCCCCAACTTTGATGCATGCGGTTTGTTCCGTGTTACGCACTCACACAATCCTATCTAATCATATTTTACAAATTATAAAGGCAGATTTTAATATAATTAATCTACAACTGCAATAACTTCTACTTCACAAAGAACATTTTTAGGAAGCTGCTTTACTGCTACACAACTTCTTGCAGGTTTTCCTGTAAAATATTTTTCATAAATTCCATTAAAAGTTGTAAAATCTTCCATATTTGCTAAGAAACATGTTGTTTTAATTGTGTTTTCATAATCTACACCGGCTGCATTTAAAATTGCCCCTAAATTTTTCATTACCTGAGTAGTCTGTTCTTCAATTGTTGTCCCAACAATTTCACCTGTTGCAGGATTTAATGCAATTTGTCCTGATGTATATAAAATTCCATTTGCAATAACTGCCTGTGAATAAGGTCCTATTGCTGCAGGGGCCTTGTCTGTGATAATCTTCTTCATGTTAAATTCCTCCTATAACTAATATGTATAGCCTCTTTTTATCAAAGACTAATTGTCGAAAACTTTCACAAAATTAAGTTTGTTGATTTTGTTTCCTAATTATATTTCTCTCAATAAATGCTATCAAATCGCATCTAAAAAGTCAATTATGCAAGTGCTTTATTTCCTGTGTAAAGTTGATAATATTTACCCTTTTGTTCAATTAGTTCATCATGAGTTCCTCTTTCAATAATACGTCCCTGTTCAAGTACCATTATACAGTCAGAATTCTTTACAGTTGATAATCTGTGGGCGATAACAAATGTTGTTCTTCCCTTCATCAGTTTATCCATACCTTCCTGTACTAATTTTTCAGTTCGTGTATCAATTGAACTTGTAGCTTCATCCAAAATTAATACCGGTGGGTCAGCAATTGCTGCTCTTGCGATTGCCAATAACTGTCGCTGTCCCTGAGATAAGTTTGCACCATCTCCTGTTAACATCGTGTCATATCCATTAGGAAGGCTCATAATAAAATTATGTGCATTTGCCAGCTTAGCAGCAGCCTCAATTTCTTCCCGGGTAGCGTCAAGTTTACCAAAAGAAATATTTTCAGCCACAGTTCCCGTAAACAAATGTGTATCCTGTAATACAATTCCTAAAGAATGTCTCAAATCATCTTTCTTGATTTTGTTTATGTTAATACCATCATATCTGATTTTTCCATCCTGAATATCATAAAATCTATTAATAAGATTTGTGATAGTTGTTTTACCTGCACCTGTAGAGCCTACAAATGCAATCTTCTGTCCAGGTGTTGCAAACAAATCTACATTATGAAGTACAATTTTGTCATCGTTATATCCAAAGTCAACATCATCAAATACAACATCACCTTTTAACTGTTTGTATTCTACTGTTCCGTCTGCCTGGTGAATATGTTTCCATGCCCAGATTCCTGTCTTTTCTTTTGCTTCAACAAGTTTATCGCCTTCGAATTTTGCATTTACTAATGTTACATAACCATCATCTGTTTCAGGTGTTTCATCTAACAGCTTAAATATTCTGTCAGCACCCGCTAATGCCATAACAATTGCATTTACCTGCTGACTAATCTGATTTATAGGCATTGAAAAATTCTTATTAAATGTAAGGAAACTTACCAATCCACCCAATGTTAATGCATTACCTAAAAATGTAACTTTATTTATTGCTAAAAATCCACCTACAATCGCTGTCAATGCATAACTTACATTCCCAAGCTGAGCATTTATAGGTCCTAATATATTTGCAAATTTATTTGCATTATTTGCACTGTTATATAGCTGATTATTTATTTCAACAAAATCGTTAATATTTATCTCTTCATGGTTGAATACTTTAACTACTTTCTGTCCTTCCATCATTTCTTCGATAAATCCATTAACTTTACCTATATCTTTTTGCTGCTTAATAAAATATTTACCACTAAGTCCTGCTGATTTTTTTGTTGCATATAGCATAATCGCAATCATAATTAAAGTTACAATTGTTAAAGGTATACTTAATGCAACCATGCTGGCAAATACCGTAACAATTGTTATACCACTATTTAAAAACTGTGGCATACTCTGACTAATCATCTGTCTTAATGTGTCAATATCATTTGTATACATAGACATAATGTCACCATGTGAGTGGGTGTCAAAGTATTTGATTGGAAGTTTTTCCATATGTTCAAACATCTGATTTCTTAAATTTCTTAAAGTACCCTGCGTAACATAAACCATTATTCTGTTATACGCAAATGTAGATAGTGCACCTATTCCATAAAATATGGCTACTTTTACCATTGCATGCATAAGTGGTGTATAATTAGGGGCTCCGCCGGCGTTTAAAGTTTTAACCATTGGTATTATATAAATATCTATAAGATTTTTTGTAAACCATGTTCCCTGAACGTTTGCTACTACACTAACTACTATGCAAATTGCAACTATTATAAGAGCTACTCCATAAGATTTGAACAGCATACCAAATAATCGTTTCATAATAATTCCGGGATTTTCAACCTTTGGCTTTGGCCCACGGCATCTGCCACCTGGTCCGCCTTTGAATTCTTTTACCTTTTCAGCCATTACTGTTCACCTCCATTCTCATCAAAATCTCCACTTCCTTCAGTCTGAGATTCGTACACATCTTTATATATTTCATTATTCTTTAATAATTCTTCGTGAGTTCCAAATCCATTTATTTTACCATTTTCCATTACTATTATTTTGTCTGCACTTTCAATACTTGAAATACGTTGTGCAATAATAAATTTTGTAGTATTTGGAATTTCCTGCGCAAATGCTTTTCTGATTTTTGCATCAGTTGCTGTATCAACAGCACTTGTTGAGTCATCTAATATAAGAATTTTAGGTTTCTTTAACAACGCTCTTGCTATACAAATTCTTTGTTTCTGACCACCTGATACATTTGTACCACCCTGTTCAATATATGTATTGTATTTTTCAGGAAACTTTTCAATAAATTCATCTGCACACGCAAGCTTACATGCAGCTACACATTCTTCTTCAGTTGCGTTTTCATCTCCCCAACGAAGGTTATCTAAAATAGTTCCACTAAAAAGTACGTTTTTCTGTAAAACTACAGAAACCTCATTTCGCAATGTGTCTAAATCATATTCTCTTACGTCTTTTCCACCAACTAAAACTTTTCCATCATTTACATCATACAAACGGCAAATCAAGTTAACAAGACTAGTCTTAGCGCTACCTGTTCCACCTATAATACCTATTGTTTCTCCAGATTTAATATCTAAATTAATGTCTTTTAAAACATAGTTCTTACCATTTTCTTTGTATTTAAAATTAACATTGTCAAATTTTACACTTCCATCTTTTATTTCAAATATAGGATTTTGAGGGTTTGTAATGCTGCTCTTTTCGTCTAATACTTCTACAATACGTTTTGCACTTGCAGCACTCATTGTTACCATAACAAATACCATCGAAAGCATCATTAAACTCATAAGAATATTCATACAGTATGCAAGCAAACTTGTTAGTTCTCCTGTATCGAGCGTAGGATTTGCATTCACAATCATGTGTGCACCTACCCAGCTTATTAAAAGAATACATGTATACACTGTTATCTGCATTACAGGTGAATTATAAGAAATAATTGTTTCTGCTTTTACAAACATGTTATATACATTATTACTTGCCTTATGAAACTTATCTGTTTCATATTCTTCTCTTACATAAGCTTTAACTACACGAATTGCTGATACATTTTCCTGCACGCTTTCGTTTAAATCATCATATTTTCTAAAAACCTGTTTAAAATACTTATTTGCATTTAACATAATAAATACTAAAATAATTCCTAAAATTATAACTGCAATTAAATATATTGTTGCAATTCTTGGGCTTATGTAAAATGCCATTGCCATAGCACATATCATACTAAATGGTGCTCTAATACACATTCTAAGAATCATCTGATATGCATTCTGTACATTAGTAACATCCGTTGTCATTCTTGTTACAAGTCCTGATGTACTAAATTTGTCAATATTTGCAAATGAAAATGTCTGAATATTTCTAAACATTGCTTCACGCAAATTTTTAGCAAATCCTGTTGAAGCTTTTGCACCTGCAATTCCTCCACCCATTCCTGCAACAAGTCCTAATAATGCAAATACAAACATTATTACGCCCATCATTACAATATAATTAGTGTCACCTTTTCCATTATTTCCATTAATTCCATTATTAATAATTAAGCCCATAATAAATGGAATTAATGTTTCAAAAATTACTTCTCCAATCATAAAAATAGGAGTCAATATTGAAGCCGCTTTGTATTCTTTGACTTCCTTTAATAATCTTTTAATCATCTTCTCCTCCTTACTCTTTTAAATTATCAATAGCTTTGTTTAACAGTCTGTAAAATATTTCTTTTTCCTCTTCTGTAAAAGAAGCAACTACCCTGTTTTCCATAATAGTTCTGCCCCGTTCCATTTCACAGCTTATTTCTTCTGCCTTACTAGTCAGAAAGATATTCCTACATCTCCTGTTGTCTTCATCCACAACAACAGTAACCAGTCCTTTTTCCTGCATTCTTTTGAGCAAACCTATAGTTGTAGAATGCTGAATATCAAGTTCCTTGGAAATGTCTTTTTGAGTTATTTTTGTATTGGGATTATCTTCAAGAAAACGTAAAACACGCATTTGTGAAAAAGTTAGTCCAACTCTTTCAAGTTCCTGATCAAAGTTTTGCTTGAATACTTTATCAAGCTTTTTAATTAACACTCCATAATGTTCCAAATTTTCACCTCATACTAAAAAATCTTACAACATGTAGCACGCTACATATTGTAAGATTTTTTCATCTTTAAGTCAATAATTTATTTTAACAAAATTGTGAAGAAAGTATGAAATCTATTTGTTCATGTGTTTCTTCTTCGCTATTAGAGTTGTCTATAAACTCATCTGAAACACGATTAAATTCTTCTTCGGACATTTGATTCATAATAACGTTTCTTGTCTTTTCTTCACTATATCCTCTGCTATCCATCAATCTCTTAATTCTTTTTTCTAAATCACAATAAACATACCATATTTCATCGCACATTTTATCAATACCACTTCCAATTAAGATAGCTGACTCAACAATAACAAGTTGATTTGAACTATTATTGATTCTGTCAGTTATTTCCTTAATTGTTCCCGGATGAGTAATATTGTTTAATGTCTCTAATTTTTTTGCATCATTGAATACAATTTCCGCGAGTTTTTTTCTGTCTATATTATCATCTTTATCTAGGCTCTCGGGAAATTCTCGTATCACCTTATTGTATACTTCATTTCCCTTTTCCATGATTTCTTTAGCCACCTTATCAGCTTCGATTATATAAGCATTGTATTTTTCTTTTAAATATGTGAGGACTGTAGACTTTCCACAGCCCACACCACCTACTATTCCTATTATCATTTTTTGTTTCCTTATTAGATGTATATTGAATACATTTTTTATTGTTATTTATAATTTTGTATTATGAAGTAATCTTTAATGAGCTTCATTCCAGTTGTTCCCAACTTCAACCTCAACTTCTAACGCCACACGCAAATCAGCCGCATTCTTCATATTATCAACTAAAATTTGTTTTACCTGTTCCACTTCATCTTTGTAAGCTTCAACCAACAATTCATCATGAACCTGCAATACTATCTTTGATTTTAAATTTTGTTCTTTTAAAGCTTTGTCCACGTTAATCATTGCGATTTTCATAATATCTGCAGCTGTTCCCTGAATCGGTGCATTCATGGCAACTCTTTCCCCAAACGATTTTTGCATAAAATTGCCACTTTTCAATTCCGGTATCGGACGTCTTCTTCCAAATAAAGTAACTGAATAGCCTTTTTCTTTTGCACTTTCGACAGCATCATCCAAATATTTTTTTACACCCGGATAACTTACAAAATAGTCCTTGATATATTTATCAGCCTCTTTTCTACTGATTGATAAATCCTGGCTTAATCCAAATGAACTGATTCCATAAACAATTCCAAAATTTACTGCTTTAGCATTGCTTCTCTGTTCTTTAGTAACTTCATCTAAAGGTACATTAAATACCAAAGATGCTGTGCTTTGATGTATATCCTTTGCTTCTTTATAAGCATTTATCAGATTCTCATCATCTGACATATGAGCTAAAATTCTAAGTTCAATCTGAGAATAATCTGCATCTACAAACACACATCCTTCTTTTGGAACAAATACTTTTCTAACTTCTCTACCAAGTGCAGTTCTAACAGGAATGTTCTGAAGATTTGGATCAGTACTGCTGATTCTTCCTGTCGCAGTAATTGTCTGATTAAATTTGCCATGAATTCTACCATCTTCTTCTATAAACCCGGCAAGTCCATCTGCATAAGTTGATTTTAATTTTGTAACCTGTCTGTAAGATAATATTTTTTCAACAAACGGATAATCCGGCTTTAATTTTTCTAAAACATCCGCAGATGTCGAATAACCTGTTTTTGTCTTTTTGCCACCCGGAAGACCCATTTCGTTAAATAAAATTTCACCAAGCTGTTTAGGTGAATTTATTTTAAATTCATGTCCGGCCTCTTTATAAATTTCTTCTTCAAGCGTTTTAATACTTTCAGCTAGCTTATCACCATATTCTTTTAATGAATCAGCCTCAACCTTAATACCTGTTTTTTCCATATCATACAATGCATACGTCAAAGGAACCTCAATCTTTTCATATAAATCTATCATTCCTTCGTTTTCTAATTTTTCTTTTAAAGGTTCAATAGATTTATACAATACATAAGAATTATATGAAGCATATTTAGAAATATTATCTATGTTTTCTAAAACACTTTTATCCTTTTTATAATTTGCGAAAATTTCATCATATGCAGGCACTTCAAACTCTAAATAGTCTCTTGCTATATCATCATATTCGTAAGTAGATTTCAAGGGATTAAGTAAATATGCTGCAATTCCTGCATCAAATAATTTATTTTCAGTCTCCGTTTCTACAAATCTAAGATTACTTTTTATATCATTCACACTAACTTCTACAGCATTACTTACAATATAATTTAATTTTTCTTTTAAATATTCACCTGTTATAAACCCACTTACAGGAATATAGTATGTTTCATCATCACTTATAGTTATAGAAATTCCTCTGATTTCATCATTATTTAAATCGATAAACAATCCAACTTTCTTTAATTTTTGAATTTCTGACAATAGATTTTCAACTTCACCAAAATCCTCCATTATCTTAAAGTTTTCTTCAAAAGTATTTTCTGTGCTTATTGAATCAAATTTAGAAATCATGCTTTTAAATTCAAATTTCTTTACCATTGCAAGTGCTTCTTTATTAAACATATCTTCTAAAACACAATCAGATATTTTCACTTCAACAGGTACGCTTGTATTTATAGTAGCAAGTGTTTTGCTCATTTGGGCCATATCAAAATGTTCTTTTAAAGCTTCTCTGTTTCTTTTATTTTTTATATCATCTGCATGTTCAAATGCATTTTCAATAGAACCATATTCACTTATAATTGTAGTTGCACCTTTTTCTCCAATCCCCGGAACTCCTGGAATATTATCAGAAGAATCTCCCATAAGTGCCTTCACATCAATAAATTCCTTAGGTGTCACGCTGTATTTTTCTAATACCTGTGTAACATTATAATCTTCAATTTCTGTTTTTCCTTTTTTTGTTTTAGGGATTCTGATTTTAACATGTTCTGTTGCTAACTGAAGTAAATCTCTATCTCCTGAAATAACAGACACCTCAAGTCCCTGCTCTTCACCTGCTTTAGATAGTGTTCCAAGTATATCATCAGCTTCAAATCCAGCAAGTTCAGTTGTTTTAATATTCAAAGCCTTAAGCATTTCTTTCATCAAAGGTACCTGCTGTTTTAATTCAGGAAGCATTGGCTTTCTTGTACCCTTGTATTCTTTGTACATTTCATGCCTAAATGTAGGTTGATGTACATCAAATGCAACGCATAAATATTTTGGATTTTCCTCATCAATAATTTTAAACAAAATATTTAAAAAACCAAAAATAGCATTTGTATGTGTTCCTTCAGAATTTGTAAAATCAGGGACACCATAAAATGCTCTGTTTAAAATACTATGTCCATCTATTAATACTAATTTATCTCTCACTTGATTTCTCCATTTCCATCTGTTTATTTATATATATCCAATAAGAACGCCAATCAAAAATCCAATTATACATATAACTATAATGCCACATACAACAATTGATATTTTAGTTGCCCACTTTTGTTTTTTTTGTTTTGTAAACCATTCATCATAAAAACTGAATATATCTTCTAATTCCTGGTCATACCCAACATCCTCTCCACTATTGTCAGGTGCCGGTACATCACCTAAACCTCTATTAATTAAATAATATAATTCTAAATCTTCCCTACATTTTTTACAGGTTCTTGCATGTTCAATAAATTCTTCAAGTTCATCTGTATATTCAATTTTATCAAAAATAAAATCATGAATTAAATTTTGAAATTCTCTGCATTCCATACATTTATTCATAACAAGTAATTTACTTATTATTCTCCTTTTTACACAAAAATTCAACCTCTTTGCAATACCATTATAATACATCATTTACTATTACACGTCAAAGCAAAAAAGTAATTGACTTTTTTATATATCAATGTTACAATCTATTTCGTTGTATGCGGATGTGTCGGAATGGCAGACGAAGCAGACTCAAAATCTGCCGGGGTTTCCCCGTGCGGGTTCAAGTCCCGCCATCCGCATTATATAAAAGGCACAAGATATATCTTGTGCCTTTTTGTTATGCACAATGAGTCAAATACTATCAGCCTTTTGCTTGCAAAAAAGGCTGATAGTATTTGACGAATGTATAATCACTGAGAAGCAGCGTAGCGGATTCGAAGTGTTATTCATGGCAAAGCCATGTGCATAACAAAAATTATAATATGTCAGGCTTTTTGCCTTTTGCTTGCAAAAAAGGCTGATAGTATTTGACGAATGTATAATCACTGAGAAGTAGCGTAGCGGATTCGAAGTGTTATTTATGGCAAAGCCATGTGCATAAATAAAATTGCCAGCTTTATATTTTTTTAAGCTGGCAATTTATATTTACATTATTTAATTTCAACTAATGAATACGAATCTCCAGATACATTTGCTCTAAAACATGCCCCTGTGTCGCATGAAATTGCGTATGTATCTTCTTTTGTTATTGAACCTGAATCAGATTCTATTGAAAACGAAACAATATAGTAGTTCTTTTTTTCTACTTTGGCAATACTCTTATACGTAAAGTAAGCTACATCGCCATTTTTATACTCACCATATTCATTTTCCATTGTTTTATTTTTTACAAGAATTGTTGTAAGCATGCTTACTGCCTGATCATATGAATATTCATATACTTCTTCGTAATCATAAACTCTTGTTACAACTTTACTGTATATTCCTTCAGAATTCATTGCAATAAATGAAAATACTGTGTTTCCTTTTGGCATCTTAATTTCTTTTGTATATTCTGTTGATTTAGAATCAGGAATACTTCCATCTTTAGTATAATATATTTTGCAATCTGCATCGGCAGTTACCGTTATTTTCTTCTGAGTATCATAAACTCCGCTATCAATGCTTACCACAGGCATATTTACTGTAGGAAACTCTAATCTATATCTGGCAGTCAATTCTTTACTACTCTTTCCATTTGAATCAATAGAAATAGCTTTAATAGTATAAGTACCCTGTTTTTCAAATTTAATTGGCGTGGAATACTTTGTACTATCTTCTGATGGTTCTGAACCATCGAGAGTATAATATATATCCAAATTATTAGATACATGTAATGATATTTCTATCGGCTTGCTATATGTTCCTGTTTCCACACTTGGATTTGGAATTGTTCCATCAAAATTAGACAATTTTTCTTTAATGGAATAATCTTCAACCGAATCAATTAATTTATCAATTTTATCACTCATATCATTATTTTGATACAAAATAATCAACGCTTCATAATATGATATTTCTTTTGGGTTTAATGAAATAAGTTTCTCAAGAACACTAATTTCTTCATCGGCATATTCACCCATATATTCATAGCAATGCCATAATTTTTCATATACAGACACTCTTTCTGAATTATTTATTGCGTGATTAGATGCACTATTATATTGAGTCGCTGCAGCTGCATAGTTTTTAGCATCGTAATAATCGTTTCCTGCTTTATAATACTTATTAAACTTTTCTTCATTTTTTGATCTTGTAAACAGCACAACAGAAACAACTATTACAGCTGCAAATAATATTCCTAATATTGTTAATATAATTATATTCTTTTTGCTTTTCTTTTTAGGCTTTTTATTTACACTTTGATAAGATGGTTCATCGTTCTTAATTCTCGATTTCTGATTGTCAAATCTACTTATCTGAGGCTCTTTTTTCTTTTCATTTTCTTCAAAAGTATTCTCTTCAAAATCAATCGGTTTTCTATTAATCGGGGTTTCCATTACATCTTTTTTATGTAAATCAATATTGGTCTTTGTTGCATTTAAATCTGGACTAATCCCGCTTACTATTCTGGTTGCAGAGAGATCATCATTATTCAAATCAATATTATTGACGGTCTCATTGTCACCATTTGAATATAACGGTGCTCCACAAACAACACAAAAAGATTGATCACTTTCGCATTTTGCTCCACATTTTGGACAATTCATAATTACATCTCCTTCTTAATTATGGATTTTACTTGAATATATCATAATTACCATTTCTTTGTAAACATATACTCTATTCATCTCTCTGTGAATATACACATCCACAGTAATTTTGTCGATATAAATCATACTCTTTCGACAACTCTATCGATCTTTTATAACCCTCTTTCTTCTTGAAGTCTGAAAACAAATATGGAATTTTATATTCTATCGACAGTTTTTCTCCAATAGAATTTAATTTTTCTGAGTTTTTTAATGGGCTAATGGATAAAGTTGTTGTAAAGAAATCAAAGTTCTTTTCTGATGCATACTTTGCAGCCTTTCTTAGGCGAAGTTCATAACATCTAAAGCATCTTTCTCCTCCCTCTTTACATTCTTCATATCCTTTTGCAATATCATAAAATTCTCCATCGTCATATTCCATAATCTCCAAATCTACTTCATTAACTAATGGCATTTCTTTAATAAGTCTCTCTAATTCTGAGGCTCTATAATCATATTCCTTCTTTGTTGATATATTAGGATTATAAAACAAGACTGTAATCAAAAAATAATTTGATAAATATTCAAGAACATAACTGCTACATGGTGCACAACATGCATGAAGTAACAATTTAGGTTTTTCATTATTTTTTACAATTCCATTAATTGTTTTCTCTAATTCCTTTTGATAATTTATTTTATTCATTTACATATAAAGAGGCCTCTGCGGATGCAAATGCCTCTACTTCCTTATAAATATTTTTTATTTCCCCATAAATTTTGTCTTTTCAACTCAAGATACTCATTATATCCTTTTTCAAGTATCTGCTTTTCATTAGGAAATTTCAGCAAATGATAAGCTTCTATAAACTTATAGTATCCTGAATCAAGAAAATATTCTTCTCTTTGTGGCCTGCTGTAGTAACTATCCGCCATCATTAAATACCAATGAACTTCTTTATGAACTGTATCGCCTGGTATGTTAAAATTATATTCGCTTTTTCCGATATACTTAACAATATGTGCATTAACTCCTGTTTCTTCACACACTTCACGCAATGCAGTCTGTTTATACTCTTCTCCCTGTTCAACCGTACCTTTTGGCAAAACCCATCCTTCATATCGATTCTTATAATTCTTATATAAAGTTAATATTTTGCCACGAAATATTACAACACCACCACAACTTACTGCTTTCTGCATAACAATCCTCCTGTAAGTCAATATGTTTATGGTGTTCATATGCTTGAGAGTTGCCTAAACGCATCTAACGTATGTAAAGATCATATACAAAATTATCATCAATACATATCAAACATTCATACTTTAGTATACAAAATCTTATCTGGTATTTCAATAAAACATTGTTATTAAATTATTATTCAACAAAATTATATGATCTTGGAACGGGTCACAAGAGCTTTCACCCACTTATGAGCAGGTTCATGTAGGATTAAACCTTTTGACTCTGGCATCATTTATTATAATGACACACATTACTCAAAATAATCATCGAATATTGCTTTTACACATTTTACTGCTGAATCGCTTCCTTCAGGCATGTCTTCAATTACAACTGCAATGGCAATTTTTTTACCATCTTTTTCTCCGTATCCGACAAACCACGAATTTACATTATTATTCTTATCTATTTCAGCAGTTCCTGTTTTACCATACGCTGTATATTTTGAATATGCCATGATTTTACCAGTTCCATATTCAACAACGGCTCTCATATATTTCTGGAGCTGCTTTGCTTCTTTTTTAGTCATTAATCTGGCATATTCTTCATTCTCTGTCTTTGTAACTACAGATTTATCACTTGATTCTATTTTATCAACAAGATATGGCTTCATCAATTTTCCATTATTAGCTATTGATGAAGCTATCATGGCCATATGAATTGGTGTAACTAATGTAGTTCCCTGACCTATACTTGTCTGCATTATGTCAAATGTAGTTGATTCATTTGACAAATTAAATTCACTCTTGTTATATTCAATTTCAATAGGTAATTTTTCATTAAATAACAATCCTTTTGCTGTGCTTGCAAACTTTGTCATATCAAGTTCAGTTCCAATAGTTGAAAAAGCACTGTTACATGAATATGCAAATGCGTCAATCAATTCTTCACTATAATGTGCATGTCCATCAAAGCATTTGATAGATACATTATTTATAGTTGTACTACCCTTACAATTAAAATGAAAATCATTATAATTTTTATTTTCACGCATATATTCTAATGTTGTAACAATTTTAAATATTGAACCCGGTGTATATTTTCCCTGAGTAGCTCTATTAACAAGTCTGCTATCGCTTGTATCTTTTGCCAGTTTATCCCAAATATCATCAATTGTATTCGGATTATAATTTGGCTTCGAAGTCATAGCTTTGATTGCTCCACTCTCTGGATCAATGATAACTACAGCTCCCTTATTTTTACCCAAACTATCAGTAGCACTTTTTTGCAAAGAAACATCTAATGTTGTATATACATCATTTCCTTTTTCTTTTACATTCATAAAATCGTCGACTATTTTTTGAATAGGACTGACATTTGTACTTAAAAGCTCGTAATTGTAAACTTTCTCTAAACCTGATTTTCCATGATTTTTTATTCCGATTACATGAGAAAATAATTCATCATATGGATATTCTCTGGTTTCATTACCTGCATCATCAGTTTTAGTATATGCAAGTTTATCTCCATCAGCGCTAAATATAGTTCCTCTTACTACAGTTTCAGCATATCCATCAATTCTTTTATTATAATCGTTATTTACAACATCATGACTCTCTACAACAAGAAAATACACATAATATCCTATCATTACAAAGAAAATAAGTGCAAAAATTATCGTTGTAGTCATAATTTCACTATTTAATTTTTTTCTTTTTTTTCTTTCCGACTTTTCCAATTTCGCCTGTTCTTTCAAGCTGTCGTATTCTCTCTGTCTGTCTCTGTTCATTGACTAATCCTTCCGTTGGAATTCTTCGCGTTACGTTTCTTTTTACTTTAGTTCCCACAATTGCTAAACCTTGCATAATTGCAAACACAAATAATGTACTTAGTATTGAACTACCACCACTACTTACTAAAGGTAAAGTTACACCTGTTGATGGAATCATTTTAAGTGCACCACCTATTGTAAGAAATACCTGTACTGCATAGCCTACACCAAGACCTACACACACAAGTTTATTAAACATATTTGCCTGTTCCATCGCAATTTTCAAAAATGCAATAAAACAACTAAAACAAACTAAAATTAAAAGCATTGCAAATAGACCGCCAAATTCTTCTGCTATAGCAGAAAAGATGAAGTCCTCAGTAACTACAGGAATATATTTAGGCGAGCCCTCATACAATCCAGTTCCCATAAATCCACCACTTCCAATAGCAAATAATGACTGTGCAACCTGATAGCCTGCATTATCTATAACTGACCATGGATCTCTCCATGCAATAAATCTCTCCTGCACATGTGAAAAAAGATGATACGCTATTACCGAAGCACCTGATAGCCCTCCGGCTCCTAAAAACAAATATATAATATTTCTTGTTGAAACAAATAGCATAAATAAATAAATCATAAAAAAGATTAAAGCACTTCCTAAATCTGTTGAAGCTACTAAAATCAAAACATATATAGCTGCTAAAACTGCAGAAATACACACGTCTTTAAATTTATTATGTTCAGCCAAATAACCTGCAAGAAAAAATACAAAGATAATTTTAACAAATTCTGATGGTTGGAATTTAAAATTTCCAATTTCAATTGCAAGTTTTGCTCCATAATCTTCATCTCCAAGGAACAAAACTGCTATAAGAGCTGCTATTCCAACGAAACAATATACCCATGTCAGATATTTCCATAATTGGAATTTACTCATCAAAAATGGAACAATAAGAGATGCCATTGTCACAACGGCAACAATAATGAACTGTCTGACACTTGTTTCAAAATTAAGTCGTGCAAGCATGATAAATCCAATAGATAAAAGCATACACATATTGCTTAATACCGCTCTGCTTATATTAGAATAAATTATTGGAAAAATACCTAATACTATTACTAAATAGCATAACTGTGCTCCCGCTAATATAACTGTAAAATTAGAGGGATTTTTCAAATATACAACGGATATTCCCAAAACATAAACAATAAATATTATTGCATTCTGTCTGTGAAATATTCTTGCTGTCTTTCTTTCTTTTCTTGTTTTTAATGCACTAAAACATTCCCATGTATATACCGCCATTAGTAACACAAAAATATATTTAGCTGCAGTAACGTACAAAGTTTCCATATCTTATCTCCGGTTATAACACTCCTCTGTTAAAATGTCCTCTTGTTATTTCACTATTATTTTCAAATAACAAATCATATTCTTTATTATCTATATGTTCAATCATATTTTTAATTTGTTTTTTTGATTCGAATGTAAAAGAATATCTTATACTGTTTAACTTTAGTTTATCAATTTTATTATTATAATCAATCAATGAAAGCGGCTTACAATTATATATAAGATTATAGCAATAATCGCAAACGCATTTCACCTTAAAATATTCACTCTTTCTATCTTTTAAACTGTAAATCTCTTTTGACTTTTGACACATATCACAACTTTTAGCAATGCAATTTACAGTTGTCATTACAGGCATATAACCATATATAATCATTTCCTGACCGCTACATCCCATATCAAACATTTCTTTATAATTCAATTCTACAGGAACAGTATATGTTATATCATCTGTTTTACGGATAAATTGTTGTGAAAAACTATTCATAACGTATACATTATAATCAAAAATATAATTTTTTACCATATCTATATTTTTAAGCCAGAAATATTCCTCCATATTTCTAATTAATGCACCATCAAATTTATTTAACATTCCTATATATTCTTTTGAAAAATAAGCCTTGTCTTTTTCCCTGAATATATATGGCATTGCTATATATATCTGTTTAGTTTTGTTGTTTACTACTTCTTCAATTTCCTGTCTTGTAAATTCTGATGCTTCTATATATATTCTTGATATTCTATTCCATTTTTCAATAGTTTTATACTGTTCAAAATTAGAAACCAACGCTGTCTCTAGTTTTTTATCATTACATATTATTGTATTTTTCTCTACATTTTCATATGGTAAAGCATTATTTCTTTTATATCTGTCAATAATGCTTTTTGTCATTTCATCAATCAGTTTTCTCTTTAATTGATTTATTTTACCAATGGTTACAAATAAATTGTCATCGATATAAGTTTCTATTTTTTCAACTTTAAATGGTGTATTTCCAAGCTTTGCCATTTTTTCATTTACCATATCAGAAGTTGTAGGTAGTTTTTTTGCTTCATCAGGCAAATCTTCATATACGGTAACAACATTTTCACCACATATTCCAACAGCTTCCATTGGAGAATCTTTTTTTATTGTAACAAATATATCTATATTTTTTCTTAAGTTAGTATTAATATATTTGTTCTGAATTTCCTTTATTAAACCTTCATTAGCTGCTCTGAAATCAGGTTTAGAAAATGTAATCATTTCTTTACCGTTATATGTTTTATAATAACTCTCACTAAATCCTTTTCTATTAAAAAGGTCATTCAATTTCTTTATATCATTATTATCTACTTTATATTTTTTTCGACCAAACTGTAAATATAAGTCAATATATTTTCTATAAATACTTACAACTCCTGCCGTGTATTCAGGCTTCTTCATTCTTCCTTCGATTTTAAGAGAATAAACACCTGATTCAATAATATCCGGCAATATTTTCAATGTGCAAATATCCTTAGGACTTAATACATACTTTGAATCTCCCGGATTAAGCACTTTACCATTCTTTACAACATCATATTCCATTCTACATGGCTGGGCACATCTTCCCCTGTTTCCACTTCTACCGCCAATGTAACTACTTAAAAGGCACTGGCCTGAATAACAATAACATAAAGCACCATGTACAAAACTCTCGATTTCTATATCACAATTTTCTTTAATTTTTTTAATTTCCGGAATTGATAGTTCTCTTGGAGTAACAATTCTTGTTACCCCTTTATTTTTCAACTCTTTTACAGTGAGTTCACCTAATATTGTCATCTGTGTACTGGCATGAACATGTAACTGTGGGAAATATTTTCTTACAAATTCCAAAACTCCATAATCCTGAACTATAACTGCATCTAAGCCATGAACATATAATGGTTCAAGATAATCATAAAGTTCTTTTTTTATTTCATTCTCCTTAAGCAGTGTATTTATTGTCAAATATATCTTTCTGCCATGCAAATGAGCGTAATCGATTACGGACTTTAATTGTTCAATAGTTAAATTGTCCGCATTTGCCCTTGCTCCAAATTTTTCACCACCGGTATAAACTGCATCTGCCCCTGCATTAAGTGCCGCAATAACAGTTTCATATGAACCACCTGGTGCTAAAAGTTCTACTTTCATTATTCCTCCGGTCGTTAACTGCTTTAAACTTAAAAAAGACCGGCTACAGGTCTTTTTTATTGTTTCCCAGTCACAATAACTTATTAAGCTTATATTATATGTGCTTTTGTTATTTCTTATTTTTTAATTCTGTCTGCAATTTTACTATTTCTTTCTGAAGTTCGATATTCTTATCTTTTGCTTCCTGAAGCTGTGCCTCTAACGATTCAATCTTCATATCTGCTGTAATTAAATCATGTTTTAAATCATAATTTTCTTTATCTTTTTCTTCTATCTCTACCTGAAGAAAATCAGCCTGCTTCTTTGCCTTAAAATAGTCATCTGCAATGTTAATTTCTAATAAAGTCTTCTGTGTATCAATTTTCTGTCTACGATAGGCATCATCCTGCTTAAATTCTAATATTTTACTACTAATATATGTAGCAAGTTTCTGTAAATAAGCTTCGCTTTCAAATCCGCCTATAGTATATATCTTTCCATCTATTATCACGTCAATTACATTCTTCGCTGACATATGTACTCTCCTCATTGTATTCAAGTATAAACTACGTTAATTTTATCACAATTTTTTACAAATACAACCATTTATTGTTTTATCCCTAAATGCTCATAAGCGATAGGTGTTGCAATTCTTCCTCTAGGAGTACGTTGTATAAGACCATTCTGAATTAAATATGGTTCATATACATCCTCTAAAGTTCCTGAATCCTCACCAATTGAGGCCGCCAAAGTATCAAGTCCTACAGGTCCTCCTGCAAATTTATAAATAATTGTTTCAAGTATTGTTCTATCCCCTTTATCTAATCCAATCTTATCTACATCCAAAAGATTCAGTGCATAATCTGCAACCTCTTTTGTAATATGTCCGTTATATTTAATTTGTGCAAAATCTCTCACTCTTTTTAAAAGTCTGTTAGCAAGTCTAGGGGTTCCTCTTGAACGTCTTGCCATTTCAACTGCACCATCCTCATCAATTTCCACATTTAATACTTTAGCTGAACGTGTAATGATTGTCTTTAATTCATCAACTGTATAAAACTCAAGCCTGTTAATTACACCAAATCTATCTCTAAGTGGTGCAGTAAGTAAACCTGCTCTGGTAGTTGCACCAACTAAAGTAAATCTAGGCAAATCAAGTCTTATTGAACGTGCTGTTGTACCTTTTCCTATCATTATATCTATTGCAAAGTCTTCCATTGCAGGATAAAGTACTTCCTCTACCTGTCTATTCAATCTGTGAATTTCATCTATAAAAAGCACATCACCTTCGCCTAAGTTATTTAATATTGCTGCCATTTCGCCGGGCTTTTCAATGGCAGGTCCAGATGTAACTTTAAGATTTACTCCCATCTCGTTAGCAATTATCGATGCCAATGTTGTCTTTCCTAAACCGGGTGGTCCGTAAAACAAAATATGGTCTAAAGATTCACCTCTTGCTTTCGCAGCTTCTATATAAACTTTTAAATTAGTTTTAATTTTTTCCTGACCTATATATTCATCTAATTCCTGAGGCCTTAGCGTCTTTTCTATAGCAATATCTTCATATTCAGGTTCAGTAGTAATTATTCTTCTGGACATTACTCTACTCCTTTTTCACATAATTCTACATTCATTAGTAAATCTTTTTTAATGCCATTTTAATTACGTTTTCTACGTCTAGTTCTTCTATATTATCAATACTCTTAACTGCCCTATAAGCATCTGCCTGTGAATAGCCAAGTGCTACAAGTGCCATAACTGCTTCTGACATTGAATTATTATCATTAACTTGAAAGTTTGCATCTAATTTAGGCTCAAGTACATCTTCTAAATTTAATTTATCCTTTAGCTCAATAATAACTTTTTGTGCTGTCTTTGCACCAATTCCAGGAGCCTTTGAAATAGCTTTTGCATCTTCTGAAATAACGGCAACCCTCAAGTCATCCGTAGTAATTGTAGATAAGACGGCAAGTCCTCCTTTTGGTCCTATTCCATTTACGGTAATAAGCAATTTAAATACTTCTAAATCGTCTCTTGTAAGGAAACCAAACAATTGCATTGCATCTTCTCTTACATTCAAATATGTAAACACTCTTACTGTTTCATCCACATTCAATGTATCTATCTGAGATGCCGGCATAAAAACGTTATACCCAACACCATTATTATTCACAACAACCTTATCTACATCAATATATTCAATAATTCCTTCAACAAATCCTATCACTGTATATCTCCTTTATTATTGTAAAATTTATCTATTCTATCAAGGACCAATCTGCTTACTATACCTATTATTGCACCTGTAACAGCACCAGTTAAAATTAAAATAGGTAAATATCCAAAAATATAATAATTATCAACTACAAATGATGCGACAACAATCTGTCCTATGTTATGAAAAATTCCGCCAAACATACTTACTATCATAATTGAAAATTTATTAGTTTTCTTCATTATCACCATAACTATCATGCTTAAAGTTGCACCTGCTAATGCGAAAAAAATGCTAAACAAATTTCCAAACATAAATCCTACTATTAATATTCTGACAAAATTACATACGGCCGCTTCTTTTGTTCCTTCCAAATAAAGTACTATTATAATAGCTAAATTAGCAAGTCCTATTTTCATTCCCGGGATGCCTAAAACAGGAATGCATGACTCAACATAACTTAAAATAACAGCAAAAGCAACAAACATTCCTAACAAAGGTACTTTCTTACTCATGTCATTCTCCTACCTGGCAATTACATCTACTTCTGATTTATCATCTGAAACTATAGTAACTTCTACCTTATGTGGAAGACAAATTAATGTCTGTCCATCTTTACTGATAGTTCCCATATTAACACATGTCTGATTACTACAATCCGACTCTTTTATCTTTGCTTTTTTATCTTTAATCCGAATAATATTATATCCGTTATCAACATTAACTTTATATTCCTGATTTTTGTTTAAATCAAGCTTTTTCTCTATCTTTCCATCTACATATATAACAACTGTATCCGCTTCATCGTTTCTTAACAAATTTACCGTAATATAACTTATAATTACAATTACAGCAACACAAATAATAGCTATAATATCATATTTTTTTAACTTCATTATCACACCAAAATTGAGAGTTTTTGACCCCGACATCATTTATTAGTTTCATTAATTTATATATTTTTATATAAATCAGAACAAACGTTTACCTATAGAATGATAACATAATTATATTTTTTATACAATCAGTATTTTCTGCTAATTTATAAAATAAAATGTGTTATAATAAGCGATAGTTATATATTAAGATGCCAAAGCAAAATGGTCTAAGTTCACATAAGTTTGCTTATAATTGGGCAAAAAAATTTTAACCACGACATCATACTAAACGATATATGAATATGGAGAATATTATGAAAAAAACTTTATTAAAAAAGCTGTTATCTCTTACAATAGTCATCACACTTCTTGCTATGCCTCTTACAGGATGTGTTTCCACATCATCAAGTACTACGGCAACAGCAACACACGAATGTTTCAATACTGTTGTTACACTTACAATAAACAGTTGTAGTGGTGATGAATCAGCTGATGATATAATAAATGAATGCTTTGGTCTTTGTTATAATTACGAAAAACTATTTAGCAGAACCAAAGATTCAAGTGACGTTTCAGCCATTAACAATTCAAATGGGCAGCCTGTAGAGGTAAAACCTGTAGTTGCTGAATTAATAGAAGATAGTATTTATTATAGCGAATTATCTAATGGTGCATTTGATATTACTATTGCCCCATTGAGTATACTTTGGAACATTACAGGTGATAATCCATCCGTTCCGTCATCAGATGATATTACTAATGCATTGTCACATGTAAACTACGAAAATATATCCGTCAACGATTCTACAGTTACACTAGCAGACCCTGAAGCAAAAATAGATTTAGGTGGAATTGCAAAAGGATTTGTTGCAGACAAAATAAAAAGCTATATGATTCAGACAGGTGTTACTTCAGCAATAATAAATCTTGGTGGAAATATTGTTACAATTGGTGGCAAAAAAAATGGTGGCAATTTTAATATAGGAATTCAAAAACCATTTGGTTCATCCGAAGAATATTCAGCAATTGTAAAAGGTTCAAATTTATCAATTGTAACTTCAGGCTCTTATGAACGATATTTCAAACAGGACGGAAAAATATATCATCATATTTTAGACACAAAAACAGGTTATCCTGTTGATAACAGACTTTTATCTGTAACTATTATTTCCGAGGATTCCTTAAGTGGTGATGCATTAAGTACAACTTGTTTTGCTTTAGGGTTAAAAAAAGGCATGCGTTTAATAGAAAATACACCAGAAATCGAAGCAGTATTTATTGATAAAGATTACACAATCCATACTTCAAGCGGACTTGTCTTGGATGAAGGAGAAGATGGAGTTCCTACAATTTCAGTTGTTTCTCCAGAATCACTAACAAAAGAAGTAAATGAAGCTGAATAATAAACACAAACTAAAATTATTTCATATTTTGATATAGAAAATAAAATGTCTTACGAATTGTCTTGTATTAACTACTCTTGCGATTTGTAGGACATTTTTATGTAATAAACAGTTATAATCTGATAGAAATATATATCTGTAAAATACATTTTTTATAAACTATCATTTTTTTCAAATTATAACTGTTTTATAATTATTTTTTACTTGTTCTAAAGAACTGTCTGCAAATTTTTTTTAAATCAAATGGTATTAAAGGATATATATAACTTGTGTTTGTAATCGTTTTATTCATTCCGATTACAACTGCTGTAAATATAACTCCTCCAATAAATCCATATAATCCAAATATCGCTGTTAAAATTAGTAAAATAATTCTTAAAAATTTTATCGCATATGCAAATTCATAATTTTCATGAGTAAAATTTGCAATTGCTACTACAGCCATGTATAAAAGAGTTTGAGGTACAAACCACCCTGTAGTTATTGTAAATTCCCCAATAATTATTGCTGCTATCAAACTTAACGGTGTGTTTAGCATATTAGGAGTATTAATTGCCGCCAATTTCAAACCGTCTACACCAATTTCAAGCATTAATAGTTGCCAGATAATTGGGATATTTAACTCATCAGATACCTTTGTAAATATTAACCAATTTGGAAGCAATTCCGGCTGCACTGCATATAAAAGATATAATGGAGTCAGAAGTATGGATATAATTGTAATAAAGGCTCTTGCCAATCTAAGGTAAGTACCGGTAAGAGGTGAAAAGTAATAATCATCTGCTTCTTCTATAGCATCAAATACTGTAGTTGGTAAAAGCATAGCCGCCGGCGAATTATCTACCAGTACTGCAATCTGTCCATTAATTACTGATGCAGCAACAGTATCAGGTCGTTCTGTGTATCTAAACTTTGGGAAAGGATTAATCCAGCTTCCTTTATAAATACATTCAGCAAGACTTTCCTGATTCATTGCTAACGCATCTATTTTTGCATTTGCCAGTTTATCTTTAATCAAATTAAGTGCCTCTTTATCGACTCTTCCTTCAATATAACATATTGCCACGTCAGTTCTTGAACATTCTCCTATTTGTGTTATTTCACATCTATACTCAGGACTTCGTATTCTTCTTCTGATTAATGCAGTATTATATACTAAAGTTTCAACAAAACCATCTCTTGAACCTCTTAATACCTTATATTTTTCAGGCTCTTCAACTCCTCTTGCCGGATATTCTCTTGCATCAATTAAAAAAGCACTTTCATATCCATCTACAATCAAGCAAACAATCCCGGATAAAATCGCAGTAATAATATTATATTCGTTACTTTCATCTGAAGTTTCAATATAAGGAATGATGTTTGCAATAAAATTTTCTTTATCATTCGGAATATCTTCTGATTTAACTGATGTTAAAGCTTCAATAACTTTTTCCATTACATCTTCATCACAAAATCCATTAATAAAATATAGAACAGCATTTTTATCTCCAATAGTAATTTTCCTTTTCAATAAATCATAGCTTGTTCCAATAGCTAGTATTTCATCTATTTTCTTCTCAGTAATTTCAATTTTTGAGTCAATAAATTTTTCCATAAAAAAACCTCACACTAGTATATAGTGTGAGATTTTCTTAATTTTATTCGCATTATATGTTAATTCCGGCATTTTCATAATGCAATAAAACAATTAATGCAATTTAGTAATAATTTTTTTCGGACATTTTTCAGCACATATTCCACAGTTTTTACATTTACTCTGATCAATATGAGCTAAATTATATTCAAATTCAATTGCACCATTTGGGCAATTCTTAGCGCACAGTCCACATCCTATACAACCAACAGAACATGCCTGCATAACATCTCTTCCTTTATCCTTAGATGAACAGGAAACCATATACTGTGCATTTTCCGTAATTATTTCAATAAGATTTTTTGGACACGCTTTTACACATTTACCACATGCGACACATTTATCTCTGTCTACTACTGCCTTACCATTAACAACTGATATTGCACCAAATTCACATGCTTTAACACATGAACCAAGTCCAAGGCATCCATATGCGCAGGCTTTTGCACCACCACCGGGAATATTTGCAGCATCCTGACATGACATATTTCCATAATATTCGTACTTATCTTTTGATTTATCACAATCACCTGAGCATTTAACATACGCATATTTCTTAACAACGTCTGCTTCAACACCTACAATTTCACTTATAATCTTCGCAACAGGTGCTCCTCCAACAGGGCATGCTCCCGGATCACATTCTCCATTTGCAATTGCAGCCGCTAAACCATCACATCCCGGATAACCGCATCCACCACAGTTATTTCCCGGAAGCACTTCTCTAATCGCTGCTTCTTTTTCATTAACTTCAACTGCAAAAAACTTTCCGGCAACTACAAGGATAACTGCAATAATTATACCAACACCGCCTACAACAATAACTGCTCCTAAAATTCCACTCATATCCAAGCACCTCCTATATTATTCCTGTAAATCCGGTAAATGCAATTGCCATTAACCCTGAGGCAATTAAAACCATCGGAGTTCCCTGGAAAGGTTTTGGAATATTATTGTTTTCACTCTTTTCTCTGATACCTGCTAAAATAACAATTGCAATCAAAAATCCTACAGATGTTCCAAGTGAATTAGCAAGGCTCTGTCCAAAAGTATATCCGTCATCAATATTCGAAATTGCTACACCTAAAACTGCACAGTTTGTTGTAATTAAAGGAAGATAAACACCTAATGCCTGATATAAAGGTTTTACATATTTCTTTAATATCATTTCAACCAACTGAACTAACGCAGCAATTACAAGAATAAAGACAATAGTCTGTAAATATTCAAGATTAAAAGGTTTTAAAATTCCATAATAAATTCCATATGTTACGCTTGAAGCAATCAAAATAACAAAAATAACCGCTGCTCCCATTCCGGCTGCAGTATCTGTCTTTTTTGAAACTCCAAGGAAAGGACACAAACCAAGGAACTGGCTTAAAACTACATTATTAACTAAAGCAGCTGCAACTGCTATTAACATACATTGAACCATTTACGCTTCCTCCTTTGTATCTTCTTTACAATGTTCTGTTGCCATTGCACAACCCTGACAATTACCATCGCATATTTTATCTTTTGGCTTTTGACCATGTTTCATTTTAATATAGTTCTGTGTAGCTATTAAAGCTGCAAGAACAAAGAACGCTCCCGGTGCCATTACAAAAATTCCGATTCCATCCCAATGTGGAATGTTAATTCCAAGAATTGTTCCCGCACCGATTATTTCTCTAAATCCGCCCAATATAGAAAGGGCTATTGTAAATCCAAGTCCCATTCCAAGTCCATCGAAAATAGATGGTAAAACAGGATTTTTTGATGCATAACTTTCTGCTCTACCTAAAATAATACAGTTAACAACTATTAATGGAATATAAATTCCAAGCGCTGCATTAAGTGATGGCAAATATGCTTCAAGCATAAACTGTAAAATAGTAACAAAACTTGCAACAATAACTATAAATGCAGGCACACGTACCCCATTTGGTATTATATTTCTAAGTAATGAAATAAAACAGTTTGACAAAACAAGTACCACCATTGTACTAAGTCCCATTCCGGCACCATTAATCAATGAAGATGTAACTGCAAGTGTCGGGCACATACCTAATATTAAAACAAATGTTGGATTTTCTTTTATAATTCCGTTATATAATCTTTCTAAACATTTACCCATTATTCAGCACCTCCTGTAATATATTTAAAACAGAAAATTGCTGCATTAACGCCATTAGTTGTTGCATTTGTTGTTATTGTTGCTCCACTCATTGCGTCAATTTCATTATCTTCTGATGCTCCTGTTTTTGAATATTTAAAGTAGTCAACTTTCTTATCATTAAACTGATTTTTATAACTGTCTTCTTTTGCTCTCATTCCAAGTCCTGGTGTTTCGCTTATAGATAAGAAGGAAATGCCATTAACAGTTACATCTTCCTTAATTCCAACTGAAAACTGAATCTTGCCATCGTAAGCTTCATTATCTGTAACAGTTATTACATATCCAAGTACGTTGTTATCTTTATCTTTTGCTTCCATTATTTCATTGATGTCTGCATTAATATCTGATGCACCATTAGCTTTAACTTCATCAGTATCCATTTTCTTAATGTAGTCCGCTATCTTTTTCTGGTCACTGTCATTTATTTTGTATTCATCAAAATGATCTGCGCCGTCAAATACTGCCTGATAAGCTGCATTTTTTGTTTTTTGCTCCTGTTGCGCTCTGGCCTGTGATGTAACATTATACACAGCTCCAAGTCCTAAACCCGAAACTAAAGTAATAGCAAATAATATTAACGCATCTTTTATCATTTTATTCATATTACTTGCCCTCCTTCTTTTCCTTAACCATTCCAAATGCTTTAGGAATTGTTATTTTTTCAATTAAAGGTACTAATAAGTTACAGAATATAATTGCAAACGATACACCTTCAGCTGTATTTCCAAATGTTCTGAAAATTGCAGTAAGTACACCTAAACATATTCCAAATAAAATTCTTCCATTCTTTGTCATCGGAGATGTAGAATAATCAGTTGCCATAAAGAAAGCACCAAAAATTAATCCACCACCACAAAGATGTTTAAGTAAGAATGTAATATCTGTCTGTCCGTTAAATAACATAATGCAGATTGAAAATACAACTATGTAAGTAATTGGTATTCTTAAATCAATTATCTTATTAATTACAAGGTATAAAGCTCCAAGTAAAAGTGCGATAATACTTGTTTCACCTATTGTTCCTGCATGTGTACCAATAAACATTGATAACAAATCAACATTTTCTCCGGCTTTTAATGCTGTAAGCGGTGTTGCCTGAGATACTCCATCTACGACTCTGTACATTTCAGGATAAAACGCTGTCATATTTCCTGCAAATGATAATACAAGAAAACATCTTGCACCTAATGCAGGGTTCATGAAGTTCTGTCCAAGTCCACCAAACAACTGTTTAACTATTATTATTGCAAATGCACCTCCAAGCATTGCTTTCCAATAAGGAAATGTACATGGAAGATTAAGTGCAAGAATCATTCCTGTTACTACAGCACTTAAATCGCCTATAGTTGATGGTCTTTTAGTTATTAAATCAAATATATATTCCGAAATCACACAAGCAGCTACTGTTAATAAAATCAGCAATGCTGAACGGATTCCATATTCCATTCCAAATAAATTTTGATAATTAATAATACCAAAAATAGATGGTGGTAATAATGCAATAATTACATCGCCCATTATAGATTTTGTTGTAAGTTTTGACTTAACATGAGGGCTTGATGATACATGATACATTTTTAGTTCACTCTTACCCTTTCTTTCTTGCTGCAATAACTTTTCTCTTCATAGTTCTTACAGACTGTGTAATATTTCTGTTTGCAGGACAAATATAATTACATGTTCCACATTCTATACATTCCATTCCATGATATTTTAAAAATGTATCCATGTCATCCGCCGCTGCAGCCTGTGCCAATTTAGCACATATAAGATTTTCAGGACAGACACTTGCACATTTCCCACAGTTAAGACAATTTGTCATTGTTGCATCAGCAACATCATCATGAAGAAATGCTAAAAGTGCTGAAGAACCTTTTATTACAGGTACATCTAAACTAAACATTGCCTGCCCCATCATAGGTCCACCTGAAATAAGTTTTACAACTCCATCTTTTAACTCGCCAGCTTCTTTTACTAATTTTGCATGACTTGTTCCAATTGGAACTACAAAGTTAGATGGTGTATTAATACCATCTCCTGATACAGTAACTATTCTTTCAGTTAATGGTTTATGAAATTTAACTGCATTATAAATATTATAAATAGTATCTACATTATCAACTATACATCCGGCATCAGCAGGAAGCATTTTTGAATTAATCTTTCTTTTAGTTACAGCATAAATAATATGTCTTTCTGAACCCTGTGGATATTTTGTTTTTAATTCAGCCACTGAGATTTTTGGTTCATTTTCCGTAAGTTTGCTTAACTCTTCAATTACATCTTTTTTGTTATTTTCAACAGCAATAACACCTTGTGCATTTTCAAAAAGTGATAATACAATTTTAAGACCTTCTATTACCTCTTTAGGCTGTTCTTTTAACCTTCTGTAATCAGCTGTAATGTATGGCTCACATTCTGCCGCATTTACTATTACATAATCAATTTTATCAATTTCTTTTGGTGATAATTTTACATGAGTTGGAAAACATGCGCCGCCTAAACCTACAACGCCACAATCTTTTATTAATTCAATTTTCTCTTCTCTGGATAAATTATCATCCGGTTTTTCGTATTCAAACTTCTCATACTGTTCATCATTTTCAATAACAACAGATAAAACTTTACTTCCATTAGGAACTAATCTTTGTTCAATCTTTTTTACTGTTCCCGATACCGATGAATGAATATTAGCTGAAACAAATCCATTAGCTTCAGCAATCTTTTGACCAACAAGGACTCTGTCTCCTACATTTACAATTGGTTTAGCAGGTGCACCAATATGCTGAGCTACAGGTATCACTACTTCACCATCAGGGTAAATTTGTCTGGTCGGAATATCTTTCGATAGTTCTTTTCCATCATATGGATGAACTCCACCCTTAAATGTTAAAATAGACATCTAACTTCCTCTCTTTCATTTTTGTACAACTAACTTGCCACTCTTTATAATAATACTTTTTATGCTTTTTTACAACGAAGTATTCTTCAATTTTTAGACTTTTGACCCTTATGTTTTTATATGTTATCATACGTTTATGATTGTTATAAAAGATAAAGTTGAAAATAAAATTGAATACCCATTAGAAAGATTAGGAAATGTTGACCATATGATTTATTTTGACATTGAAACAACAGGTTTTTCCCGAAAATATTGTATGGTTTATATGATAGGATGTATGTATTTTGTTAACGGTGAACCAATTTATACACAATGGGTTGCTGAAAATGCAAATGACGAAGCAAATGTTTTGATGGCTTTTCATAAATTTATTCAAAATTATAAAATAATAATCCATTTTAATGGAAATACTTTTGATATGCCATTTTTAAAGGAGCGTGGCGAAAAATATAATATAAATTTTGATTTTAATTCATTTGAAAGCATCGACATTTATAAAACAGTAAAAAAATATTCTGATTTACTTAAATTAGAAAACAACAAGCAAAAAACATACGAAGATTTTCTTGGAATAAAACGTAATGATCCTTTTTCAGGCGGTGATTTAATTGAAGTCTATAAAGAATTTATGCGTACACATGATGAAATGTTAGTGTTTCCACTATTATTACACAATAAAGAAGATGTATGGTACATGGGCACACTCACTTCTCTTCTTTCATTAAATGATTTTTTTGAAGGAAATTACACACTAAACAGTTATGAAATACGTAATTATAAATCAATAGATGGAATCATCGGTAAAGAATTATATATAAATTTAGACTTAGATGTATATGCTCCATTTACGGTTACTAAAAAAACTGACTACATTTATTTTAAGCTAAATGGAAATAATGCACAGATTACCATTATTAGTCCACATCTTTTACTTAAATACTTTTTTAAGAATTATAAAGACTATTATTATCTTCCTGAAGAAGATATCACAATACATAAAGATGTGGCAACATATGTTGATAAAAATCACCGAATTCAGGCAACCGCCTCTAACTGCTTTACAAAAGTAACTGATAACTTTTTACCGATATTTTCAGTCAAAAGCCCAGATTTTAACCAGATCTTCATTGAAAACTACGGCGAAAAGAATGGTTTTATTCAATTAGAGAGCATAAAAGATGAAGATTGTGTATTAAAATATGTCAACTGCATACTGGATTATTTGTATTAAGGGCCATAAACTGTTATTAATCATTTAACACAATAATATTTAGCTAATTTAATATTAAGAAAAATTTGTAAATTCAGGTTCAACTTACCAGTTTATTATCTATCTATCTCCACATAATAGTAGTGTAACATAAACCTTCAGTTGATGGTTTAAGTTACACAATATACTGAAGGTTTATAAAACCGGAAGTAATGTTAAATTCGGAGGTATGAAATTATGAGTAACACAAACAATGTTAATGTTCCTGAAGCAAAGGCTGCTATGAACAGATTTAAAATGGAATGTGCAAACGAAGTAGGAGTAACTTTATCAGATGGTTACAACGGAAACTTAACTTCAGCTCAGGCCGGAAGTGTTGGTGGTCAGATGGTTAAGAAAATGATCGAAGCTCAGGAAAAACAGATGTCAGGTAAATAAGACATTTCTCTTTAGAGTATGAAAAACGAGAGCTGCCGAAAGGCAGCTCTTTTTTTAATATAATATGCATCAAAATGATAACTTTACAATATTATTATGGAACTTTTTTGCAAAATAATTTAATAAATTGTTATTGAATATCCATTTTCAAATTCTTCTGATGGTTTTAATTTGTTTCCGTATTCTCTATCCTGTAATTCTCCATCAAAATCCTTAGAGTCACATCTACCGCACCATGGTTCTAAACAGATAAATGGAGCATTTTTCTTTGCAGGAGACCAAATACCACAAAGTGGCATATCAAATTCAACTTTTACATATTCATTTTTATTTGAATCTAATAATGAAAGACTATGAATCTGATTATCCTCTACAATTAAAGCGTCATCGTCAAACATATTTTTTGTTATATTAAATATTCCTTTATTATCAACAGTTATTTTATATGTTGCACTTGTATCCTTTACACCACCTTCGGCAATTTTGAAATATGTAAATTCATTTTTGCAATCCGTTTTAATATAACACTGACTTTGTTCTTCACCATCATTAATAGGACAATAAAAAGCCGGATGTGCTCCAATTGAAAAGTACATTTCCTTTGTATCATTGTTTTTAACTTTCCACATTACCTTAATATTATTTTTCTCTAATTTATACCCAATTTCTAAAGAAAAAATAAAAGGATATTTTGCAATTGTTTCATCAGATGCATTTAAGACAAACCATATTTCATCTGACTTACTAGTTATAAGTTTGAATTCCATATCTCTTGCGAACCCATGCTGTCCCATAAAATATTCTTTTCCATCATACTTATATTTCTTGTCTTTTAAGCTTCCAACAAAAGGAAATAAAACAGGTGAATGTCTTTTCCAATATTTTTCATCTGCATTCCATAAATATTCTTTGTCATTTTTCTTGTTTTTAATTCTTGATAATTCAGCACCAAAAGAATTAATTTCCACGTACAATTCTTCATTTTCTAAAACAAATTTTTCCATATGTTTTTTACCTTTCAATTATAAATTATTTTATGTAAAGCTTCGATAATACATATTTTCTAAATCTGTCAATCTGCTAAAGATAAACTGTTATGACAATTTTTCAACTATTGTTTTAAATTTCATGCTGTTTGAAGCTTTTACTAAAATAGAGTCATTTTCTTTTAATATGTCATCCATTTTGTTTTCAAATTCTTCTTTTGTTTCAAAATAAAACACTTTAATATTTTTATTATTTTCCTTTGCAGCATCTGCAATATTTTTTGCTAATTCACCTATGCATATAACAACATCAATGCCAAGATTTGCAGCATGCATTCCAACTTCTCTATGAAGTTGTTTTTCATTTTCTCCTAATTCATACATATTTCCAAGAATTGCTACTTTTCTGGTATTTGCTTCATTCAATACGCTTAAAGAAGCTTTCATGGACATAGGATTAGCATTATAACAATCATCAATAACAACAAATTTATCTGTATGGAAAATATTATTTCTTCCACTTATAGCCTTAAGACTTCTAATACCCTTATCTATTTCTTCTGTTGTCATCCCAAAATGTTTTCCAAAACATGAAGCAGCCATCGCATTGTAAATCATATGATGACCAGGAATTGGTATTATTGTTTCAAACTCTTCGTCAAAATATCTTATTGTAACTTTTGTTCCTTCAATTCCTAATGACTGATATTTAACTGCACAAACATCTCTATCTGTTTCTATTCCGAAGAAAACAGGCTTAACTCCTCTTACATCTTTTATTTGTGACAACTTGTCATCATCACCATTTAAAACTACATATGCATTTTCCTTAAGGTTATCAAAAATTTCTGTTTTTGCCTTAAATACACCATCTCTATCTCCTAAATTTTCCAAGTGACATGTACCAATATTTGTTATAACACACGCATCCGGTTTTGAAATTGCAGACAATCTGTGCATTTCCTCAAAATCACTAATTCCCATTTCAATAACAGCGATATCATGATTTTCTCTTATTTTAAGTATTGTTAAAGGCATTCCGATTTCATTGTTGTAATTACCTTGTGTTTTTAAAACATCAAATTTCTGTTCTAAAACAGACGCTATTATTTCCTTTGTGCTTGTCTTTCCAACACTTCCTGTTATTCCAATTATTTTACAGTCAAGTTGTTCTCTGTAAAATGTCGCAATTTCTTTTAATGCTAACGCTGTAGACTCTACCTTAATATAAGGATATTCTTCTGTTTCCAGAATCTTTTCTGACAATGTTACAAGCGCACCTTTTTCAAAAACCTGTGGAATAAATTTATGTCCGTCCACAACATTACCAACAAAAGGTATATATAAATATCCTTCTTCTATTAGTCTGCTATCTTTTTCAACACCTGTTATTTCTTTGTCTAATAATGATTTATCTCCATAAAACTTACCATTACATGCCTTTGTAATGTTTTCAATTGTCATATTTTTCATCAATATTTCCTGTTGATTTAATATTAAATATATACGTTTATTATACTGTATTATTTATCGAATTTATTTCAAATAGCAATATTAACTCAACTTTCTCCTTAATTTTTACTTATATTTTTTCATTGAAACATTAATCAAATGTTCACAAAGCTGTGGAAATTCCATTCCCATTGCTCTTGCTTCCTGTGGCACAAGACTTGTAACTGTCATTCCCGGTAAAGTATTTACTTCTATACAATACATTGAGCCATCTTTTTTCATCAAAACATCTGCTCTCGAATAAGTTACTATTCCAAGTGCTTTACATGCTTCCTCTGCCAATTTCTGCATTTTCTTTGTAAGTTCTTCATTAATTTGTGCCGGACATACATCTTCTGTTGCACCCGGAAGATATTTATTCTTGTAATCATACCATCCTGTTTTTGGAATAATTTCAACTATCGGTAAAGCCTTTCCATCAACAACACCTACAGAAAATTCTCTTCCTTCAACAAATTCTTCAATTACAATTGTATCTTCTAATGCAAAGCACTCTTTTAAAGCTGCATCATAATCTTTTTCATCTTTTACAATAACTACTCCTACACTAGAGCCGCCATTGCTTGCTTTAACTACAACCGGAATCTTCATTCCATAATCACTTAAATTTGTACTTTCACCTTTTTTTATCCATATTCCTTTTGGAGTAGATACATTCTGAGCCATAAATATCTGCTTTGTAATACTTTTATCCATGGCTAATGCACTTGCAACACTTCCGTCTCCTGTATACTTTATTCCCTGCAGATCAAATGCAGCCTGACATTTTCCATCTTCTCCATTTGCACCATGAAGAGCCATAAATACAATATCTGCCTGCTGGCATATTTCAAATACATTTTCACCAAAGAAGCCTTTTCTTTCTTTCTTTACTTTATCAACATCTTTTGATAATTTCTGTAATTTTTCCTTTTCAGCCTGTACATCAAAATCACTTACATCTAAAAGATTTTTATTTTCATTTCCAAAAAATACGTCTAAAAGCACAGCATTATGTCCAATACTTCTTAAAGCATCACACACCATTGAACCTGAATTCAATGATACTTCTCTTTCTGTACTTGTTCCACCGCATAAAACTACAATATTCATTGTGTTACCTCCAATTTATTTATATGCACAAATTACTGCCGATATTTTCCTTTATTTTAATAAATAACATAATACATAATTACTTAAATGCCATTCAACATTTAACTATACCATAGTAATTTAAATATTCAAGCCACTTGAATATATATATTTGTCTATATATTCATCAAGCCTTTGTTTTTCTACATCTGACACTTCAATTTCGCCATCTTCAATTCTATTTACCATATCAGCTGCAGTTTTTAAAATGCTTGCATCACTGTAAATATCACCTAGTTTAAACTCCATATCACCACTTTGTCTTACACCGAAGAAATCTCCCGGGCCTCGTAATTTAAGGTCTTCGTTGGCTATTTCAAATCCATTATTTGAATGATTAAGTATTTCAAGTCTCTCAGAAGCTTTCTTTGTTTCTGAGGCATTAATAAAAATGCAATACGACTGATATTTTCCTCTTCCTACTCGTCCTCTAAGTTGGTGCAGCCCTGCAAGTCCAAATCTTTCTGCATTTTCAATCATCATAACTGTAGCATTAGGGACATTTACTCCAACTTCAACCACCGTAGTTGATACTAATATCTGTATTTCATTTTTAGCAAATCTATCCATTATCTCATTCTTCATTGCAGGCTTCATTTTTCCATGTAAATATTCTATGTTTATATATGGTGGAAATATGTTTTTTAATGTATTGCAATAGTCAATTACATTTTCACCTTCAATAGCTTCGCTAAATTCAACAGTCGGGCAAATTATATATGCCTGTCTGCCTTGTACTACCTGTTGTTCTATAAACTTATAAGCATTCGGTCTGTAATTTGTACCAACAACGCAGTTTTTGATTGGTAATCTGTTCGCCGGTAATTCATCAATTATTGATATATCCAAATCTCCATACATAATAATTGCAAGAGTTCTTGGAATCGGAGTTGCACTCATTACAATTATGTGTGGCATTGAACCTTTATTTGCAATAGATTCTCTCTGTCTTACTCCAAATCTATGCTGTTCATCAGTTATTACTAATGCTAATTTTTTATAATTTACTGAATCCTGAATCAATGCATGTGTTCCAATAATAATTGACACTTCTCCACTTTCTATCTTTGCATATGCTTCTCTTTTTTCTTTTGCCTTCATTGAACCTGTAAGTAAAACAGTATTTATATTTAGTTCATTTTCTGCAATTAATTCATTAATGCTTTCCAAATGTTGTCTTGCAAGAACTTCAGTCGGTACCATTATTGCTCCCTGATATCCACTTAATGCTGCACTTATAAGAGCCAATGTTGCAACTATCGTTTTTCCCGAACCTACATCTCCTTGTATCAGTCTATTCATTACTTTAGAACCGGACATATCTTTTTCAATTTCATTCCATGTTCTAAGCTGTGCATTTGTCAGTTTATATGGCAAATCATTTATTATCGTTGAAATTACTTCTGAATTATTTATAACAAACCTATTTTCATTATCTTTATCACTATCTTTAAATTTTCTAAGTGAATATGTAAAATCAAAAAATTCATTAAAAATTATTCTGTCTTTTGCCTGCTTTAACTCCATTTTATTTTTAGGAAAATGAATCTGTATATATGCTTTGTTTATATCAAGCAGACCTCTCTCTTTAAGTACCGCATCTGGCATATATTCTTTAACCGGCAATTCAACTTTAATAGCCTGCACAACCGCTTTTGTAACCATTTTTTCAGTTAAGCCCGAAACTAGAGGATAAATAGGTTGCATTTTATCTAACAATTCTTTATATTCATTTATCTTATAAATTTTTGGCTGTTCTAAAACAAACGCTCCTCTATTTTCCTTAACCATACCTCTAAATACAAAACTTGATCCTGGTTTTAATGTGTTCTTAAGATATGCCGCATTAAACCACGTTGTCCGAATAACATTTTTAGTATCATCCTGTAAATACGCTGTTACAATTTGTAAATTACGAACACGTCTGATTTCAATTTGTTTGTAAACTATTGCTTTTACTGCACAAATTTGATTGCATTTTAAATCACGTATCCACAACGGCATTTCATATATATCATAATTCCTTGGATAGTATTTAAGCAGGTCATCCGTTGTATGAATGCCTGCTTTATTAAATACTTTTTCTGTTTTTTCTCCAATGCCCTTCAATTCATTTATATTCATATGATTGCTCCAAATCTGCTTTGTTAAATCATTTCTCATCATAACTATATCTATGATAACATATAAACTTATTTTATCACATTTCTTATTAGGAAAAAACTTTTTATTTAATTAAATCCATTACAAATATTACTTTAAATAAATCTCCATCCAAAATAATATCAAATGTTCCACCGTGATTTTCAACTATACTTTGTGCTATAGATAATCCTAATCCACTACCTTCAGTACTTCTTGAAACATCACCTCTAATAAATCTTTCCGTTAACTGATCACTGTTAAAGTTCAACTGACTCTCAGAAATATTTTTAACTTCAACTCTTACTTTTGAGCCAACAATATTCGCATCAATATATACTCTTGTATTAGCCAAAGCATATTTGTAAATATTTCCATAAAGATTTTCTAATAATCTCCACATTTTTCTTCCATCAGCAAAAATATAAACTTCATCTTCTGGAAAATTTGTAACAATATTTAGTTTCTTATCTTCAAATTTTTCTTCATATTCACCTAAACTTTGTCTGATAAGTTCCGTAAGATTAATCTTTGTTTTTGTCAGTTTAATTGTTCCGGAGCTTAACTTAGATGCTTCAACTAAATCATCTACAAGTATCTTCAAACGATTTGATTTTTCTTCCAAAATCTTTACATATCCTTGTGCCTTTTCATTTTCGAGTTCTTCCTGATCTAACAAATGAACATAGTTAATAATTGATGTAAGAGGTGTTTTAATGTCATGTGATACATTAGTTATCAGGTCTGTTTTCATACGTTCATTCTTAACATTCTGATCAACTGCCTTATCAATTCCCATTCCAATACTATTTACACTATGTGCCATTCTACGGTTAATTCCAAAAAAAAGCTTTTCGTTTATCGTTCTTTTTGTATCTCCGCTTGCAATCTTATCTGTTTCTTCATTTATAAATTCATATTCAACCAAAAACTTCCACAATATAGCCGCTAAAGTTATTGTTTCTATTGCTATTGCTAAAACTAATAAACCAAATGAATAAAATATACTATAAATTGCACAGTCTATTAAAGCGACTGCAATAATCGCTATCATAAAAATAATAACTTTAACCGTTGTTTTTAAATTAGTCCACAACGCTTCGCTTTTCTTAAATACAATATAAAGCAGACTTGTTCTAATGAGGGATTTTGCTTTTAATCTACGTATAATACTCATTACAAATTGAACGATAATTTCTGAGCATACAAAAATTATTGCTGATAAAACTATTTTAAGAATGTTTTGATTAATTACATTATCAATTTCATCAGTATAAAAACCTCTGGATGCTGCATTAATAATTAAGGCCACAACAAAACCTGATACTGCAACTAAATCCCACCATGAATAATCAATAGTATATAAATATGCCGGTTCCTTCCATTTATTCTTGCCTGTTGTAATAGCAAGTCCAATACCTGCTATACCTGCAATAACACAACTAAGTCCAAGAATAACAATCATTATGTTGTATTTTAAAATTTCCTTTTTTGAAGTAACTACATCTTTTACATAATAACTTAAATTAGTATCATATGGGTATGTTGTATTAACAGCCATTAAAACATATAAATCATTGTAATCTGTAAATGTTTTACACTTGCTGTTAAATATTTCAGCTGTAAAAAACTGTTTATCTAAAGTACAGATTTTTATATCGTTCAACTGGTCATACAAAAAATATTCTTTATATTCATTTGATGTAAGAATCTTCTCGGCATCCTGTGTATTATATTCTATATGCTGCCCATCTACATCGGTATACGAAATCTTGTACGATACATTTGAATCTATATTATTCATATACTTACTCGAATATTTATACAGTGAATAATCACAAAAGAAATTAAAAATTGCTTTACTTTCAGTTGAACTATATTCAGGATTTCTATCCATAAAATCCTGTAAATTATAATCACTTGAATACTCTAAATAATCACTATATGCATTATTGTCGTCTTCATATCTGCCATTATCATAATAATCACTATTTCCATAATATTCACCCATATTATACTCTGATGAAATATCCTGTTTATCATACATTTCAATCAATTGCTTTATAGTATAACTGGAGTTAGGCAATACCGCATTTTCATCTTTACCATATTTATCATAATATGTTGCAATATTTCCAACATCTGATAACAATGCTGAAAATGATGATTCAACAATATTATTGTAATTTCTCATTGCCTCATTTCTGGACATTATAGTTTTATCGTTAAACTCGAAGTACATAGAAGAATAACATATTCCCACAATTCCTATGGCAATTAAAACATTAAAAATTGTTTTCCATTTTTTCATAAGGTACACTCCTACATTTTTTCGATTTTATATCCTAAACCCCAAACTACTTTTAAATATCTTGGTTCTTTTGGATTAATCTCTATCTTTTCTCGAATGTGTCTTATGTGAACAGCTACAGTGTTGTCAGCAGAAATTGCAGGTTCATTCCAAACACTTTCATATATCTGCTCAATTGTATAAACCCTTCCCGGATTCTTGATAAGCAGAAGCAAAATGTTATATTCATATGGTGTTACTTTTACAGGTTCACCATCAACCGTAACCATTTTTCTGTCGTCGTCAATCTCAAGGCCTCCAACAACATATGTATTGCTTTTCTTTTCGGCTATATTTCCAAATTGTGTATATCTACGTATCTGTGATTTGACTCTGGCAACAAGTTCTAATGGATTAAACGGCTTTGTAATATAATCATCCGCTCCCACATCAAGTCCTACTACTTTATCTGAATCTTCTGATTTAGCCGATAAAATAATAATAGGTATACTACTGTTTTCTCTGATTTTTAAAGTAGCTCTTAATCCATCAAGCTTAGGCATCATTACATCAATTAATAGAAGCTGTACCTCGTTTGACTTCAATTTTTCAATTGCTTCTAATCCATCGTAAGCCTTAATTACATTATAACCTTCTTTTGATAAATAAATATCAATCGCTTCTACGATTTCTTTGTCATCATCACATACTAATATGTTGTACATTTTCTGCTCCTTTTCTAAAACACATTCTATTTGATTATAGAATATCCAATGATTTTTAAATTCCGTCACTCAATTTCTTAAGATTTAATTATGATTAAATTCTAAGTTCTAGTTTTGTTTACTTCTGCACTTTTCTTTTTACCTTTATAATCGGTTTACTTCTACGCTTTTACTTTTACCTTTATAATCAGTTTACTTCTACGCTTTTACTTTTACCTTTATAGTCTTGCTAAAACTGCCATAAATTTTCTTTTTATTATTCTTCTTAAAAGCTCTGGCTTTTACATAATATGTCTTTTTGCCTGCAAGTTTCTTGATTGTATATTTATTTTTCTTACATATTACTACATGTTTTTTCTTGAAATTTTTCTTTAAAGAATATACTATTTCAAAACCTGATGTACCTTTAGCCTTAGATAATTTTACATTAATTTTGTTCTTCAAGCCTTTTGCCTTAATATTTGCTTTTGCAGGAACAATATTAAATGTAACCTTCTGTATTCCCTTGTAAATACCTATTCCATTAATTTTAACTGTGGCTTTACCGATTTTTTTGTTATTTTTATATGTTATTGTATAATCAATGCCTTCTCTTAAAGTTACATCTCTATATGTGATTTCAATATTTTTAAATGTAATATTTTTACCTGTATACACTTTCTTTTTTGGCACACCGTTTACTGTTGTCATAGTAATGAATTTCTGTAATCTTGGTTCAGCAACTGCATTACCATTGCAATAAGACATAACTCTGCTTATATCTCCTGAGAATAAAGCATAAGCACCTGCATTATTTACAACATTATCAATTCCACCCTTACCACTTAGCACAACTGAACATGCATTAGTAATTGAAACTTCAGGCTTATCAGGAACACTGATTGCATTATTTAAATATGAAGATGATTTTGTTTTTCCTCCATAATTTCTTATTGTTTTTATTTCTAAACCCTTTTCATAAATTTTTAAGCATTTAAATATGATAACATATTTTAATATTGCGGTCAAAAATTGTAATATCTTTTTATCAAAAAAGTGCCGACAAAACATTTATATGTCTGTCAGCACTTCTTTAAAATATATTTATATATAATTTTATTAAATTAATGTAGGGTTAAAATCTCCCCACTTTGATGCCTACATCATTCCCATTCCCGGATTTGCAGGCATAGCCGGTGCATCTTCCTTTATATTTGCAACAACCGATTCTGTTGTTAATAATGTGCTAGCAACACTTGTTGCATTCTGTAATGCACTTCTTGTAACCTTTGCAGGGTCAAGGATTCCGGCATCAACCATCTGTACATATTTTTCATTATATGCATCAAATCCGTTTCCAGGTTCTGATTCGCGTACTTTATTTACGATAACTGAACCTTCAAGTCCGGCATTCTGTGCAATTGTAAATAATGGTGCTTCAAGAGCTTTAAGAATAATCTGTCCGCCTGTCTTTTCATCGCCTTCTAATGTATCAACTAATTTAGCAACTTTCTTTGATGCATGAATATATGCAGAACCACCACCTGAAATAATTCCTTCTTCTACAGCAGCTCTTGTAGCATTTAAAGCATCTTCCATACGAAGTTTCTTTTCCTGCATTTCAGGTTCTGTAGCAGCACCAACTCTGATAACTGCAACTCCACCTGCCATCTTAGCAAGTCTTTCCTGTAATTTTTCTTTATCAAAATCAGATGTTGTTTCAGCAAGCTGAGCTTTAATCTGAGCGATTCTTCCCTGAATTTCTTCAGAATTTCCTTCGCCATCAACGATAATTGTATTTTCTTTCTGAACCTTAACTGATTTAGCACGACCAAGGTCTTCAATCTTAGTTTCAGCAAGTGATAAGCCTAATTCTTCTGAAATAACCTGACCACCTGTAAGAATTGCAATATCTTTTAACATTTCTTTTCTTCTGTCACCGTATCCAGGAGCCTTAACAGCAACAACATTAAATGTTCCACGAAGTTTATTAACAATTAATGTTGTAAGAGCTTCGCCCTCTACATCTTCAGCAATAATTAAAAGTTTTGAACCGCTCTGTACAATCTGTTCAAGAATTGGAAGAATCTCCTGAATATTTGATATTTTCTTATCTGTTATTAAAATATATGGATTATCAAGGTTTGCTTCCATCTTTTCCATATCTGTTGCCATATATGCTGAAATATATCCTCTGTCAAACTGCATACCTTCAACAAGGTCAAGCTCAGTTTTCATTGTCTTTGATTCTTCAATTGTGATTACACCATCGTTAGAAACTTTTTCCATTGCATCTGCAACCATTTCTCCGACTTCTTCATCTCCAGCTGAAATTGCAGCTACTTTAGCAATCTGTTCCTTACCTGTAACCTTACTACTCATTTCTGAAATTGCCTTAACAGCTTCATCTGTAGCTTTCTGCATACCCTTTCTTAAAATAATTGGGTTAGCACCTGCAGCTAAATTTTTCATTCCTGCATTAATCATAGCCTGTGCTAAAACTGTAGCTGTTGTTGTTCCATCACCTGCAACATCATTTGTCTTAGTAGCTACTTCTCTAACCAACTGTGCACCCATATTTTCAAATGCATCTTCTAATTCAACTTCTTTAGCAATTGTTACACCATCATTAGTAATAAGTGGTGCACCATATGATTTATCTAAAACAACATTTCTTCCTTTAGGTCCAAGTGTTACTTTTACTGTATTTGCCAACTGATTTACTCCAGCTTCTAACGCAACTCTGGCATCTGCTCCAAATTTAATTTCTTTAGCCATTTTTATAACCTCCATTCAAATTTCCAATTTATAAGTATGATATTAAAACTATTCAACTACAGCTAAAATATCGTTCTGTCTAACTATAATATATTCCTCGCCATCTAATTTAACTTCATTTCCTGCATATTTTGAATATATTACTTTATCTCCGGCTTTAACCTGCATTGTTACTTCTTTACCGTCTACAACTCCACCGGGACCTACAGCAATTACTTCTGCCTGTTGTGGTTTTTCCTGTGACTGTGTTGTCAAAATAATTCCTGACTGTGTCTTTTCTTCAGGTTCAGCCTGTTTCAATACTACTCTGTCTCCTAATGGTACTAATTTCATTTAAAACTACCTCCTTTTCAGCTTGTTAGCACTCTTTCTTTTTGAGTGCTAACCCAATAACCTAATAATATATCAATTATTTCAAATATGCAACCCCTTATTTTTATTTTTTATTGTCACTTTTCTTCTTTTTATCTGTTTTCGTTCCAATTTTAGCATCTCTTCCAAAGCAGAATAAATACTGCTGTGCATAGCCTCCATACTCACCATAATGATTAGATGCGAATTTTTGTATTTCCTCTTTACTTGTCTCTTTTCCAAAATAAATGGCTTCCATTATACGTTTAATCCAAACATCAATAGGAAATGCATTTCTATATCCAAGTCCAAATAGCAAAACACAGTTTGCAACTTTATCTCCCACTCCCTTTATTGACTTTAATAATTCTCTTCCATCTTCTTCATTTAGATTTGCAAATAATTCTTCATTTATTTCACCTGAAGCAAGCTTTTGTGATGCATCATATAAATAAGGTGCCCTAAATCCGGACTTCATTTCCCTAAATGCTTCTTCTGTTATTTCTCCTAACTTTTCAGGATTTGGGAAACTATAGTATTTTTCACCATTTACATCACCAAGATATTCACCATATTGTTCACTTATTCTTTTTACAATCTGCTTGATTTGAGGTATTTGTTTGTTTTGTGAAATAATGAAAGATATTAGAACTTCATGGAAATCCTGATTTAAAATTCTAACACCATATTTTTCTTTAATTGCACTTTCTAATTTATTATCCTTCTTCAACAAATATTCTTTAATTTCATTATAATCTCTATCCAAATCAAAATAATTAGTCCATATTTTTTCTACATCTTCCTTTGAAGTATTATAAAATATAAGTTGATTTTCATCTTGTTTTATATGAAGCATTTTATTTTTTGCAACAATAACATATTCTTCTTTATCTAACTTATAAAATCTAAAACACTGACCACATTCTAATGTCTGTTCCAAATCAAAATCTTTAAGTTCATTTATTAGAGTATTTTTTCCATTCTCTGTAATTTTCATTTGTTTTTCCTCTTTTCTTACGAATATTTAACTAATCTAATAGGTAGAGTATCATTTTTATTATTCACATTCAATATAGATATTTATGTAAATTTATTACATTCTATTTTTTTAGCGTATGTAATATACATAAGTTTATATTTACTCACTTTTTACTCACACAATAACTTATGACATTATATCCTCTTTTTTTAATAATTAATATTAAAATTGTCATAATTTCTTTACATTATTTAATGTATTTCTCCTTTATTTTAGTCCAAAATAGTTATATAATTATATTAAAATGTTGGCAACGAAAGGAGACTGTATTATGGGATTTTTTAAAAAATTAGTTGGTTCAGCCGCTGTTATTGGCGCTGCTGTTGGAGGGATATCTTATTTAAAGAAGCGCAAAGAGGAAAAATATACTGAAGACGATATTTTTGAAGACTTTGATGACGAAAAGATTTTTGATATTAAAACAAATTCTAACAAAAACGGAACTCAGAAAATAACAATTACATTTAATTCTAACAAAGCTAAATCAATGGCTAATAATGCTGCTGATAAAGTATTAGAAGCTGCTGATTCTGCTAAAGGAAAAATTGTAGATGCTGTTGGCGAAGAAAAATATGATTCTGCTGTAAAAAAAGTAACTGATGCTGCTACTTTTGCTAAAGATAAAGCAAATGATGCAAAAGACAAAATCACAGATTTTGTTGGTGAAGACAGAATTGACAACGCTAAAGATTTATTCAATGATGCCGTTGATTTTGCAAAAGATAAAACATCTGAATTAATTGATAAAGTAAAGAATTATAATAATGAAAATGATTTTGTTGATACAGATTATAGTGACATTGATGATTTTGAATCTTTAGATGATGACTTTGTTGATGAATCTGACGATTTAAATAACGACTTTGATGAAAATTACTCTGATAATGATGATTTTGTTTCATCTGTCAAATTAGAGGAAGATGAGGCTTCTTCATTTAATGACGAAACATTTGATAACAATGACATACCTTCTGAAGAAAATCATATTTTCGAAGACATTGATGATATAAAGCAGGACGATGATTCATTTGAAGATACAAATATTTCTGAAGAAGGCACAGACATATTTGAAGAAGAATCTGTACCAAATGTTACGGAACATAATACCGAATCAAGTCTAACTGACGATGAAGAATATGATACTGAATCTAATATTACCGATGATGAGCTTGATAATAAAAGCAGTATTTCAGATAATACCTCAGAAAATCAGGCTGCTACAGAACCTGATGAATTTAATGAACTTGATGACGAATTAAACGATGATACATTTGATAATATCGAAGTAAATAATGATTCTTTAAATAGCAATAAATATAACAGCGAAAAAGATTCTGCTATTGTTGAAGAACATTTCTCTTTTTTAAAAAAAGCATCAGATAAGAGTGATGTTAACACTTCTACTGAAGATACTGATTTCTTAGATGATGAACTTGATGAAATCTAAATAATTTATAATAAAAAAATATAAAGGAGCCATTACAGTATGATAATTCTGACTAGTTAAGAAGTATCATACTGTAATGGCTCCTCTTGTTATCTTCCCGTAAAAAATCTCCCTATTCTAGGTCTATAGAGATTTTTCACAATGTAACCGAAAAAATAAATTTCGAAATTTGTACGAATATATTTTACAATAAATGAGCTCTTAATTCTTCTCCGCTCATTTCGCTTAAATATGCAGGTGCAATATCTAATACTGTCTTACAGCCTTTCTGTCCTTCATCATAAAGACGCTTAGCAGCTCTTGCATATGCAATTAAAACACTTGTAGTAAATTCAGGATTTGAATCTAACTTTAAGCTATATTCAATAATATGATTATGTTCTTTATTCATTCCTGTTTTTCCTGAACGGATTACAAATCCACCATGTGCCATTCCGCTATGATTCTTTTCTAATTCTTCTTCACTAATGAAATGAACTGTTGTATTGTAATCTGAGAAATAATTTGGCATTTCCTTGATTTCTTTTTCAACTGCAGCGGCATCTGCACCTTCTTCTAATACAACAAAACATTCTCTTTCATGCTTATCTCTTGTTGTAAGTTCCGGATTTTCGCCCGATCTAACTCTTTCTAAAGCACTTTCTACAGGAATTGTATACTGCTTTGCATTCTTAACGCCTTTAATTCTACGAATTGCATCTGAATGTCCCTGACTAACACCTTTTCCCCAGAATGTATAATCTTTTCCATCTGGAAGAATTGCATTTGCATAAACTCTGTTAAGCGAGAACATTCCAGGATCCCAACCTACTGAAATAACTGCTATTTTTCCAGCTTCCTTTGCTGCCTTATCAACTGTAGCAAAATGTTCAGGTATTCTTGCATGAGTATCAAAACTATCAATTACGTTAAACATTGAAGCAAACTGTGGAGTCTGTACAGGAAGATCTGTAGCACTACCACCACATAAAATCATAACATCTATCTTATCTTTCCAGTCTGCAACTTCATCAATATGACATACCGGAACATTTTCTGTTAAAATAGTTACATTCTTAGGATTTCTTCTTGTAAATACAGCAACTAATTCCATATCATTAGCTTCTTTAACTGCACATTCTACACCTTTTCCCAGGTTTCCATAACCTAAAATACCAATTCTTGTTTTCATTTCAGTCTCCTTCGTTAATATATATTTTACTTAATCAGCACTTGCAATCATTAGTCTTCTTTAATTGACATATTGTAAGTTTTCGCCACAAAAAATTATAGAATTTTTCCACAGATTTGACAATACTTTATATTATATTTTCTATAATTCTTTAATTTTTTCAAGAATACTTTTGATGCCTTGCTAAATACTGCATGTTTTTTCCATACTAAAGCTAGATTGCCAAAAAAGAAGTGTATTTAATTCACAATGAAAATAAATACACTTCTTAGGCTTATATATTTTTTATATATTATTTACTATTTGCTTTATATCCTCTAAATTGTCTGCGAAAAAAATTCCTTCCTGTCTTTGTTTAGACGAAAATTCTTTTTCAATCATATGATTTAACAATTCTTTTAAACTGTTATAATATCCATCCAAATTATATAAAATACAAGGATTATTAAGCTGTTTCATTGAAATTTTACACATAACTTCAGACACTTCTTCCAGAGTACCCGTACCACCTGGAAAAGTCACAAATACATCTCCTAATTCTATCATTTTAGTTCTTCTTTCTGACATATCTTTTGTAATAAATAATTCGGTTAATCCCTCATGTTGAACTTTTGCATCTATAAAAAATTGTGGTTCAACTCCTATAACTTTGCCACCTGCATTTAATACACTGTCTGCAAGTTTTCCCATAAGTCCTGTTTTAGATCCACCATACACAAGTGTGTTGCCACTTATTCCAATCCATGTTCCCAATTCTTTAATTGCCCTTTTAAATGTTTTATCATTTCCGTCTGATGCCCCAAGATAAACTGTAATATTCATTTCAATACCTCTTTCGTAATTTAATTCTAAACTTCTGTCCCAACTTCAATTAAGTTTCCATCTAAATCATAAAATCTTATAACTTTTTGTCTCCAACTATTTGTCATAAGTTTATTAATTTTCCATCATTATCTAGTATTACATCCAATCCAAATAATTCATGATATAACATTATTGATTTTTCTATATCATTAACAACAATTAAAACATTCCTTAATTTCATAAAAACGACTCCTATACATATTAGTCTTATTTTATTATATTATTTTTCACTACCTCATAACAAGTAAAAGAATTATATTTATTTCATTCTTCATCCGTAACACCGTTTGTTTTGTACATTGTTCTTACTAATGCATCCTTTGAATTTTTCCATGGTTCATCTTTATATCTATAATCAAATTTTTTTATAAACCATTCTACATCCTCAATTGTTCTATCTAGATTTTGTTCAAATATATCTATAGTCATTTTATTAAATTCGTCAAATTTATTTCCCGATAATTCTTTATCAGCATATTTAAGTAAAGCATTTAAATGCTCAAAGCAAAATCCTTTACAATTCTTATATAATTCTAAAAAATCTTTATCTTCTTTTTTCCATAAATAAAGTATCGTGGCAACATATCTGTCAAATGTATCATTTAAACGGTCGCACACGAAACAACTTCCATTTAATTTATCCAGATATTCAGTTATTGGCTTCTTTTCTTTCTTTTTAAATAATCCACCTGAAGATTTCTCCTTAGACAGCGTATCAACCTGCTTTTTTACATTCTTTAAATGTGTTTCCATTATTAGAGCAAGTCCTAATCTGTTATTGTATTCGTATAATTTTTTTATATGTCTGGAACAATAACCTTTTTCATCAGTTTCAAATCTAATATAGTCCTCCATGTAACTTGGTCCCATGGCAAATGCTATATTATCGTTTTCTATATCATCTCTCATTTTGCATAATGGGCACTCACAATCTACCTTAAATGCATCCATTACAGGTATTGTATATAATTTTTCTTCCATTCTTCCTTCTCTCCATTTTTTAATCTGTTTACATTTTTATATTAATTCATAGCGAATAATTTAAACTAAGTCTGTTTATATAATTTAAGTTAATTCTCTTTGTTTAATTAAAACTAATAAAAGGTTGAAAAGGATTTCTCCTCCTCAACCTTTTATTGGCTCTATTTAGGTAATTTAAAAGAACTCTTTAATGAAACTATTCTGTTATATACCGGTTTTTCTTTTGTATAATCTTTAATATCTGCACAGAAATAACCCTGTCTTACAAACTGGAATTTATCTTCAGGCTCTGCATCAGCAAGTCCCTGTTCCAAATAGCATTTCTTCAATACTGTAAGTGAATTTGGATTAAGGTTAAGAGAACCATCTTCATTAAGTTTTCCTTTTTCTTCATCAACTATATTTTCATATAATCTTACTTCAGCTTCAATAGCATGTCTTGCTGATACCCAATGAATTGTTCCTTTGACCTTACGTGCTGTAAAGTTATTACCACTTCTTGTTTCCGGATCATAAGTACAATGCACTACAGTAACATTACCATTTTCATCCTTTTCGTAATCTACACATTTTACAAAATAAGAATGCATAAGTCTTACTTCATTTCCCGGGAACAATCTGAAATATTTCTTAGGTGGTTCTTCCATAAAGTCTTCTCTTTCAATATATAGTTCTTTACAGAATGGAACTTTTCTACTTCCTAATTCTTCATTTTCAATGTTATTAACTACATCAAACCATTCAACCTGGTCTTCAGGATAATTGTCAATTACAAGCTTAATTGGATCTAATACAGCCATCATTCTTGGTTTCTTAGTCTTTAAATCTTCTCTAATGCAATATTCTAACATTGCATAATCAACTGAACTATTGCTCTTTGATATACCACAAAGTTCAACGAAGTTCTTAATTGATTCAGGAGTAAATCCTCTTCTTCTAAGTGCTGCAATAGATACTAAACGTGGATCATCCCATCCATCTACAATTCCATCTTCAACTAATTTTTTAATATATCTTTTTCCTGTGATTACATTTGTCAAATATAACTTTGCAAATTCAATCTGTCTTGGAGGATTAGGGTATTCAAGTTCTGTGACTACCCAATCATATAAAGGTCTGTGATCTTCAAATTCCAATGTACAGATAGAATGTGTTACATGTTCAATTGCATCTTCAATAGGATGAGCAAAATCATACATTGGATAAATGCACCACTTATCTCCTGTATTATGATGTGTCATATGAGCCACTCTATAAATAATTGGATCTCTCATATTAATATTAGGAGATGACATATCAATCTTAGCCCTTAATACCTTTTCACCATCTTTATACATTCCATTCTTCATGTTTTCAAATAGTTCTAGATTTTCTTCAACACTTCTGTCTCTATATGGGCTGTTCTTTCCAGGTTCAGTTAATGTACCTCTATATTCCCTAATTTCTTCAGGTGTTAAATCGCATACATATGCTTTACCTTTTTTTATTAACTTAACAGCTGCCTCATACATCTGATTAAAATAATTAGATGCAAAAAATAATCTGTCTTCCCAGTCAGCTCCAAGCCATTTTATATCTTTTAAAATTGACTCTACAAATTCTGTCTTTTCTTTTGTAGGATTTGTATCATCAAATCTCATATTAAATTTACCATTATATTTCTTAGCCAAACCATAATTTAAAAGAATTGACTTTGCATGTCCAATATGAAGATATCCATTTGGTTCAGGTGGAAATCTTGTCTGAACATGATCAAATCTTCCTTCTTCCAAATCTTTGTCGATAATCAATTCAATAAAGTTTTTAGTTACTTCACTTTTCACGTTTTCTTTTTCCATTTTGTATGTCCTCCAGCGTTTAGAATATAAACGTTTTCATAATTATTAGATTATACAATAAATTTTTTTCCATTTCAACATCAAGTATGCATTGTTTTAGGCATATTTAGTCAAATATCAATGCTTTTACTGTTAAATCAAATGTTTTATAAAATAAATTTTTCAAGCATTCTTCTTAACACATATTCATGTCCGGCCATAACAATTGTATCATCATTAATTCTTAAAACGGCAGTTCTTACAAAATTCCAACCAACACCAAGTTCAATACCACCATGTGTCTCACAATTTCTGATTATTCTTTTTCTTTCATTTTCACTCATTGCAAGTAATTTCATATTATCTTCTTTATCAAATTGTATTATCGGATATCCGCCATGATATCCAACCAATTTTAAATTTTTCAAATTAAAAGTTTTGCTCCATTGTTCTAATATCTCTTCCAAAATTTATCTCCTTAAATTTTATCTTTTCATAATCTTTATTCATTATTAATTGTCTATTCTAAGAATTATAACACAATAAGGCAAAACTTTCATTTTTTTGTAAATACAAAGAAACAGGTTTTATGAAAGACATCTTTCTAAAAACCTGTTTCTTTTCAAAATCTAAACCCTTTCGTAACACTTTGTTACGATAGTAATTTAACATATTTAATATAATAAATATAGTATTTATATTTTAAAATATGTATCATTTTTTATATGTGAATGTAATTACAGATAAAAATACACTAAAATAAGTTTTTTTTGCATTGTCAAAAAAACTGTCAATTTATAAACATAACATTTTTATCTTTTTATCGCATTTATTATTTGATATGTTTCTGAATAAAATTAACTACTAACTTTCTTGTTTCTCCCAATGCATTCGATGTTTCAAATTTTCTTTCAGGATGCCACTGCAAAGCTAATATCTTCATTTCATCAGAACCAAATGCCTCTATTGTCTGATTTTCTTTATCAATTGCAAGAGGCTTAAAACACGGAGCTAATCCATCAATTGGAACTACGTCCTTGTGATAGTTGTTTACTATAATTGTTCTATCTTCTTCCACAAGATATACTTCGTGATCCACTCCTCTTGGTCTTTCTACCGGCAAATCAGGATGATAAAGTAACTTTCCGCCAAACAAAGCATTCATATACTGCATTCCTCTACAAGTTGCGATAATTGGAATTTCCTGCTCAATACAATGTCTTATTAATTTTTCTTCCATTGCGTCTCTATGCGGCTGTAATTCTTCGTTATGAGGCCTGTCATAAAATTTACATGGAAGAGCTCCTCCACCTACAACAATAAGTAAATCACATTGTCTTTCAAATAATTTACCTACATTTTTAACATGATTTGAAGCCGGCTGTGGAATAAATCCAAGCAATTCGTAAAATCTTATATATGCAGATTCTAATACATCAGTTGAATCTCCATATTGATTTACGCCTTCTCTTTGAGTAATCAGTGCTCGCAAATCCTCACACTGCATCCCTTCTTTAATACTGCCATTAGCACAGTCTAATTCCATGTAGTTCATAGATGCCGCATAATTATATATTTTTTCACCACATCCGATTGCTGCCGGGATTTCAAACTCAGCACATCTTATAGCCATATGGCTTGCCATTCCACCATATTTTGTTATAAATCCCTTTATTCCTTTTGTAAAAATCCATTCATATCCGGGATCAGCCTTTGGAATCATTACAATTTTATCCATAAGGTCTTCATCTGTTTCCCTTTCAAGATTTACTACTTCTCCCTCAACTTTTTGTGATGTAATAAAATTTGGTCTTGCCTCATTTACAGGAATAAACGAAACACCTAACTTAGATAAAATGACATCCGGTAAAATGATGTTTAACTTATCATAATATTCTTTTCTATTATTTACTATTGTATCCGTTAAATATTTTTTAATTTCAGCTACTTTTAATTTCTTACAATGTTTTAAATCCTCTACTGTAATATATGACAGGCTTTTTCTGTCAATTTCAAGTAATTTACCTAAATTCTGAATTAAATCAATTACTAGACTTAAAGATTTAGTAAATTCAAATTTAAAAAATTCTCTTCCCTCAATTGCAGAAACAAGGAAATTATTAAATTCCTTTGGATGAATATCAAATCCAATAGAAGTAAGTGCTTCTTTCAACCTGTTTTCATCTAAACCTTTAGATACATTCTTATCTTTATAGTTTTTATTCTTCTCCGTTACCGGTCTGAAAACCATCTGATTATAACTGTCTGTACGAATATCATAAGTGCCACTTCTTAAATGTCCATATATTTTATTAAATTCATTTCTAGACATTAACCCCAATGAAAACTTGTGGAAATCATAATCAAATTTTGATGAAACAGTATTAATTGATTTCATAAACTCATCTATTTCATCATTTGTAAACCATCCTGCTTCTACTAATGAACTGCAAAATGACTTTGCCATAAATGCCATTCTTGCCTGTCTTGTAAACTGTGGTGTACCAAGACTTTTTATGGCATCTAAAAGTTCTGTTATATCTTCTAATATTCTATGAATATTATTTGTTTCTGAATCCAAAGATGCTATTCTTTTTCTTTCATTTTCCAAATGATTAATATCTGCATTATCTTTCATTGATATTAATCCGTGTTTTTCAATTGTATTTAAAGTAAGTTTATGAAGTGCCTCTACAATTGTATTTCTTTCTGCTCTTGTAAATCCATTTTCAAGTAATTCTTTTGTTCTGTTTTCTGTATTAAAATCATAACTTGTGTAAACTATTTCAAATTCAATTTTATCATGAGCAGTTGTGTCCTGTTTCAATTTATTTACGTAAAAATCAACAAGTTTTAAAGCTAATTTTTCACTAATCTCAGCAGGTATTAATGAATAAAACGAATATTGTATACTTATATATGGTTTTACACCAATCTTGTACATCAGTTCTTTCTCTAATTTCTTATATCCCATTGGCACAAGGCCCTGATTCCATGCCCTTGATGTAATAATTTCTCTATATAATGAATAATCAAGATTTCTAGGACTTGTTCCAATAATTTCTGAAGGATTCCAAAATGCCATATCAGATAGAATCATTGGTTGTCCGTCAAGACTGCATTCTATTCTATCATAATCCTTTTTTACGTCATTTAATTTACTATAGAAATCATTAATGGCATTAATCGCATTCTTATTTTTTGTATTTGCAACCAAAGGTCTAACCTGAAAAATTATTACTTCATTTTTCTTATTTACTGCAAATTCAATATCTAATGGTATTTTCAATAAATCTTCGATTTCCTGAACTGATTCAAGAAGATTTTTCCATGCTGTATTTAACTCTGAAAGTTCCGTATTTCTTGCAATCCATAAAGTCTTTCCGCCTTTTCCACTTGTTACGGAATCTGTAGAACCGCTATCATCATAATTTATCAGATAATATGGTCGCTGCCCCTGAATATCATAAGTAAACAAAACACCACTATACAGTACATCTACAGCCTGATGCTGAATTAAAACCTGTTCATCTTCAATATCATCAATATCTAAAGTGTATGATTTAAGTACAGTATCTATTGCATTAATAATTGCTGTTTCATTAGTTGAATCTACATCTAAAATACTTGTGTAATGACCTGCATTTGATTTTACAAAACAGTCTTCATTTGTAGATGAACTTCTTACAACTATTTTTTCACCTTTAAATTTTTCAATTATTTTATCAGCTGTTTTTTTCTTATCACGATGATATTCTTTAGCTGTTATAATAAGCATTTCTTCAATATATCCTAATTTAATTACTTCATTTAAGGCTTTAAGGGTATTAGCCTTAGTAGATATAAATTTTATTGTCTGCTTATTATCTCTGTCTCCTAAATTTCCAATATAATCTCTCTCCATATTTTCAATCCTTTTTGTACCTAAAACTAATTTTCTTCAGTTACATCTTTTAGTTCTCCACCGTCCGTTACAATCTTCAACCACTCTTTTGCCTTTGCTACTGTTTCTTCATTAGGAACCATTACATAAGCTCTATTACTTGGAACTGAATATGTGTAATTTGACTGTCCTGAACCTGATACATTATAGCTTTGAATATTCCACTCGTATCCATTTGCCAATTGGAATTTAACAAATTTCTGAATGTTTTTCTTGCTAACGCTTGTCTGAAAACTTTCACTTATGCTTTCAAGTATTTTCTGATAATTATCCAAAATGCTTGGGGATGCACATTTTGATATCACACCTTTAATTACAGACATCTGATTCTTTCCACGCTGTACGTCACCTCTTGCAAATGATTTTCTTTCTCTTGCAAATACTAATGCCTTATCGCCATTCATATTATAATTAATTCCCTGACTATAGCTATATCCTTTTGCTGAGAAAGCACATTCAGAATCAACATCTATTCCACCTAATGCATTAATAATATCTTTAAATCCGTCAAAATTAACTCTCACATAGTAATCAATATCAATATCATAAAGCATTTCTAATGTTTCCATTGATACATCTACGCCATATAAACCTGCATGTGTAAGTTTGTCTCTTACTCCGTTTGAATTAGACAAAGGAACATAATAATCTCTAGGTGTTGAAAGTAATAAAATCTGTCTGGTCTGTGGATTTACTGACATTATTATATTTACATCACTTCTGCTCTTTGTTGTTACTGCGCCAAATGTATCAATACCGCTTATATAAACATTAAAGCATTCCTTTGTTATATCTTTCTTCTTATTTTCATTTTGAACCTGATGAGTAACTTTATATGTATAGATACATTTTACCTTCGATTCAAAATCAGTATAATCAGCTTCATCATTTTTCTTTTCACCCATAGATGTTATAACATCTATCATTGACTGATTTAATACAACTGCTCTTGTTTCTTTATTATATAAAGCTTCTGTCATGGTTATTACATCATCGTATTCCTGATAATTACCATCCTGATTAATCTTTTCATTAATGTTATTTAATAATTCGTCTTTGTCATCACCTACAAATTTCTGAATATATCCAAATTTATCATCTTTTAACTCTTCAATATTCTTTGCCTCATCATCTGATAATATATATACACCAAATTCATCTGTTGATAACTTACTGTTGTTTACAATTTTATCTATTGTTTTTTCTGATTCTTTAAAAATACCTTTTATAGTCTTTTGATTTAATCCAATTGCTATATCTGCTCCAACGCTCATTACAATCATAATTGCAGACATAACTATTGATACTATTGCTCCAACTTTGTTTTTCTTAATGAAAAATGGAATTAACATCCATAATACTATCGCAATTTCTACTGCAACAATTAATCTTACCGGAATATAATTTAAAGCTACATTGTTGTTATAAGTTAATATCATAAATAAAAATATCTCTAATATTACTATTGGAATTACCTGTAATATATTTAAAACTGTTGCTGTCATTTTTAATTTCTTATTTAACATCTCCATCTCCTTTTTAATTGTGTCTCATTTACAGCATTAAAATAGATTTTACCTTCTTTTATCTGCTTACTTTTTTTAAATAACAAACGTACTTTATGACTTCCGTATGCTATCGATAATTATAGCATTTCCCATTCATTACGACAATATTGTTATTGTCTATTCATAAATGATTAAGAAATAACTTTATTAAAATAATCACCTTGTAAATTTTTATACATATAATTAATGTATAGAAAATAGCTTTTATTTTAGTTTATATATTATGGAAGATTGATAATGTTAACGAAATAACGCTCGCGCTGCTTGCCACTCGTAACAGTTCTAAATTTTCAACTATATTTTGCTTTTAGAACCTCCGGCTCTAAGCAAAATATACCTGTCAATTCAATTTGAACCGACGGTGGCAAATGCCCTTTCTTATAACATTATCAATCTTCCATAAGAATAACATATATAATAAAAAAAGGTGATTTGTATGGATTCATTTGCAATTATTTCAAATGGGAATAAGCAGAAATATTTGTATGATTATTTAATTTTTCATAATTATTCTGCCAAACTTGTAACAAATTTTAACCTTGCAGAATATAAATATATTGTCGCATCAATTCCTTTTTCCAAAGATGGAGAAAATGTAAATTGTGATTTTTATACAAGTTTTCCAATTACAACTTTTATTTCATTATTAAAACCGGGACAGATTTTATTTGGTGGAGGATTTAAAGGTTCAGTCGTATCACATTGTATGAATTTAGGAATTAAAGCAATTGATATCTTGAATATTCCTGACTTTTACAGAAATAATGCATTTTATACTGCAGAAGGACTTTTAGGATATATAATTTGTAATACTAATTATTCTTTAAAAGGATCTAATATTTTAGTTCTCGGTTATGGAAAATGTGGAAGCGAAATATGTAATTTATTCAACAACGTAGGTTCTAATATTTTCTTTTATGAAAATATTGAGTCAAAAATAAACGATGGTTTAAATAAAAACTTTACTTTTTTAGATATAAATAAAAAGATTAATAATTTATCAAAAATAGACATAATTATTAACTGTATTCCTAAAAATATACTCTCCATAAGTAATCTTAAAACACTTCAGAAAAGTTGTACTATTTTCGATATAGCATCATACCCTTACGGATTTGACAAAGATATTTTAAATTCTCTCTCCCTGACATATCACATTTGTCCCGGACTTCCCGGCAAATATGCCTCTAAAAGTTCCGGTGAATTAATAGCAAAGAACATATCATCAATTATAGAAGGGACTGCAGAAAATGAATCACAGTTTAGATAATAAAAATATTGGAATTGGAATAACCGGTTCTTACTGTACCTACAAAAAAGTTTTTAACGAATTAAAACGTCTATCTGAAGCAAATACAAATCTATATACCATTTTTTCAGATAACGCTTCTAAAACTGACAGTAGATTTGGAAACCATAAAGAATTTTTAAATTTAGCAAAAGAACTTAGCAATAAAGAACCAATCACAACTATAACAGATGCCGAACCAATTGGTCCTAAATCAATGTTTGACGTTTTAGTTATTGCACCATGTACAGGTAATACTCTTTCAAAACTTGCCAATGGTATTTCTGATACACCTGTTTTAATGGCATGTAAAGCACATTTAAGAAACAACAAACCTTTAGTTATATGTTTAAGTACAAACGATGCACTTGGAATGAATTTAAAAAATATAGGTATTTTATTAAATACTAAAAATATTTATTTTGTTCCTTTTGGAATGGATGATTATATTTCAAAACCAAATTCCATGACTGCACATGTTGATTTACTGCAGGATACAATAGTTAAAGCTTTGCAGGGCCGACAAATTCAGCCTGTAATACAAAGTCCACATGTAACAATAACCTAAAAGGTCCTATGGACCTTTTTTATATGATTTTTAGGAGGTTTTTATGAGCGGTATTGCCGGTTACTTTCAAACAGAATTTGACGTTGAGAGGAACCATACTTTGTATGCAATTTACGAAAGCAAATTAACTAATATGCAGGATTCCTTAATAACAAATTGCCACGAAAACAGTATAATTTACATGAAACATCATATTGGATTTACAGCAAGCAATTTTTCAATCGCACATAGAGATTCGCTATCAGTTACCTATAAGAATCGAACAGCTTCTATCGTTTTTACAGGAAATATTTATAATTCAAATGAATTAAAATATAAATTATCATCCTATGATATTTCCGCTTATGAATTGTGCAACGAAGAACTTATTCTATATTTATATTTAGTTTTCGGCGAAGATATTTTCAAAGAAATAAATGGTGGTTTTTCATTTGCAATTTACGAAAACAACTCATTAATAATAGTAAGAGACCCTATTGGTATAAAGCCATTATTTTATCATTGTACAAATAATCATTTTATATTTGCTTCTCAACAAAAAAGTATATTTGCTTACGGCATAAAACCCGAACTAACAAATGAAAGCTGGTGTGAAATCATCGGACTTGGTCCTGCACGAACTCCCGGAAAAAGTTTATTTAAGAACATATTTGAAGTACTTCCCGGCAATTATATAAAAGTAACTTTTAACTCACAGGACATTATCAGTTACCAAACTCATTGCTATTGGGAATTAACCTATAATCATCACGCTGATCCTTATTTAGATACAGTTGACAAAGTTAATTATCTGATAAAAGACAGTATTAAAAAGCAATTAACTAAAGATACAACTATTTGTTCTCTTTTATCCGGCGGAATTGATTCAAGTCTTGTAACTTCTATTGCTAAATCTATGATGGATAAAGAAAACAGAGAATTGAAAACATACGCATTTGAATTTGAAGGCAATGAAATTTTCTTTAATGGGAACTCTTTTCAAAACTCATTAGACAGACCTTACGTAGAAATAATGAGAAAATACTTAAATTCTAATCATAAATATCTAACCTGTGACAGTTCAGGGCAAATTAAATATTTAAAAGAAACTGTTGATATGAGGGATGCTCCATGTATGGCAGATATTGAATCTTCTTTAATGTACTTTTGCAATGAAATATCAGAAACAAATAACATTGCTTTAACGGGAGAATGTGCTGATGAAGTATTTGGTGGTTACCCATGGTTTCATCGCGATGAAATGTTAAACTCAAATTCTTTCCCATGGTCTAAAGATTTGTCCGTAAGAACATCTCTTTTTAATGACAGTTTCATTCAATCTCTTAATTTAAAAGAATACGTTGATGACGCTTATAAAACTTCTCTAAGCAAATGCCCTGAAAGTGATTGCAGCAACGAGAAAGATAAACGTCGTTTTGAAATTGGATATCTGACTATAAACTGGTTCATGATGACTTTAGTTAACAGAATGGAACGTTGTAGTGTTTTCTCAGGGCTTGATGCAAGAGTTCCTTTTGCCGACTATAGATTAGTATCCTATGTTTTCAGTATTCCATGGGAATACAAATGTAAAGACGGAAGTGTTAAACATTTATTAAAAGAATGCGGGAAAGATTTTCTTCCACCAGAAATTATAAACAGAAAAAAATCTCCATATCCCAAAACTTACAATCCTGAATACGAGAAAATGATTGGTAAACTTCTTCTAGAAGAATTTGATAATAACTATGCACTTAATTTTATTGTAGATAAAAGTAAGGTAATTGATTACATCAACTCATCTAAAGATTATGGCAAGCCATGGTACGGTCAACTTATGGCTGGTCCACAAATGTTAGCATATATTCTTCAAATCAGTTATTGGTTAAAGAAATATAGTTAAATTGAATTTAAGAAAAAAACTCCAACAGACAGTTGATTATTAAATATTCTCAAAACTAAAAAGATTATTTTTTTCAGCCTTGTCTGCCGGAGTTTTTTCTTATGGTTGGCTTCTTTTAAAGCCTTATTAATTAATTTCTTAATTTTTTTATTTGCTTTGACAGTTATTTTTGATTTAACTTTTCTTAAGCAATCTTTGTATTGCATAACCACCACCATTATCTGCACCTGTTCTAATTCCTGCAGTTGTATTATTTACAATATGATTAATACCTACCTTTGGTCCATTACCATCTGCAATTTCTACGATGCATGCATTTTCAATAAGGACATTTTATTCATTTGGAACTTCAATTGGCATATTTTTCTGTATCGTAATATAAAAATGGCTTTTCTCTAAGCTTTGGCGTTGATTCGATTACAGTTGTTGCATTTCTGTCTCCCCAATCTGAAACACCATTTCCATTTGTAAGCTGTTTCATTCCTGATGTATCAACTGTATTTCCGACACATCCCTGAATCACTTCATTCCAATTAACTCCATACACTCCATCATTAATGTAGCAATTTCTATAATATTTCTTTTTGTTTAAACTGCTTATTTTTTTTAGTTATATATTAAAATTAATTCTACATATAAAAACGATTTTATATGTTTATAAATTTCATTTATTAAAAAAATCTTTCACCCCACTCTTGACAAAGAGCCAAAAAAACAAACGACATAGCCGTTTACACGACTATGCCGCTTGCTTTTAATTTTTATCTAAACATTAAATTATGCTTATAAATTACTAATCAATATTCTGGTCATTATCAATTGGTAAATTTGGAAAATCAACAACAATGTTTGCACCTGTAACTGTAATAGTTGCTGATGTTGCTAATTCTTTATCAGATTCATTATCAAATGCCTTAATTACATATGTTCCATTAGGTACGCACTTGAATTCATATTTTCCATCATCATATGAACTTACGTAATCATATCCAATAGGTTCATCTGTTTTATCTGCTTTGTAAATTCTTACATAAGCTCTCTTATTAAGCTTAGCACCATTTCTGTCTGTAAGTGTACCATTAATCGTTGCTCTTGTTGGAGCTGTATATGATAATACTGTATCAGCGCCTAAGCTTACATACTTAGCAAGAGTAATCTGTTCTCCATAACTTTCAATATATACAGAATAGTTACCTGCCGGGAGACATACCTTTGATGTAAGAATCTTCTTTTCATAATCAGTTGTTTCATCAGCAGATACTGCACTGAAAGTTTCATTTAAATCATGATTGTAAAACATTAATTCATCTGTGCTACTGTCATAATTATAAAGAACTGTAGTAACAGAAACTGCCGGAGTAACTACAACTGTAAGTGTTCCTATAGCTGTAAGTGTAGGATTTTCTATATCTGTAAACTGTACTCTAAGAGTATATGTTCCTGCTTCAACTTTTCCTGATCTACCATTAACATATACTCTACTTGATGTTGTTGTATATTTGTTTCCGTTTTCATCTGTATTTTCACTATCCAAATAAAATAAATCATTGTATGTGTCTAAAAGAGTAGCACGGTATTCTCCGCTTCCACCTTCAACATTAATGTATGATCCAATATATTCATGCGGATAAATTAATGCATTAGCCTGATCACCAATAGTCTTGTTTTCAGCAACAACCTTATTCTTGTCACCAATAAGGAAATTTACTTTTGAACTTGCTGTTCTACCAAGTTCGTCTGTACCTGTAAAGTTTACAACCTGATTTTCTGCTACAGCTGCAACCTTACCCTTAATGTTGTTTGTGTACTTTTCAATTGCTAAGCCTGCTGGAAGATTTCCTGATGCAACTGAAACTGTTTCATATCCAACAAGATTTTTGAAACCAACACCTGTATTAATTTCGTCTCCTACAACACCTGAAACAAGTTGTCTATATTCATATCCGTCTGCAAGAGCCTGTAACTCAACAGCGTTTTTCCCCTTTAATGATGGTACTGAAACCTGTACAAATTCTCCCATTTCAACTGAATTCTTTGTAAATATAGTGTAGTTTAAATTGTCGTTTGTAAATACTTTTTCAACTTCAAGTTCTCTGTTGTATGTACCTTCTGCACGAACTTTGCTCTTAACTACAAAGCTATCTTTTGTAAGTGCAATTGGTGTATCTAATACAACCTTATATGAGTCTACATAATAGTTATTTCTTGGATTGTTTAACTGTACATCTTTAATTCCATTCCATACAGCAACTGTACATGTAGCTTTCTTCTTGCTACCATCAAGAGCTGTAACAGTAACCTTAGCTGTTCCTTCGCCTACTGCACTAACAACACCCTTATTTGAAACCTTAACTACTTTTTCATTTGATGATGTCCACTTTACTGCCTTGTATGATTTCTTAGGAGCATTTACCTTAGCGCTTAACTTTTCTGAAGCACCAACTGCAAGGTCAAGATTCTTCTTGTTAAGTGTTACTTTCTTAACTGCATTCTTTACAACCTTAACTTTAATGCTTGCTGTTTTCTTTTTGTTCTTTACTGATACAACCTTAATTGTTGTTGTACCAACCTTTTTACCCTTTACAATACCTTTCTTAGATACTGTAGCAACTTTTGCATTGCTTGACTTATAAGTCACTTTCTTGAATGCTTTCTTCTTTGCTTTAACTGTTACAGTAAGTTTAATTGACTTACCCCTTGCAACTGTCGCAATTTTCTTTGTACCTGCAGGTGAAACGACTTTAACGCTTTTAACTGCATTTGTCGCCTTTGCTTTCTTCTTAGCAGCGCTTGCAGGTGTAACATTTGTTGAGAATACTAAAACAACTGCTAAAGCCAATGCTAACAAAGACTTGAATGTTGATTTTCTTTTCATTGAAAATTCCTCCTTCTCTTGTTTTTCATAACTGAATCTCAGTCTTTGTATATTATAGCACGTTGTACCACAATTTTCTTACAAAAATTTTTTTTAAATTTCATTAACTGGAAATTTCGTACATTAATAGAATAAAAACAGTTTTATTATTTGTATATTTAGCAATAATCACTAAAGTAATATTTTAATTTATTTAGTAAATTCTTGTTTTTTTCAATTTTTGACCTGATTTTTATATATTTTGCTTAATTAATAAAAGTAAACATGAATATTTATTTCGTAAAAATAATATATATGATAAGATTTATAAAATTAATCTGTATTTTTTTAGTTGTCTATTTACATTTTCCCTAATATAAAACTTATCACTTCAGCGAAAGGAGATTTATATGGCGATAACTTTAACTTGTGTATCACTAATTTTGTTTTTATGTATAATAGCCGATAAATTTTCAGGCAAATTTGGTATGCCTACGCTTATTCTTTTTATGGGCATAGGTATGATTTTTGGAAGCGATGGAATATTTAAAATAGCCTTCTCTAACTATGAATTTGCCGAAAAAATCTGCATGCTTGCCCTATGTTTCATTATGTTTTATGGAGGTTTCAATACAAAATTGGCTACCGCTAAAACTGTAGCTTTAAAAGCCATTTTATTATCAACTATTGGAGTTATAATCACCGCCACAATCACAGGTTTATTCTGCTATTTTGTTCTTAATTTTACTTTTGTAGAAAGTTTCCTGATTGGTTCAGTTCTTTCCTCAACTGATGCAGCAAGTGTTTTTTCTATATTAAGAAAGAAAAAGTTAAATTTAAAAAATGGAACTGCATCTCTCCTTGAAATCGAAAGCGGAAGCAACGACCCTGTATCATATATGCTTACAATCATAGGAATATCTTTGGTTAATTCTAAATCATTATCTACAATACCTTTAATGATTTTTTCACAGATACTTTTCGGTCTTCTGATTGGTATATTTTTTGCAATTATCGGATTATTTATAATAAAAAAGACAACTATAATTAGTAACGGATTAGATACTATTTTTATGATTTCTCTTGTTTTAGCCGCATTCGGAAGTTCTATGTACTTAAATGGAAACGCATTGTTAAGTGTGTATTTATTAGGTATAATACTTGGCAATAGCGAAATAAAATGTAAAGATGTTTTAATTCCTTTTTTCGATGGGATTACCGGTCTGGCTCAAATTTTAATATTCTTTTTATTAGGATTACTTGCATTTCCACATAAATTTCCTGATATAGCTATGCCTTCACTTTGCATTGTTGCTATACTCACTTTAATTGCAAGACCAATAGCTGTATTTGCATTGCTGATACCATTCAAATGTAGTATTAAGCAATGCCTATTAACATCATGGTCGGGACTTCGCGGTGCTGCTTCTATTGTTTTTTCGATTATGGTTGTTGCCGGGAGCCCTGATATCTCTTTAGATATATTTCATATTGTTTTTATGGTTGCTTTATTTTCAGTTTCAATTCAAGGAACTCTTATTCCTAAGATAGCAAATAAATTAAAGATGATTGATAACAACGAAGATGTTCGAAAAACATTTAATGATTATAAGGAGGATTCTTCTATTACCTTAATGAGAATGTACATACCTAAAGGTCATAATTGGGAGAATAAATTAATTAGTGATGTAAGTATGCCCACTAATTCTTTAGCTCTTATGATTAAACGCAATGGAACAACTATAATTCCTAAAGGTGATACTATGATTTTAGCGAAAGATACATTAATACTTAGTGTTCCTTCATACGAACCATCAGGGCAGGAAAATCTAAAAGAAATCAAGATACAAAGCACAGATAAATGGTGCAACAAAACAATTCATGAATTAAATTTACCAGAAAATGTTCTTATTGCTTTAATTAAACGAGGCGAAGATAATTTAATACCCGATGGGAATACATTAATAAAAGAAAATGATTCTGTTGTGTTATATAAATAGAGGGATATTGGGGATAATGTTGGCAGGTAACTTTCGTGATACCTGCCATTTAACATTATCTTATATAAATATTTACTATTGAGGAATAAATGTATATCCGTTCGAATTAGCCCATGATTCAGCATATGAACCTTTTTTCCCTTTGATACTTGTCAAACTATAACATCCATTAAACTCATTAACACCTATACTTGTTACACTATTCGGAATTGTTATGCTTGTCAAACTACTGCATTCCTCAAACACATAGGAACCTATACTTGTTACGCTATTCGAGATTGTTATGTTTGTTAAACTATTACAATTCATAAACGCTCTATTGCCTATGCTTGTTATACCATTTGGAATTATTGCTTCTTTAATATCTTTTTCAGCATGTATTATTGAATTATCATTAATATACATTCCATTATCTTTATAATCATATAAAATCATACCATAAAATTCATTTCCACTTATCTCAAATTTACTATTATTAATAATTTTATTTTTTTCTACATAACATCCACCAAAAGCATAGAAACCTATACTTGTTACGCTATTTGGAATTGTTACGCTTGTTAAACTACTGCATTCCTCAAACGCATAGGAACCTATACTTGTTACGCTATCTGGAATTGTTATGCTTGTTAAACTACTGCATCCACCAAATGCGTCCTTTCCTATACTTGTTACGCTATCTGGAATTATTATGCTTGTTAAATTACTGCATCTATAAAACGCACTATTTTCTATGCTAATAACACCACTTGGTATCTTTACACTTGTAATTTTTTTGTTATTTAAAAACCCAGCAACACCTACCACTGGCTTTCCACATATCCTTGACGGAATTACAATATCAGTGTCGTTTCCTACATACTCCTGAATCCAACATTTATTTGAAGTGCTTTTTACAATCCAATCCTCACCGCTGTCACCATAATTATCTGTTGTTGTTTCTTCAACCGGGTTAGTACTTGGCTGTTCTGGCTTTGTTGTAGGTTGCTCTGCCGGTTTTGTTGTTGGCTGTTCTGCTGGTTTTGTAGTCGACTGTTCTATACTTGTTGTAGGCTGCTCTGCCGTTTTTACTGTTTCCGGAACATTTGTTGGTTCTACAACTGCTTTATTCTTTACAGTAACCTTACAGTTATATTTTTTCTTTCCAATCTTTGCTGTAATTGTTACTTTACCTGCTTTTTTGCCTGTAACTTTTCCCTTCTTGTTTACTATGGCTATCTTCTTATTTGAAGTAGACCATTTTACCTTCTTCTTGTTATTGTTCACTTTTAACTGAACTGTCTTTCCAACATAAATTGTTGCTGATTTTTTGTTTAATTTTGCTTTAGATGCTGCATTTACACTTGACAATGGTACAAGAGTGAAAACCATCATGATTGAAAGCATCACGGCAACTATTCGTTTCATTTGTCCTTTCATTTTTCGTTTCCTCCTTACGTTTTTTGATATAAATATTATAACATATGGTTATTGCCGTTTTTTTCATAAACTGACCTTATTGCATTCTCTCTTTGTGCAAAAAAAGTACCGCAATCCCTTTGATTACGGCACTTTCAAGTGTTTTATTTAATTGCTTGATTAGAACTTACCAGCGTTAGCTGCTTCCTCAACAGAAACTGCTACAGCTACTGTAGCACCTACCATTGGGTTATTACCCATTCCGATAAGACCCATCATTTCAACGTGAGCCGGAACTGATGAAGAACCTGCGAACTGAGCGTCTGAATGCATACGTCCTAATGTATCTGTCATACCATATGAAGCTGGACCAGCAGCCATGTTATCCGGATGAAGTGTACGTCCTGTACCACCACCTGATGCTACTGAGAAATACTTCTTACCCTGTTCGATACATTCTTTCTTATATGTACCTGCAACAGGATGCTGGAATCTAGTTGGGTTTGTTGAGTTACCTGTAATAGATACACCAACGTTTTCGTGATGCATGATTGCAACACCTTCCTGTACATCGTCAGCACCGTAACATTTAACAGTTGCACGAAGTCCATCTGAGTAAGCTTTTTCGTAAACAATGTTTAACTTAGCTTCTTTATAATCGTATTTTGTTTCAACGAATGTGAAACCGTTAATTCTTGAGATAATCTGAGCTGCATCTTTTCCAAGACCATTTAAGATAACTCTTAAAGGTTTCTTACGAACCTTGTTAGCTTTTTCAGCGATACCGATAGCACCTTCAGCAGCTGCGAATGATTCATGTCCTGCAAGGAATGCGAAACATTCTGTTTCTTCTTCAAGTAACATCTTTCCTAAGTTACCATGTCCAAGACCTACTTTTCTGTGGTCAGCAACAGAACCAGGAATACAGAAAGCCTGAAGACCTTCACCGATTGCTGCAGCAGCATCAGCAGCTCTTCTACATCCTTTCTTAATAGCAATAGCTGCACCTACTGTATAAGCCCAGCATGCATTTTCAAAACAAATTGGCTGAATCTTTTTAACCTGTTCGTAAACATCTAATCCAGCGTCCTTTGTAATCTTTTCAGCTTCTTCGATAGAAGCGATTCCATAACTATTTAAAACAGAATTAATCTGATCAATTCTTCTTTCATATGATTCAAATAATGCCATTGTTGTTACCTCCTATTCCTTTCTTGGATCGATAATCTTAACAGCGTCATCAACACGTCCATACTGACCCTTTGATTTTTCCCAAGCTGTTGTAGGATCATCACCTTTTTTAATAAAGTCTGTCATCTTTCCAAGATTTACAAACTGGTAACCAATAACTTCATTATCAGCATCAAGAGCGATACCTGTTACATAACCTTCAGCCATTTCAAGGTATCTAACACCTTTAGCCTTTGTTGCGTACATTGTACCAACCTGTGAACGAAGACCTTTACCTAAATCTTCAAGTCCGGCACCAACTACAAGACCATCATCTGAGAAAGCACTCTGTGTTCTACCATATACAATCTGTAAGAATAATTCTCTCATTGCTGTATTGATAGCATCACAAACTAAGTCAGTGTTTAAAGCTTCAAGAATTGTCTTTCCCTGAAGAATTTCAGCTGCCATAGCTGCTGAATGTGTCATACCTGAACATCCGATTGTTTCTACTAATGCTTCTTCAATGATACCTTCTTTAACATTTAAAGTAAGCTTACATGCTCCCTGCTGAGGTGCACACCAGCCTACACCATGTGTAAAGCCTGAAATATCTTCGATTTTTTTTGAATGAACCCATTTTCCTTCTTCTGGAATTGGAGCTGGTTCATGCTTTGCACCCTTAGCTACAGGGCACATCATTTCAACTTCTTTTGAATAAATCATTTGAATAAATACTCCTTTCGAAATATAACCTAGGGAACTATCCCCATATTTTTAGCATAAAACAAGTAATGCTACCCATCTTATGCTATGTATTATTTGTGAGCGTTTAGTCTGCCCACACCTTTGTTTATTTTCTCATAAAATCACAAAATAGTCTATAGTTTTACAAAATCTTTCAAAAAAAATTGTAACTGCAGGTCTTGTTGTAGGTATAACTATTGTTGGATGAGATATTTCAAGATATCCTACATTAAGTGTACTTGTTACGAGAAATGTTAATGAAAGTCAAATGAAAGACCCCTCTTCAATGATTTTTTCATAATATCACTCCTTCAATTTTTATATACAAAATGTATATATTCCTATTTTTTTGCTAATTATGGAACACATTTTCCACATTGTGTAGATATTTTGTAAACAAAAATTATATTTTGTTCATTTTTTATTCAAATATTGTTTTCATTTCATTAATAAACAATCTTCCTGCCTTTGAAATATATTTTCCTTTTTTAAATGCTACACACATTTTTCTGCTTGTACTTTCTTTTGTTCCCACTTTGTAATATATAGGATGATTTGCATAATTATTAAATTTAATTGCACTTTCAGCAACAAAAGTCACACCCATTCCAGCCACTGCCATTGCAAATCCTGTTGTTGACTGCTGAATTTCCATTATTTCCTCTGGGCTAATTGAATATTCGTCAAACAATTTGTTTACAATCTTTCTAACTCTTTGGTCTTCATTTAATAATATAAATCTTTCATCTTTAAATTCAGACATATCAACTTCTTTTATAGCTTCATCATTCAGTTTTCCTGCAATTATAGTTTCAGGACTAACCTGATAATCTTTCAACTTTTCATTTATGACATTTTCCCTTGGTACCGCTATAACAATTCTTTCTTCAAATATATCTTCTTTTTCAAATAAACTATCATCTATATCACTGTCAGAAAGGAAAATATCAACCGTACCGTCTAAACATTTCCTTTGAATATCCGGAGTTTTTCCTTCTATTATCTGAAAGTTAATTCCGGGATATTTTTTACTATATTCTGTTAACGCATATGGCAAATAACTCAACGAAAAACATGCAGTACTGCCTAATACAATCGTTCCGGTTTTAAGTTCATTTAAATCCGATATTTCTTTTTCAAAACGTTCTTTAGCTTCTATAACTGAACCCGCATACTCTAAATATGATTTGCCAAATTCTGTAAGTTCAATAGGTGATATACTTCTGTCAAATAAAAGTATTCCCCACTTTTTTTCTAATTTATTGATATATGAACTTAAAGCCGGTTGCGAAATTCCAAGTTTCTTTGATGCTTTAGAAAAGCTTTTTTCTTTCGCCACTTCTTTAACATAATAAAATCCTGTATTCTTCATCTTTTTTCTCCATCCTATTGAATATTAAATTATATTTTATCACTAATACGTCAAATCTGTCGAGTATCCTTTGTAGATTCATTAGGTGCATATAAAAGCAGATGGCATCATTGACACCATCTGCTTTAAAATTCAAATTAATTATTTGATTAATTATTTTGCTGTAATATATCCCTGTGCTGTAAGAAGTTCTGCTGAAAGAACTGCTCCGCCTGCTGCACCTCTTAAAGTATTGTGAGATAATCCTACAAATTTATAATCATATACTGTATCTTCTCTTAATCTACCTACTGAAATTCCCATACCATTTTCAAAGTTTACATCTAATGAAACCTGTGGTCTGTTGTCTTCTTCTAAATACTGGATAAACTGCTTTGGAGCACTTGGAAGATCAAGTTTCTGTGGAAGACCACTGAAGTTTCTTAATTTTTCAATTAATTGTTCCTTTGTAGGTTTCTTAGCAAACTTAACAAATACTGCTGCTGTATGTCCATCAAGAACCGGTACTCTGATACACTGAGTTGTTATTACAGGAGTTGTTGCCTTTTTAATAACACCATCTTCAACTTTTCCCCAAAGTCTAAGTGGTTCCTGTTCTGATTTTTCTTCTTCACCACCAATAAATGGAATGATATTTCCTACCATTTCAGGCCAATCCTTAAATGTTTTTCCTGCGCCCGAAATTGCCTGATATGTTGTTGCTACTACTTCTGTAGGTTCAAATTCTTTCCAAGCTGTAAGAACAGGTGCATAACTCTGAATTGAGCAGTTAGGTTTAACTGCAACAAACCCTCTCTTTGTACCAAGTCTTTCTTTCTGGTATTTAATAACTTCATAATGTTCAGGATTAATTTCAGGAACAACCATTGGTACATCAGGTGTCCATCTATGTGCACTATTATTTGAAACTACAGGTGTTTCTGTTTTAGCGTAAGCTTCTTCTATAGCCTTAATTTCATCCTTTGACATATCAACTGCACTAAATACAAAGTCAACTGTTGAAGCTACTGCTTCTACTTCATTTACATTGTGTACAATCATGTTCTTAACTTTTTCAGGCATAGGTGTTGTCATTTTCCATCTATCGCCTACAGCTTCTTCGTATGTTTTTCCTGCTGAACGAGGGCTTGCAGCTAATGTTGTAACTTCATACCAAGGATGATCTGCAAGTAAAGTTATAAATCTCTGTCCTACCATTCCTGTTGCGCCTAAAACGCCAACCTTTAATTTCTTTTCCATATGACCTCTCCATTTTTTTTATTTTTGGTGATTAATCCACCCATATATTATGAACAATCAGATGTATTATTTATTTAGTATAAATCTGACCAATCATCATCACTGTTAGAATCTGCATCTGTAGAATTACTCTTGTTACTATTATCATTTAATACATCATCTGAAGAATCATTTTTTGTATCATTTGATGAACCATCTTTATCTCCATCAAAGAATATATCTTCAGCTGAATTATTTCCATTACCATTGTTATTAATCTTTGCTGTTTCCTGTTCAGTAGTTGTTTCTTTCTCTTTATCAGTATTTTTTGTGATAACTTCAGTCGTTGTAACTTTCTCGTTATTGCTTTCACTTTCTTTTAAAGAATTAAATCCAACTATTCCTGCTAACGCAATTACTATTACTATTACGCAAACAAGTACTATACTACTTCTTTTTTTCATATTGTCATTTCTCCTACAATTATATGTCTTGTTTCTCAATTAAGTCAGATGCCGATTATGGGAAACTTTTTTATAGCAAATGAATTTTGCTCATTTTTCCTAATATCAGATTATTTTTCTATGGAAACAGTTGTTTCTTCCACAGTCAATGTTTCTTCGTTAAGAAGCGATTCATCTTCTAACTGTTTTTGTCTTTCTTCTAACTTTTTCCGGTATTCTTCATCATATTTTTGTACTGATGTTTTATATGTATCGCTCATACAATATATTTCTACCTGCATAATTCCATAGCATAAAAGTATAACAACTAAAATACCTATAAACCCTGAAACAGGATTATGTTTTCTAAATACCGGAATGTTATCTATATATTTAAAATCTGACAAAAATAATGCCGGACTTAATACTGCAACGAGAATAAATACATATTTAAATATCTCTAAAACAACATCTAGTGGTTCAAATTTAAGTGATGTAAATTCTCCATATAAACTAAATAACACATATGAAATAACTAATACATAATATAACAATGCCGGAATCATCTTATAAGACTTTCCTGAGCGGAATCCAAACAATTTGACATTGTCATATTTCTGTGGATTTTCAAGTCTGTTACGTTTATTATCATACTTTTTATAAATGTCCCTGTTATTCGCTGTTCTGTATGGTTTATATTTTTTTGTCATTGACTCTCCTAACAATCATTAAATCTGATTAAATATTAATGCCAACAAAAATATTAACAATTAACTTTTAAGATGTCAAAAAGTTCTTCTTTCCGACAATACGGTTATTATAACCACTTTACAATGAAATGTAAATAATTAGTTCACGTATTTAAGATTTAATCTAATAATTAATTGACAACAATTTTATCATTTTGTATTATATATAGGTGTGACACGCTTCTGTGGCTCAGTTGGTAGAGCGACGCACTCGTAATGCGTAGGCCACGGGTTCGAATCCCGTCAGGAGCTGATTAAAAGGCTATTAGATTTACTATTATCTAATAGCCTTTATAAGTTTCATTTATAATTTTTTTATTAACTCTTTACCCATATCGGTTATATCACCTAATACGTCTCCATAATTTGTTACGCCCTCTAAACGACTGTCATTTCTTCCTGAAATATCAGATTCCGTAAGACCTTTTTTAACTCTTGACTGTTTATTGTCCTTTTGAATCAAATTACTAATCTTATAGTTCGTTTCGGTTTCATGATTATGTCTTGCATCACTATTTCTATAACGCATAAAGTTAATAATGTAAAATGCTATACCTGCTAATAAAACAATCCAACTAAAGTCACTATCCTCTGCATTCATATTCCATAGTGCAAATATTACAAAACTAATTATTTCAACGATAAATGATACTAACAATAACCTAGAAATATCAATCGGTACACTTCCCATGGTTTCTCCGGTTCTACCGTTTACAGCTACATAATGTAACCTTTCTTTTTCATTTTTCTTTTCGAGATAACTATATAACCATACCGGCAAATATGAGGCATTCCAGTTTATACCATTATTTTCATAATTTTCTACATCCCAGCGTACGCCTCTGTTGTATTTCTTCGTTGTTGTCTTAGCTGCAATTCGTGATATATCATGAATCTGTTTTGTAGCCAGTGGTTCTATATCTTTCACGTTCATATCTCTCTTTTCAGATGTATACCCTCTTAGATAATTAGAATCAAATTTAACACAATTTTCTGTATCAAATGGCATAATTGAATTAACAATATTGTTAGTCTGTATAGACGAAGCGTTGTCTATTCGTTCTCTGCTTGCTTCAATTGTAAGTCCATTTATTGCTATATCAAATTCTCTTTCTATGTCATATCCCTGAGCATCATAATATGTAACGGAATCTTTAGAATCCTTTTTGTACTGTTTTACTTCTTTTTCAGCTTCTCCTGAAAGTTCAACATGTTCATTTGCATCAACAATCATATAAGGGAAATATACACCCATAACATTTTCTATTGAAAATTCGTTTTTAAACTGCTTATTTGCAAAAAACTTTCTTTTACCGACAAAGTTTTCTATAGATGATTTTGCCTCGTCTTTTGTTATTCTAAAAGGTAAAACAACATCCGGTACTGCTCCATTTGCCACTTTGCTGTTAACTGAAAGTGTATTACGACACCAATGACATCTTGCCTGTGTTGTTTCTCTTGTATCTATAACAACTTCTGCTCCACAACTTGAACACTTTAAGGTAACTATATCTTCACCTGCAGTAATATCCTCTGCTCCTTTGTTTACATGTTCTCCCTCTAGTTTTCCTGCATCCGTAACGATTTCTTCTGATTTTTCAGGTTCAAATTCATATCTACAATAATTACATCTTAATTTTCCTGTTTTAGGATTTTGCGATATGTCAGTTGAGCCACATTTTTCACATTTTATCTGTCCGTTTTCCGACATAAGACCCTCCATCTTTCACAAATTCATATAAATTAAAGTCCTAAAAGTTTTGCTTTTAATGCATCAAATTCTTCCTGCGAAATAATTCCTGCATCTAAAAGTTCTTTTGTTTTCTTTAATTTTTCATATGGATCTTCCTGTGCCGGCTGACCTGCATTCTGTCCCATATTCATATTCTGCTGTCCAAACTGATTATTCATCATTCCGCCAACTGCATTCATTCCCATTCCCATAAATGCCATACCGGATGCTCCACCATTTGGATTTTCACCTGCTGCCTGAAATCCTCTTGCTACAGCCTGATTCATAAATGACGCTCCTCTGTTTCCTGATAATGCGTCAGCTTTTTTCACGTCGCTAATTAACGCTTTAGTATCTTCGTCATATTCAATTGTCTGAATTGCGACCTTAACAATTTCCAATCCTCTGTCACTTTTCCACTGATATGCTTCTTCTACTACCTCAGACAATGATTTTGCAAAGCCAAGCTGGTCAGACTGAATCTTAGTTATTCTGTTACCTCGCTCCGGGTCATTTGTATATTTGGAAAATGCTGCTGAAAGACTTCCAACAACTTCATTAAATAACTGTTCTCCTGCAGGATTATCCATATCTGCAAAGTCAAATACTTCGTTATTAGGCAATAAATATGTAGCAGGCACAAAGTTCTTTACAAATAATATTGGGTCTACAATCTTCATTGTATATGTTCCTCTGGTCATTGCTCCTACCTGAGTTCCCAAATATGCATCATCCCAATATATTTCTGACTGTGTTCCAAATCTGTTATTTGGAATTTCTTTCATATTAACATAAACAGCCAACTGCTGTGCTGATGGTTCACCACCAAATTTAAATCTTTCCCAGGACTGTTTTACTACTGATTCAATTATAGAATCCCCTGCGAAAAATGACTTTGCGTTAACATCATCAGACTTAAAAAGATATTCTCCCGGCTCACATATACAAGCTGTAATTGCACCATCCTGTAATGTTATAAGTGCAGTTCCTTCAGGCACTATTACCTTTGAGCCATTAGAAATGATTCCTACTGAACCTTTTGTATTTGATCCTCTTCCTCTGTTCGTTTCTGATAGAACAGCCTTATATATAACTGCTCCTGCTCCTAAATTTGTCGGTGGTGTAAAATAATCTAACCACTGATCTGCAAATGTTCCACCTACTGCATCAATTGCTCCTTTAATAAAACCCATTTTTCTGTTCCTTTCATGTAATTATTTTGTATCTTTGTTTATCCATCTCATCCCGTTATTTAAAATATATCATTTTATTTTATATTTATATTCATTCTACAGAAAAAATAAAACCCAATACAATTATATTCTTTTATATCATTTGTAACCTTAAAAGTCAATTTTGTTACTTTACTTATTTTAATTTATTCTTTGATAATTTAAATCATTTTTCACACTAATTTTTACCACTTTTTAATTGCCTGACTTTTTCTAATTTGTTATAGTTATTATTGCAAATTATTTATTATGAATTTTTTAAGGAGACATTCCATGATAGCAATTAATGTGATTAGCAAAAATGAATTTATGAACGCAATTTTTATAAAAGATACATTTGACTACATGCTTATAAGTGAATTAGAGTTAACAACCATCAATACGTTCTCTATTGATGGCCGTGTTAACAAAGATTTTATTAAAAAAAATGAACTTGAAGAACCTGAAGACGATTTCATCTCATGGGGAAGTATCAGACATATATGTTTTGAAATTATCAAAGGGAAAAACGCTCCATTAAAATTTAAAATCACATTAAAACTTCCTAATTCTTATATTGAAAAAATGTTAACTTCTGTTGATACTAACATTGAAGCTTCGCAGGTTTTAGGAATGTACATACATATTAATTATGAAAACAACAAGTTAAATGTTATTACAGGTACCTCCTTAAGTATATTTACAATGGACAAGTCCATTGATAAATTCTGGGATAAACAAATTACTACTTTACTAAATCAGCATTTCGAACTTGAAATCGAATAAATTATAAATTCAATACAATTTTAAAACTCATAAACACATCTTCTTGCACATTTGTTAGCACTCTTTTTTATCGAGTGCTAATTTTCTCTTGACTTTTACATTTGACCTGTCTAAAATATATATCAAACGTAAAAATTATGGTGAATGCAAATACTTCGGAATTGTGAAAATTGATAAAATAAAAAGAAATAGTATTTGCAAACACTAATAGATTTATATAAAGGAGTGATATATATGGCAGCTACAACAGGTAGTTTATCTATTAACAGTGAAAATATTTTCCCAATTATAAAGAAATGGTTATACTCTGATCACGATATATTTTTCAGAGAACTTATTTCTAATGGTTGCGATGCAATTACAAAATTAAAAAAATTATCTCTTATCGGAGAATATGAATTTAAAGATGACGAAGAAAGTGAACTTAAAGTTCAGGTTATAGCCAATGCTAAAGACAAGACATTAACATTTATCGATAACGGTATCGGTATGACAGCTGAAGAAATTGATGAATATATCAATCAGATTGCTTTTTCAGGTGCCGAAGCTTTCCTTGAACAGTATAAAGACAAAACTAATGAAGATCAGATTATCGGTCATTTTGGTTTAGGTTTCTATTCTGCTTTTATGGTTGCAGATAGAGTTACTATTGAGTCTCTTTCTTATAAAGAAGGTTCTAAGGCTGTAAAATGGGAATGTGAAAATGGTCTCGAATTTTCTATGGATGACTGCGATAAAACAGACAGAGGTACAAAGATTACTTTATATTTAAATGATGATAGCTTAGAATTTGCAAATGAGTTCAAAGCACGTGAAATCATTCACAAGTACTGCTCTTTTATGCCTGTTGAAATATTCCTTTCTAACCCAAACGCTGAACCGGAATATGATACAATTCCTGAATCAGAAGTAACTGACAAAGATACAGTAATTGAAACTATTGTTGAAGAAGCTAAAACTGAAGAAAAAGAAAATGAAGATGGAACTAAAGAGGTTGTAGAGGTTTCTCCTGCTACTACTAAAGCTAAAATCCTTAAAAGACCAAAGAGCATTAGTAATCCTGTTCCACTTTGGACAAAACATCCAAATGAATGTAGTGAAGAAGAATACAGGCAGTTCTATCATGAAGTATTTATGGATTACAAGGAACCTTTATTCTGGATTCATTTGAATATGGATTATCCATTTAACTTAAAGGGTATTCTTTACTTCCCTAAGATTAATACTGAATTCGAATCTGTAGAAGGTGTTATCAAATTATATAACAATCAGGTATTTATTGCTGATAACATTAAAGAAGTTATTCCTGAATTTTTAATGGTATTAAAGGGTGTAATCGATTGTCCTGACCTTCCACTTAACGTATCAAGAAGTGCTCTTCAGAATGATGGATTCGTTAAGAAAATTTCTGATTATATTACTAAGAAGGTTGCTGATAAGCTTTCCGGAATGTGTAAAACAGATAAAGAAAATTATGAGAAATACTGGGATGACATTTCACCGTTTATTAAATATGGATGCCTTAAAGATGAAAAATTCTGCGAGAAAATGTCTGACTATGTTTTATTTAAAAATATTGACGATAAATTCCTTACATTCAAAGAATGCTTAGAGGAAAATAAAGAAGCTCATGAGAATACAATCTTCTATACAACTGACCCAGTTCAGCAAAGTCAGTACATTAATATGTACAGAAATGAGAATATAGATGTTGTTATTTTAAAGGATGCTATCGACCAACCATTTATAACACAATTAGAGCAGAAAAATGAAAATGTTAAGTTTATTCGTATTGATGCTGAATTGACAAATACTTTTAAAGAAGAAGTGAATGAAGACGAGTTAAAAGATATGACTGACAAACTAACTGAGGCATTTAAGAAAGCTTTAAACAGAGATACTCTTAATGTTAAGGTTGAAAAGATGAAAGATTCTTCTATTTCTTCCATGATTACTTTATCAGAAGAAAGCCGTCGTATGCAGGACATGATGAAGATGTATGGAATGGCAGGAATGGATCCTTCAATGTTTGGTGGTGCAGGTGAAACTCTGGTTCTTAATTCAAACAACAACCTTGTTAAATATATCATTGATAATCCTGAGGGAGAAAATACTGATTTAATTTGCAAGCAGTTATACGACCTCGCAATGATTAGTCATACACCTCTTAATCCGGAATCAATGACAGCTTTTATTGAAAGAAGCAACAAGATTCTTGAAATCATAACTAAATAATATTATTTGAGAATATGTATAATTGTTAAATAGTTTACAGTTCACTTCTTCTCTAATAAAAAATGGGCACTTATTTTGTACTGCCATCAAAAGTCAGATAAAAAATTGATGGTGTATCAATTCAAGTGTCCATTTTTATAACTATTCGATACTATCTAATTTATAATATCACAGTTAAACATTTCCTCAATAGCACTATTAAAATGTTTTAAATCATTTGATTTCTTGATTCGTTTCCAATTCTTTTCATAATTCTCAAATAGTGGTGACATATATCTCCATGCTTCTTTCATCTTAAATAAAAGATTTCTATCACCGCTCATTACTTCTTTATAATCATTATATATAATTTCATTAAATCTATACAATTTTTCTTTAGTGACTCTCTCACCACCTCGTATTTCAGAAAAAATATTTGGATTAGTAATTGCTCCACGACCAATCATTACACTATCTATGTTTGGAAATCGTTTTATAATTTTATTATAATCATCTACGCTATTTACATCACCATTGTAACAAAGTTTATTTTTGCTGTTTTCATAAGCATACTCAAAAACTTCTAAATTAGGAGTGTTATTATAAAAATCTTCTCTCACTCTTGGATGTATAATTAATTCCTTTAAATTATATTTATTATATATTTCGAGTATTTCGTAAAATTCTTCCGGCTCATACATTCCGATTCGCGTCTTTACTGATATTTCCATCCCTGACTCATTTACCATTTTATCAAGCAAAATATCTAAATCTTCAAGATTTTTCAAAAGGCCTGAGCCACGTCCTTTTGATACTACTGTTCCTGACGGACAGCCTGCATTTATATTAACCTCTGTATATCCGTAATCTTTTAATTTACTCATTGCACTAAGTGCCTGATCAGTCTGTTTTGTCATAAGCTGAGGAATCAAAACATTTATTTTATTATTTTGCGGATTTATATCTCTTACTTCTTTATTAGAAAATTTTTTATTCTGACTTGTACCTATAAACGGTGCAAAAAATTTATCCGGTTGTTCAAATACTGCCGCTAAGGCATTTCTATATATGTATCCTGTTATTCCTTCTAATGGTGCTAAATATAATTTCATTTTTCTTCCTTTTATCTCAATGCCAGGACTTTATATGCATAATACACGAAGCTGCTTTAATCCTAACATTAATTTAATTTTTTAATCCACGAACCATTATATTATATTGCAGAATATTTTCAAATAATAATTTCTATATGATTATGTAAATATGTGCACATAAAAAAATCCTTATTATATTGTATCGATTTTGTTTTATTTGTTGTTATATTTTACTTTTATATGTTGTTATATGTTGTTATATTTTTGCTTTATTAAATTTAATCCATTTATAAAATTATGTAATTACTTTCAAAATATAAATTTTAATTAAAATACATTATTATATGCATAGCTTCAAAACATCTACTCTACAAATATATATTTGAAAAACTACTGTTATAATGCTATAATTTTAAAGATGTCTTAGCGCAATATATAACAAAAACGATTCAGAAATTTGTTTATACCAAAAAGATTTTCATCAATTTGTTTATTGTAATATATTTGTAAGATATAAATACAAAAAAGAAATGAGGAATTACATATGAAATTATGGGGAGGCCGTTTCACAAAAGAAACAAATAAATTAGTACATAATTTTAATGCGTCATTATCATTTGACCAGAAATTTTATAAACAGGATATTCAGGGAAGTATTGCTCATGTGACCATGCTTGCAAAACAGGGAATTATTGAAGAATCAGATAAAGTTGCAATTATTAACGGATTAAATAGCATTTTAACTGATATCGAAAACGGACATTTAGAGTTTACTCCTGAACATGAAGATATTCATAGTTTTGTTGAAGCTCATCTTATTGAAAGAATTGGCGAGCCTGGTAAGAAATTACACACAGGAAGAAGCCGTAACGACCAGGTTGCATTAGACATGAAATTATATGTTCGTGACGAAGTTGTTGAGCTTGACTCATTATTAAAAACTCTGCTTCAGTCCATAATGAAAGTTATGGAAGAAAACACTGAAACTTTTATGCCTGGATTTACTCATTTACAGAAAGCTCAGCCTGTAACATTAGCTCATCACTTTGGAGCATATTTTGAAATGTTTAAAAGAGATCGTAGCAGATTAACAGATATTTATGACCGTATGAATTATTGTCCTTTAGGTGCAGGTGCATTAGCTGGAACAACATATCCTCTTGATCGTGAATACACTGCTTCTTTGCTTAATTTTGATGGTCCGACATTAAATAGTATGGATTCCGTTTCTGACAGAGATTATGTAATTGAATTAATGTCTGCTTTATCTACAATCATGATGCATTTAAGCAGATTCTGTGAAGAAATTATTATATGGAATTCTAACGAATATAGATTTGTAAATATTGATGATTCTTATAGTACAGGCTCAAGTATTATGCCTCAGAAGAAGAATCCTGATATTGCCGAATTAATCAGAGGAAAGACAGGACGTGTTTATGGTGCTCTTACTTCTATTCTTACTACAATGAAAGGAATTCCTCTTGCTTACAATAAAGATATGCAGGAAGATAAGGAATTTGCATTTGACGCAATCGACACTACAAAGGGTTGTATTGCATTATTTACAGGAATGATTGATACTATGACATTCAATAAGGATGTTATGGAAAGCAGCGCTAAAAACGGATTTACTAACGCTACAGACGCTGCTGATTATTTAGTAAATCACGGAGTTCCATTTAGAGATGCTCACGGCATTGTTGGACAGCTTGTTTTATTCTGTGAAGGTAAAGGTATTTCTCTTGACGATATGACATTAGATGAATTTAAGGCTATCAGTCCAGTATTTGAAGAAGATATATATGATGCAATCAGTCTTAAGACATGTGTTGATAAGCGTTTAACAATTGGTGCTCCAGGTAAAGAAGCTATGGATAAAGTAATCGCTATTAACAAAGAATATTTAAGCAAATAAAAGAATTTATTTTAATAAAAAACTGAGGTTTAAATCCATCCCATTGGATTAACCTCAGTTTTTTTAGCAAATATATGATACCTAAGTTTGTAACTAAGTTTTTTCATAAAAATATAGGCTCTACTATTTATCAAAATAGCTTAATCTACATTGTGCACATTTACATCAAGCTGATTAAATGGAATTGAAATTCCTGCTTTATCAAAAGAAACACGTATATTTTCGTTTAAATAAAATTTGCAATCCCAATAATATTCAGTAGGCACCCACACTCTAACTTCCATTATAATTGCGCTATCTGCTAAATTTTTGACAACTACTGCGTTTGCCTCATCGCGCATTATATTAGAATAACTGTTCATCACTCTTTCGAGTTCTTTACGTGCAAGCTCTATATTATCATCGTATCCTATACCAACCTCAACATCCACTCTTCTTTTTTCATTCATTGAATAATTGGTCAAAATACTATTTGACAACGTTCCATTCGGTAATTTTACAGATTTGTTATCTACTGTTTTTAAAGAAGTATAGAAAATATCAATTTTATAAACTGTTCCTTCAACTCCATTTGATTCTATATAATCTCCTACAGTAAACGGCTTCATAATTAAAATCATAACGCCACCTGCAAAATTTGATAAACTTCCTTCAAATGCAAGACCTATTGCTAAACCTCCGGAAGCAACAATTGCTGCAAATGATGTTGTTTCTATACCAATCTGTCCACAAATTGTAATTGCAAGTATGATGTATAGAGCAACCTTTAATACGGAATGAATAAATTTCGCTACACCTTCATCTGCTGATGATTTGGCAAATATTCTATCTACAAACTTAAGAATAAATTTAATTATAAATTTCCCAATTACAAATATAATTACTGCAATAATTATATCTATACCAAAGGCTACTGCTTTATCTATTAAATCACTGCCAATCTGTGATAATTTGCTCACGTCCTTTGATAATTGTTCAATATTGTCTGATACACTTTCTACTTCTTTTTGAGTAGCACTAGCTAACATTAACATATGTTTCCTCCTTCCAATTAATTATAACTATAAACAATAAAAAGTCTTAGACTGTTTATTATCCAAGACTTTTTATAATGTAATGTGATATGCCTTATGGATTGCATACATTAAATGGCATACTCAATCCTTTAATCACATGTGTATTTGCTAAAAATTGATTATTTTACGATACGTACTTTAATTACGCCTTCAATTTTTTCAATTTTTCCAACTAAATTATCAGTAGCTTTGCTATCTAAATCCATAATTGTATAAGCATAATCTCCTCTTGATTTATCAACCATATCTGAAATATTCATACCTTCAGCAGCAACTGCAGATGAAAGCTGACCAATCATGTTTGGAATATTTTTATGACAAATTGTAATTCTTGCAACCTTGTCACATACACCTAAATCACATTTTGGATAATTTACAGAATTAATAATATTTCCGTTTTCAATGAAATCTTTTAATTCTTTAACTGCCATTACAGCACAATTATCTTCTGACTCTTCAGTTGAAGCGCCAAGATGTGGTGTAGCAATAACATTCTTTGCCTTAGCTATCTTAGCATTAGGGAAGTCTGTTACATATCTCTTTACTTTACCTGATTCTAATGCTGCAATCATGTCATCATCACATACAAGTAAATCTCTTGCAAAATTAAGAATTACAACTCCGTCTTTCATCATTGCGATTGTATCTTTATTGATCATTTCTCTTGTATCATCTAATAACGGTGTATGAACAGTGATGAAATCACATTCTTTGTAAATCTCTTCTCTTGTCTTTACATGCTTAACTTCACTTGATAGTCTCCAAGCTCCGTCAACTGAGATAAATGGATCATAACCATATACTTCCATTCCAAGTTCAGTAGCTGCATTTGCAATTAAACTTCCAATTGCACCAAGTCCGATAACTCCAAGCTTTTTGCCCATAATTTCATTGCCGGCAAAATTCTTTTTAGCTTTTTCCATTGTCTTGTTGATGTTTTCGTCTTCCTTATTGTCTTCAACCCATTTGTTTCCGCCAATAATATCTCTTGATGCAAGAAGCATTCCGCATAATACTAATTCCTTAACACCATTTGCATTAGCACCCGGAGTATTAAATACAACAACACCCTTTTCTGCACACTTGTCTAAAGGAATATTGTTAACCCCTGCACCTGCTCTTGCAACTGCTAAAAGATTATCAGATAATTCCATATCATGCATTGCTGCACTTCTTACTAATACTGCATTTGCTTCTTCAAAATTATCTGTAAATTCGTAATTATCTGTAAATTTGCTTGTTCCTACTTTTGAAATAGGATTTAAACAATTAACCTTAACCATTTTTTCTTCTCCTTATTATGCGTTTTCTTTTTCAAATTTTTCCATAAATTCAACTAATGCCTTAACACCTTCAATTGGCATAGCATTGTAAATACTTGCTCTCATACCACCAACTGTTCTATGTCCTTTAAGATTTTCAAGTCCGGCAGCTTTAGCTTCTGCTACAAATTTAGCATCTAAATCAGCATCACCTGTTACAAAAGGTACATTCATAAGTGAACGGTCTTTTGGAACAACTGTACCCTTAAATAATTTGCTATTATCAAGGAAATCATAAAGAATCTTAGCCTTTTCTTCGTTACGTTTCTTCATTGCATCAAGGCCACCCATCTTCTTAATCCATTTAAATACTTTTCCACAAATATAAATTCCATAGCATGGAGGTGTATTGTAAAGTGATCCTGCATCTGCCTGTGTTTTCCACTGAAGCATTGTTGGAACTGTGCTATCAACTTCCTCAGGAATTAAATCTTCTCTAATAATCGCAATAACAACACCTGCTGGTCCAACGTTCTTCTGAACACCACCATAAATTACACCATACTTTGATACATCAACAGGTTCTGATAAGAAACATGAAGATACATCAGCTACTAATGTATGTCCTTTTGTATTTGGTAATTCATGATACTTTGTACCATAAATAGTATTGTTTTCACAAATGTATACGTAATCAACATCATCATCAATATCTAAATCGCTACAATCAGGAATATATGAGAATGTCTTATCTGCTGATGAAGCAACTCTTTGTACTTCAAGATACTTTTCTGCTTCTGCAGCAGCCTTCTTAGCCCACTGTCCTGTTACAATGTAAGCAGCCTTGCCATTCTTCTTTAAGTTCATTGGTACTGCAGCGAACTGCTGTGATGCACCACCCTGAAGGAATAATACTTTATAATTATCAGGAATACCCATTAAATCTCTAATGTCCTGTTCTGCTTCATCAATAATCTGCTGGAACATTTTTGAACGATGGCTCATTTCCATTACGCTCATTCCACATCCCTTATAATCTAACATTTCATCTGCTGCTTCTTTTAATACTTCTTCTGGTAATACAGCAGGTCCTGCTGAAAAATTGTATACTCTTGCCATTTCTTTCTATTTCCTCCTAATTTTTATATATACTGTCTCTTAGCAGTCATATCCCTTTGCAGCTAAATCTTCTTCAGAAAAAGCTTCGCTAATTGGTGTATTAGCCGGTACCATTGGGAATACCTTATCATCGCTGTCAATCTGACAATCTATTACACAAGGAATATTTAATTCAATTGATTCTTTTAATGCATCTTTGAATTCATCAATTGTTGTACATTTGTATGCTTTTGCACCCATTCCTTCTGAAATCTTAACAAAATCAACCTGGTCATCTAATACAGTATTTGAATAACGTTTACCGTAGAATAATGTCTGCCACTGTCTAACCATACCTAATACGTGGTTATTAATTACAATCTGAATGATTGGAATATTATAACGTGTTGCTGTAGCAATTTCATTCATATTCATTCTGAAACATCCATCACCTGCAATGTTAACACAAATTCTGTCTTTATTTGCCATCTTAGCACCTATACATGCACCAACACCATATCCCATTGTTCCAAGACCACCTGATGTGAGTAACTGTCTTGTTTCTTTATATTTATAGAACTGTGCAGCCCACATCTGATGCTGTCCTACGTCAGTTGTTACAATTGCATCACCATTTGTAATATCATATAACGCATCAATAATTGATGGACCGTTTAATGTTGTTTTATCTAATGCTAATGGATATTTGTTCTTTAATTCAACAACTTCATCCATCCATTCCTTATGATTCTGCTTATCTAACTTAGCATTTAATCTCTTAAGGATTTCATTTGCATCACCGATAATGCTTGCATCCGCCTTAACATTTTTATTAATTTCAGTTGGATCAATGTCAATATGTATAATTTTTGCATCCGGTGCAAAGTTACTTGAATTACCAACAACTCTGTCACTAAATCTTGCACCAATAACAATTAATAAATCGCATCGTGTTACACCAAAGTTAGATGCCTTTGTTCCATGCATACCAATCATACCTGTATAACGTGCATTTGTTCCTTCAATTGCACCTTTACCCATTAATGTATCACAAACAGGTGTATCGATTAAATCTGCAAATTTTCTAAATTCATCCTGTGCTCCTGAAGCTACTAATCCGCCTCCGGCAATGATAAATGGCTTATTTGATTCTTTGATTAATTCTACAACCTGATCAACATCTTCTTCTTTGATTGTATCTGTATATGGTTCAATTGCCTTAGGTGTCTGTTTTGTATATTCAGTTTTATTAGCTGTTACATCCTTTGTAATATCAACCAATACCGGACCCGGTCTTCCTGATTTAGCAATTGTAAATGCTCTTCTAATTGTATCTGCTAAATCTTCAATTTCCTTTACTATAAAATTATGCTTTGTAAATGGCATTGTTGCACCTACAATATCAATTTCCTGGAAAGAATCTTTTCCAAGTCCTGATTTAGCAACATTTGCTGTTATTGCAACAATCGGAATTGAATCCATATATGCTGTAGCAATCCCTGTAACAAGGTTTGTTGCTCCAGGGCCTGATGTTGCCATACAAACACCAACCTTACCTGTTGATCTTGCATAACCGTCTGCCGCATGTGCAGCTCCCTGTTCATGGGATGTTAATATATGTGTAATTTCATCTGAATGTTTATAAAGAGCATCATAAATATTAAGAATTGTTCCACCAGGATAACCAAAAACTGTATCAACACCCTGTTCTTTCAAACATTCAACAACTATTTCTGAACCTGTTAATTGCATATTTTTACCCTCTCTTTTTATTTCTTTATTTCTAAAATTGCGCCTCTGTTTCCTGAAGTTACCATAGATGCATATCTAGCAAGATATCCTGTTGTAACCTTAGGTTCTCTTGGCTGCCATTTTGCTTTTCTTGCTGCCATTTCTTCATCAGAAACGTCAATGTTTAATGTCATTTCAGGAATATTAATCTTTATAATATCTCCTTCTTCAACTAATGCTATAGGACCACCTACGGCTGCTTCCGGTGAAACGTGTCCGATAGATGCACCTCTTGAAGCACCTGAGAAACGTCCGTCTGTAATCAATGCAACAGATGAACCTAATCCCATACCTGCAATAGCAGATGTTGGATTTAACATTTCTCTCATACCAGGACCACCCTTTGGTCCTTCATATCTGATAACAACAACATCACCAGGAACAATCTTTCCACCTTTAATAGCTGCAATTGCATCTTCTTCACAGTCAAAAACTCTTGCCGGACCTTCATGAACCATCATTTCATCAACAACTGCTGAACGCTTTACAACACCACCATCCGGTGCAAGATTTCCTTTTAATACAGCAAGACCACCTGTCTTACTATATGGATTATCTAATGGTCTGATAACTTCAGGGTTCTTGTTAACAGCTCCCTTAATATTTTCTCCAACTGTCTTTCCTGTAACTGTCATGCAATCTAAGTTAAGAAGTCCTGCTTCTGCTAACTCATTCATAACTGCATATACACCACCGGCTTCATTCAAATCTTCCATATATGTAGGACCTGCAGGTGCTAAATGACATAAGTTAGGTGTTCTTTCACTTATTGGATTAGCAAATGAAATATCAAAATCAAATCCAATTTCATGAGCGATTGCAGGCAAATGAAGCATACTGTTTGTTGAGCATCCAAGTGCCATATCTACTGTTAATGCGTTTAAGATTGCATCCTTTGTCATAATATCTCTTGGTTTAATATCTTTTTCAAGCAATTCCATAACCTTCATACCGGCATGTTTTGCAAGTTTAATTCTTTCTGAATATACAGCCGGGATTGTTCCGTTTCCTTTAAGTCCCATACCTAATGCTTCAGTTAAACAGTTCATTGAATTTGCTGTATACATACCAGAACATGAACCACATGTAGGACATACATTCTGTTCAAATTCCTTTAATTCATCTAATGTAATATTTCCTGCTGCCTGAGCACCTACTGCCTCAAACATAGATGATAAGCTTCTCTTCTGTCCCTTAACATGACCTGCAAGCATTGGTCCACCTGATACAAATACTGTTGGAACATTAATTCTTGCTGCAGCCATTAATAATCCGGGAACATTCTTATCACAGTTAGGAATCATAACTAATGCATCAAACTGATGAGCTAATGCCATCGCTTCTGTTGAATCAGCAATCAAATCTCTTGTTACAAGAGAATATTTCATTCCTATATGTCCCATTGCAATACCATCACATACTGCGATAGCCGGGAACATAATAGGTGTACCACCCGCCATAGCGACACCCATTTTAACTGCATTTGCTATTTTATCCAGATTCATATGACCTGGTACAATTTCATTGTATGAACATACGATACCAACTAATGGTCTGTTCATTTCTTCTTCAGTAAGCCCCAGAGCATTGAATAATGATCTGTGTGGAGCCTGCTGTAATCCTTTTGTTACTGCATCACTCTTCATAACTGCCTCCTATATATTCTATATTCTTTCACAGATGCAATCGCCCATTTCTTTACATCCAACCATCTGCATCCCATCAGACATAATATCAATTGTACGAATTCCATCTTCTAATACTTTCTGTACTGCATCTTCAACTGCCTTAGCTTCTTCATCTAAATCAAATGAATATCTAAGCATCATAGCAGCTGAAAGAATTGTTGCAATTGGGTTAGCCTTGTTCTGTCCTGCAATATCAGGTGCAGCTCCATGACTTGGTTCATATAATCCAAATTTGCCTTCTGCAAGACTTGCTGATGAAAGCATTCCAATTGAACCTGTTACCATACTTGCCTCATCTGATAAAATATCACCAAACATATTCTCAGTAACAACTACATCAAACTGTGCAGGATCTTTAACTAACTGCATTGCACAGTTATCAACAAGCATATGTGTTAATGTTACTTCCGGATAATCTTTTGCTACTTCTGTAACTACCTTATCCCAAAGTCTTGATGAATCTAAAACATTTGACTTATCAACGCTAATAACGCTCTTGCGTCTCTTCATTGCAATTTCAAATGCTTTAATAGCGATTCTTCTAATTTCGTTTTCGTCATATTTTAAAGTATCAATGGCTGTCATTACACCATTAACTTCTTCTGTCTTTCTTTCACCAAAATAAAGACCACCTGTTAATTCTCTAACAATTATCATGTCAAATCCGGCATCTGCTACAGATTCTTTTAATGGGCATGCACCCTTTAATTCTTTATATAAATAAGCAGGTCTTAAATTTGCAAATAGACCTAAGCCTTTTCTAATTGCAAGCAACCCTGCCTCTGGTCTAAGATGTGGTGGTAAATCATACCAACTATCCTTTCCCACGACACCTCCGACAGCCCCAAGAAGTACTGCATCACTAGCTTTCGCTGTTGCCAATGCTTCATCTGTAAGTGGCACTCCGTGTTTGTCGATTGAAACTCCACCCATATCAACTTCAGTATAACTGAAAGAATGACCAAATTTCTTACCGACAGTGTCGAGAACCTTCTGTGCTTCTGCTACAATTTCGGGTCCAATTCCATCACCTGGAATAACTGCAATATTAAAATCCATTGCTCTGTCCTCTCTTTTTCTTAGTATCTTGTAACGTTTTTAATATGTATAAATATCCACGTTAACTTTTACATTTTATCGCAAATACGACATTTTTTCAACCATACATATATATCTATTTTCTTGATGTATATTAATTATATTATTTTATTCTCTTCTTCAACTTTTGTTATACTTATGGCTTCTCCATATATAATCATCTCAAATCCGCTTTGCTTCTTTTCGGTGATTATACATTCGCCAAACACTTTCTGATGCTTGAGTTTTGTTATACACATGGCTCCGCCATGTATAACCACCTCAAATCCGCTTTGCTTCTTTTCGGTGATTATACATTCGCCAAACACTTTCTTTTTACGTTTTTGTTATACACATGGCTTCGCCATTTATAACCACCTCAAATCCGCTTTGCTTCTTTTCGGTGATTATACATTCGCCAAACACTTTCTGCTTTTTTTGCAAGCAAAAAGCAGAAAGTGCTTGGCTCATTGTGTATAACAAAAGAGAGAAATTCTTTTCGAACTTCTCTCTAAATCTTAATCTTAATTATTCTGCGTCTGCTTTTTCAACATCAACAATTGCAGTTTTCTGCATTGGGATTCTGCAGTTTTTGTTATTACCAAATTCTACGATAACCATATCGTCCTGAACATCAATAACCATTCCGTAAAATCCACTTGTTGTAAGAATACTGTCTCCAACAGCTACACTTTCTCTAATTTCATCCTGTCTCTTTTCCTGTTTTTTCTGTGGACGAATCATTGCAAAATACATAAATCCAAAGATTACCACACACCAAACAATCATCATAACTGTTCCCATTGCACCACCTGTTGATGATGAAGCTAATAACATATCTGTCATTTTAATCCTCCTAACGCTTGTCGTTTTCTTTAAAGCCTTCTAATTTCTTTGCTTTATATTCACTATAATTTCCTGCTTCTATGGCAGCTCGAATTTCTTCCATCATTGTATTATAAAAATACAAATTATGCAACACACATAATCTCATTCCTAGCATTTCTTTTGCTTTGAGCAAATGTCTGATGTATGCACGGCTATGATGTTTACATGCAGGACACTGACATCCTTCTTCAATTGGTCTGTCATCTGTCTCATATTTTGCATTAAATAAGTTAATCTTGCCCTTATTAGTATACAAATGTCCATGGCGTCCATTTCTTGTAGGATATACACAGTCGAAGAAATCAACACCTCTATCAACTGCTTCTAAAATATTAGCAGGTGTTCCAACTCCCATAAGATAAGTTGGTTTATTCTGTGGTAAATAAGGTACCACTGATTCAAGGATTCTATACATTTCTTCATGACTTTCACCTACTGCAAGTCCACCTACTGCATATCCGTCTAAATCCATTTCAGTTATCGCTTTTGCATGTTCAATACGAATATCATCATATATTCCACCCTGATTAATACCAAACAGCATCTGATTTTTATTAATTGTATCTTCAAGACTATTTAATCTGTTCATTTCATTCTTACATCTCTCAAGCCATCTTGTTGTTCTATTTACAGATGCCTGAATATATTCTCTTGATGCAACACTTGAAGGACATTCATCAAACGCCATAGCAATTGTTGAAGCTAAATTTGACTGAATCTGCATACTTTCTTCAGGTCCCATAAAAATCTTTCTTCCATCTACATGAGACTGAAAATATACGCCCTCTTCTTTTATCTTTCTAAGTCCTGCAAGCGAAAATACCTGAAATCCGCCTGAATCCGTAAGAATAGGCTTATCCCAATTCATAAACTTATGAAGACCTCCAAGTTGTTTTACAATGTGGTCTCCCGGTCGTACATGCAAATGATATGTATTTGACAATTCGACCTGAGTCTTTATATGTTGTAAATCTTCTGTTCCTACTGCTCCCTTAATTGCTGCAGCAGTTCCTACATTCATAAATACCGGTGTCTGGATTGTACCGTGAACTGTTTCGAATTCTCCACGCTTAGCCAAACCATCAGTTTTCAATATTTTATACATAAAATTTTCTTTCCTTCTTTATGGTAATATATGTCCGGCAGACAAATATAATTTATACCATTCTTCTCTTGAAATTTCAATATCAGATGCTTGTGCAATCTGTTTTAATCTTTCGAGATTTGTTGTTCCTGCAATCATCTGCATATTAGCCGGATGTCTTAATATCCACGCTGTCACAATTGTTGTAGGAGTCACATTATATTTTTGTGCCAATTCGTCAATAACTTTATTAAGTTCAGGGAATTTATCATTTCCAATAAATACACCTTCAAAAAATCCATACTGGAACGGAGACCAAGTCTGAATTGTTATATCGTTTAATCTGCAAAAATCAAGAACTGCTCCATCTCTATTTACAGCCCCATCAGATGACATGTTTACTTCAAGACCCTGACTAATCATATTTGAATTTGTAATACTTAATTGAAGCTGATTTGCACAAATTGGTTGCTTAACATATTTTTGAAGCAACTGAATCTGCATAGGATTCATATTTGAAACGCCAAAATTTCTTACCTTTCCACTTTTTTCCAATGTATCAAATGCGTCAGCTACAACCTCAGGTTCCATTAATGCATCCGGTCTGTGAAGTAATAATGCATCCAAATAATCTGTTCCAAGTCTCTTAAGTATTCCGTCTACTGAATCAATGATGTGTTCCTTTGAAAAATCATACATAACACCCGGAACAATACCACATTTGGACTGAATAAAGAATTTTTCTCTATTTGTTAAAATGTTAAGTTTTGCTGCCTTTCCAAATAACTCTTCGCAGCTTCCACCACCATAAATATCAGCATGATCAATATAATTAATCCCAAGTTCTAAAGCTGTATCGACAAATTTTTCTGCTGTTTTTAAATCAAGTGCTCCTAATCTCATACAACCTAAAACGATTGCCGGTACTGATATATTTGTCTTTCCTAATTTTATCTGTTTCATTCGATTTATACCTCTCTAAATTATTACCAAATTTCATTAGTCCAATCCTTTATATAATAATGGATTTTGGTAGTTAATTCAAGGAGGTTCTATTTTTTTAAAACTATATTCGTTTCTAAATCTCACTTTATATTTGATTCATCTGTAATATCTTGTTATACTAATACAAGCAAATTTACAGAAGATATATTATGAATTTTACTCAAAAGTTTACACAAATTTATTTGTTAAACACTTCTGATTACAATTAGGAGGCTCATTATGTTTGGTTCAACATATGGTAATACATTAAAAATAAGCACATGGGGAGAATCCCACGGAAAAGCTTTAGGTGTTGTAGTTGACGGTTGTCCTGCCGGTCTTTCTTTATGCGAAGAAGATATTCAGGTATTTTTAGACAGAAGAAAACCAGGTCAGTCTGCTTTCACTACTCAGCGAAATGAAGGCGATCTTGTAGAGATTCTTTCAGGTGTATTTGAAGGGAAAACTACAGGAACACCTATTTCAATGATTGTGCGTAACAAAGAACAACGTTCAAAAGATTACAGCGAAATTGCAAATTATTATCGTCCGGGACATGCCGATTATACATTTGACGAAAAATTTGGTTTTAGGGATTATCGTGGTGGCGGACGCTCTTCAGGACGCGAAACTATCGGACGAGTTGCAGCAGGTGCCATTGCTTCAAAAATTTTAAACCAGCTTGGCATATCTATTACTACCTACTCTAAATCAATTGGTAATGTAGAAATAGATTATAACAAACTTGATAAAGATAATATTTTAAAAGACACTTTATATATGCCTGACAAAGAAGCTTCTGCTAAAGCTCAGGAACTATTAAAAGAAAAAATTGCTGATACTGATTCCGTTGGTGGCATTATTGAATGCGTTGTTAAAAATATGCCTGCCGGAGTTGGTGAACCTGTATTTGAAAAACTTGATGCAAATTTAGCAAAGGCTGTCATGTCTATCGGAGCTGTTAAAGGTGTTGAAATCGGAGATGGATTTGCCGTTGCCTCTGCTTGCGGTTCAGAAAACAATGATAACTTCAAAATAGAAAATGATAGAATTGTCAAATCCACAAATCATGCCGGAGGAATACTTGGTGGAATAAGCGATGGCTCAGATATTGTTTTAAGAGCTGCAGTCAAGCCTACTCCTTCTATTGCTAAAACTCAGAGTACAGTTAATAAATCAAACGAAGAAATAGAAATCAGCATTCACGGAAGACACGACCCAATAATTGTTCCTAGAGCCGTAGTTGTTGTAGAATCAATGGTAGCTCTTACATTAGTAGATATGTTATTTATGTCAATGACTTCTAAAATGGATGACATTATAGATTTCTTTAAGAAATAAATTATTTTAATATCTTTTATAATATAAAAATTAGTTTTTTATACAAATTTATTTTGATAAATTTTATTTAATAAGTCTTATAAAATTAAACGAAATAATTGTTTATATTAATTTTTTTAGTAAATAAATGGGCATCAAGGTTTCATCCTATCTGCCCATTTATTTTTTGATTTTATTATTTTTCCTGTTTATTTACCACTTTTTCTAAAAGAAGCCCTGCCATAAACCACAAAGGTGCATAATCTAGGCGCACAACTCCCTTTATGTTATATTTACATTTGCTATAATTCCATGGGCAGCAGTTCTTTCGTTGTAATATCGTTCCCGAAATAAATTCCACGAAGTAAATTCCAGCCATATAAATAAATCCCCTAAATATCATATTAAATTTTCTAATTTTTCTACTTAGCGGTTTAATAACTGCACCTAGTCCATATATTGGGAACATCCATATTGAGGTCTTTCCCATCATTTTTCTGTCATGATTCTTTATTCCCATTATGGACGTCCAAACGACCTCCATACACCAACCTGCTATTCCACACTTTAAAAAATTTCTGATCATCATGTTTGTAGTATTAGCAAATAAGACTCTATCTATTCAAGTAATCATTCCATCTTGCATTAGACTCTTCCAAATCATGTTTCATCATAATTCTATTTCTATCGCTAAGTATTGCCAACATTTCATCTACTATCTCCTCAAGCGGAAGTTTATCATAATGCGACAGATAACCTATCATACGCTGTGCTGTCCAATCAGTGTTTAAGTTTTTTGTGATTTGGTCACAAAATTCTTCCGGATATCCACGCTTTAACAACATATAATATAGGTCAATACTCTTTTCTGATTTTGATTTCATATGTTTGTCACCTCTTCATAAAGTTTTATTACATTCATTACTTCTTAAGTGCAGGTATATCTATCTGGGTTTCTTCACCATTCATATCAACATTAAAAACATATACCGGCTGATAATATCCTTTTGTGTCAGTAAAATAATCTACACCCACATTTTTTACTTTAACATCAAGTTCTTCATTTGAATAATAATTAAACTTTCCTTCTTTAATCATATCATAAGCATCCCTTAATGAAATACATTTCACATCTTTTAACTTCTTACATTTAACTATATTATAATTTATATCTCCTATCTTATCTCCCTGATAGCAAGTTGCTTCAATTGTTCCATTATACATAATTTCATCTTCAATAATTTTATCTGCACTAAGAGAATATATTCCGTCACCTTTATTTTCAAATGTACAACCTGCCGGAATATAAACACCATAATCTTTTAACATTTCTCTAAGTTTATCTTCCGTTACCTGCGAGTCAGTTTTTGTCGTTCCATCCTCTTCTTCATCATCAAAATATATACTGAAATCCGTATATGTATATGTACCATCTATATATTCAACAGATACATTACCTATTTCTCCATGATAAATAGCTGTTTCGTCATACAAATCTGTCAAAGAATCATCCAATTTGTCTCCAACATTTTTCAAAAATTCTTTGGCAAATTGTTTCGATTTTTCTTTATTTGTACCTTCAACCATATAAACAGGATATGTTGCTTTTTCATTGCTTAACTTTTCATTTGTCGATACATTTTTTACATTTGCTTTTGTAATATAATTTAGGTTCAAATTTCCAAATTCCTGTGAATTATATATTCCAAATATTGTACCAAACATTATAATCGTGCCAAATAAAGGAACAAAACTAAATATTACTTTTTTAATTCCACTCTTATTTCCTTTATTGCATGCATAAATATAAGCTATTAAAACATAAAAACCATATCCAATCATTGCTCCTAACAAATTGTTGAACACATCGTCACATTCAAATACGCCTCTTCCTGTAATAAGCTGCACACTTTCAATTAAGACTGTAAAAATTAACCCACAGACATATGTAACCCACCAGTATTTTGCCTTTTTAATTCCAAACGGAAGCAAAAGACCAAATGGAATAAACATACAAATGTTTAGAATAATGTTTCTCCATTCAATAGCCGAGAAATTATTCCATGCTGATTTATAAGAATAAAATAATGGAATTATATTTTTTCTGAATCCCATTGTTGAAATTCTATCAAGCATAGTTGCCATCAACACAACAGCTAAATAAACTCCAAATATAATTAACCATATTACACTATTCTTATTTATTTGCTTTTTGCCATTTAAAATCTTCTTATACACTATAAAATAACCAACAGCTATAATAATTGCTAATATGGCAACTATAACAATCCCTGCAACCAGATATTCTTTTGCCTTTGATATTAAATCAATCACTCTCATTTTTTGTTACCTCCATACATTTTCCTAAAAAAATAAGTCTATGGCATCATTCTACCATAGACTTATTATAAAAATACATTTATTAATAAATCTTAAATATTTATAAGCAAAAATTATTTATATAAAGGATACTTATCTGTAAGTCCTTTAACAATTTCTTTTGCTTTTTCCTGATTTGCATTAGCATTATCTGCAATTAATGTCATTGCCTGTGCAACTAAATCCATATCTGAAGTATCTAAGCCTCTTGTTGTAATTGCAGGTGTTCCAATACGTACACCACTTGTAATACCAGGTTTCTGTGGGTCATTTGGTATTGCATTCTTGTTACATGTAATATTTGCAGCATCTAATGCGATTTCAAATTCCTTACCTGTAATATTTTTGCTTCTTAAATCAACAAGCATTAAATGATTATCTGTACCACCTGAAACAAGGTCAAATCCTCTGCTTGTTAAACCATTAGCTAAAGCTGATGCATTATCAACAATGTTCTTAGCATATTCTTTAAATGATGGGTCTAATGCTTCCTTGAAACATACTGCCTTACCTGCTATTACATGCATTAAAGGGCCACCCTGAATTCCTGGGAAAATTGCCTTATTTAATTTATGTTCTGTAGCAAATTCTTCACTTGATAAAATTAATCCACCTCTTGGTCCACGAAGTGTCTTATGAGTTGTAGTTGTTGTTACATGAGCATATGGAATTGGGCTCATATGTTGTCCACCTGCAACTAGACCTGCGATGTGTGCCATATCTACCATTAAATATGCACCTACTTCATCTGCAATTTCTCTAAATTTCTTAAAATCAATTGCTCTTGGGTAAGCACTTGCACCTGCAACAATAAGCTTTGGCTTTGCTTCCTTAGCAATCTTTAATACTTCATCATAATCTATGTAGCCTTCGTCATTTACACCGTAAGGAACAATATTAAAATATGTTCCTGATACATTAACCTTACTTCCATGTGTTAAATGTCCGCCTGCATCAAGACTCATTCCCATTACTGTATCGCCCGGTTTTACAAGTGCAAAGAATACTGCAAAGTTAGCCTGTGCTCCTGAATGTGGCTGAACATTAGCATATGTACATCCAAATAACTTCTTTGCTCTTTCAATTGCAAGTGTTTCTACGATATCAACATACTCGCATCCACCATAATATCTTTTTCCCGGGTATCCTTCTGCGTATTTATTTGTAAGCTGACTACCCATTGCTGCCATAACTGCTTTACTAACAATATTTTCAGATGCAATAAGCTCCAAATGGCTCTGCTGTCTGTCATTTTCCTGAGCAATAGCTGCTGCAACTTCAGGATCAACTTTTTGTACTTCTTCAAATGTAAACATAATCTTACCTCCTAAATTTGTCAAACTACTAACACTTTATCACATTAAAGCCAAATTTAAAACTATTTTTAAAAATTTGTTATTTTTTAACTAACAAATGTAAAGTTTAATGTTAATAGTTATCTTTCCTGTTTATTTATTTTTAATTACAAAAATACCCACAGTTTCATTACTAACATCAAATTTGGGTTTGTCTTAGCAGTTCCATTAGTTTTCAACTATGGGTATTTTAATAAACAATCCATTGAACGCTACTGACCTGCTTCTTCATCCTCGCTTTCGCTGTAGCAATTATTTAGGATTTTTTTTATGCATTGATTTATTTCATTTCTTTCTTTACATTCTGCCTTCTTTTTTCCTTCACATTTAGGTGGCTCTAATTCTAATGGTTTAACATTCTGAAGTAGCAAATCACCCTCTACAAATTTTAGACATGGATTACTTTCAGCTTCATGTGTATTCATTTTAGGTGGTATAGTTTTTCCAATTGTATTAAATTTATATGCTTCATAGTATACAGTTCTCAAATATAATGTTATGCCTGCTGACATTGTACCTGTTGCCGGATCAAACTCCATAACTTTAGCAACTGCATTCATATTAATTCCATTTTCCACTGTATTATAATACATATTAAATCCTACATAATTAATAAAATATTCATTATAATTATTATAAACAGAGGATGCTCCATACGGTGCATACATATCTACTGTTACACTCCTTGGATTTGTATCAGGATCGTAATTCGTAGTTCCTACAGCTGGAAGATATACAGCCTCTAGTGGTACTGTAGCAAGATATTTTTTGCAACTGTCAAATAATCTTACATTAAACACAACTCTTAAATCCGTTAATTTTACCCTTAAGCAATTTGCTCTTCCCGGTATTGTAGTTACAGTTGAAAATACAGGTGGATTTCCCATCTCCTGCTGTTCTTCTTCTGTATACTCAACATTTTCTTCTTCTCCTGTTAAAAATCCTTTTCCTGAGTATATTTTTATATTTGCAACTAATAATTGAACATAACTTGTTGTAGGATATTGAGTCAAAATATTCTGCGGAATAGTTATCGTTCTACAGAGGTTAATTCCTACTTCATCATATATTACAGGAGCAAACACAGATAATTCTTCCGGCTCCCCGCAAGATGGTCTGATGCAAACATCACACTCTCTTTTACAACAGTTACAGCACTCATCGCAATCCATCACCTTGTACTCTGACATATTGTATCTCCATATTTTGTTTACTTTATTTTATGCCAAAATATTCATAATGTTCATTTTCAAGAATATATTTTATTACATAATTGTGGGAGATGAAATAACTATTGAAAGAACGCTCTCGCTGCTTGTCACTCGCAGCAGTTCTAAATTTCCAAATATATTTTGCTATTAGGACTTTTAGTCCTAAGCAAAATATATTTGTCAATTTGAACCGGCGGTGACAAATGCTCTTTCTTATAGTTATTTCATCTCCCACAATAGTGATTTAAAAGATATTAAAAGGAGTATTTGTATGTATAAAATTACACAATTAGAATCCGGACAACCGGTTATATTTTATTTAGAAAATGAAAAAGTTACTATGTACTCAATTAATTCAGGAAGAATCCGAAATCACGGAATTATTTTTACTGATGTAGAGTCTGATTTTGATATTTGTTCTGATTTAAAACTCATTCATTACATATCCCTTAATCATCAGACCGTTATTTCTTCAATGGATAACCTTAATATACGTGAAGATTATATCATTGAAGGAAATGTTCCAAGTTCTAATATTGAAAATACAAATTTCAAATTTATTCAATTTTATAATTGCCTGAACATTTTTTATTGCAGCCATAATTTAAAAGACAGTCATTTTTCCATAAGGGTTAGCAGATACACAACATTTGCCAAAGATTTTACGTTGTTAAAATCAGACAAAATAATTTCCGGTTTTAATGTATTTTCATCCGATTCTTTATTATATTTATTTGTATTCTATTCTTCACAGGATTTTGATATATACAGTGTAAATTCAGATTATTCTATTGTAAATTTATTATCTAAACAGTATAATTCTTCTAATCCTGATTCATCATCTAATCTAACAAAGCACACTGATAAGGAATTAGAAAAATTACAGGCTTATTTCAACCAAATATTAGATGATAAAGATTCAGAAATTGAAAATTTAAAAGAAATTCAGACTAGCATCACTAATCAATACAATGAATTAGCTGATTATACCGGAAAACTCCAAGACGAAGTCAGAAAGCTTCGCTGCAACTATTAATTTTTATTTACAGAAAGTGAGGTACCTATGAAATATGAATTACTTATTTTGTATTTATTGATAATAAATATTTCAGCATTTATTCTTTATGGAATTGATAAACAGAAGGCTATAAAGCATAAATTTAGAATAAGTGAAAACACTTTAATTTTTTCTGCATTTATTGGTGGCTCGGTGGGTGCATTTCTTGGAATGCAGTTTTTCAGGCATAAAACAAAGCACCCCAAATTCATTATTGGAGTGCCTGTTTGTTTTATTATAAATGTTATTATCATTCTGTATATTTTAGGAATAATTGAATTCTAATATACTTTCTTATAAAAATTCAAATTAATATTCAAAAGACATCAGTATAATTAAACACTATAACATTAATTCTTACTGTTCTTTTTCTTTCAAATCTAATTTAATCTGAAGTTCCTGTAACTGAACATCATCAACTACATTTGGTGCATCTGTCATAAGACATGATGCATCTTTTACTTTAGGGAAAGCGATAACTTCACGAATGTTATCTTCTCCTGCCATATGCATTACAAGTCTGTCTAATCCATAAGCAAGTCCTGCGTGTGGAGGTACACCGTATTTAAATGCAGTCAATAAGAAACCAAATTTTTCATTTGCCTGTTCAGGTGTAAATCCAAGTGCTTCAAACATCTTAGCCTGTACATCTGCCTGATGTATTCTCACACTACCACCACCTAATTCTGTACCGTTTAATACGATATCGTAGGCTTTTGCACGAACTCGTCCGGGATCAGAAATTAAGTACTGAATATCTTCTTCCATAGGCATTGTGAATGGATGATGCATTGCAAGGAATCTTCCCTGTTCATCTGACCATTCAAACTGTGGAAATTCTGTAATCCATAAGAAGTTCCATTTTCCTTCAGGAATTATATCCATCTGTTTTGCAAGTTCAAGTCTTAATGCTCCAAGAGAATCCCATACAACTTTATTCTTATCTGCAGCAAATAACAATAAATCTCCAGGTTCTCCACCCATAGCGGCAATAAGATTATTCATTTCTTCTTCTGTCATAAATTTAGCAAATGAAGATTTAATTGTTCCATCTTCATGCATTGCAATATAGGCAAGACCTTTTGCGCCATAAGTCTTTACAAATTCAACAAGGGCATCAATTTTCTTTCTTGCCATTTCACCCTGTCCTTTAGCATTTAAACCACGAACAGTTCCACCATTTGCTACTGCTCCTGAAAATACACCAAATCCGCAATCCTTAACAACGTCAGTAACATTGATAAGTTCCATTCCAAAACGTGTATCAGGCTTATCTGAACCGTATCTGTCCATTGCTTCCTGCCATGTCATTCTTGGAAGTGGCAATGTAACATCTACTCCTAATACTTCTTTCCATAATGCCTGAAGCATTCTTTCATTAACATCTAAAATATCATCTACATCAACAAATGATAATTCCATATCAAGCTGTGTAAATTCAGGCTGCCTGTCTGCTCTTAAATCTTCATCTCTAAAGCATTTTGCTACCTGAAAATATCTATCACATCCTGAACACATAAGAAGCTGTTTTAATACCTGTGGTGACTGAGGAAGTGCATAAAATGTTCCCGGATGAACACGGCTAGGCACTAAGTAATCTCTCGCACCTTCTGGTGTACTTCTGTTAAGAATAGGTGTCTCAATTTCAAGAAATCCTTCATTTGCCATAAACTTTCTAACAAATGTTGTTACATCTGATCTTAACTTAAGATTTTTCTGTAAATGAGGTTTTCTTAAATCAAGATATCTATATTTAAGTCTTAATTCATCTTTTGTATTTGCATCATCATCTACCGGAATTGGGGGTGTCTCTGATTCAGATAAAATTCTTAAACTTGTAACATTTATTTCAATATCACCTGTTTCCATAGATTCATTAACTGAACCTGCTCTCTTATTTACAGTTCCTACAGCAGCAATTACGAATTCGTTTCTTAATTTTCCTGCTTTTTCAAATACTTCTTTGTCATTATCATCAAATACAAGCTGAAGAAGACCTGAACGGTCTCTTAAATCTACGAAAATAAGACTTCCTAAATTTCTTTTCTTCTGAACCCAGCCCATAACTGTAACTGTTTCACCAATATTTTTGTTTGATACTTCTGTACATCTGTGACTTCTATGAAGTCCCTGCATTGATTCTGCCATGACTCTCCTCCTATTTTTCTTTATGCTAAAGGATTTTTATAAAATTCTTTAAATTCATTATATCCCTGTTCTTCTAACTGACTCTTCTGGAATTTTTTGTTCTTATTCATTCTTGCAACAAGAACCTGATTTCCTGTTTTTCTTTCTTCCTGTGCTTTAGCGATTACTTCACATAATCTTTCACCATTAACCCCTTTTTCTATTAAATAAGCTACCTTCTTATTCTCTGTTGGAACTTTAAATCCCTGTTCCATTAACAATAAAACGATTCTTTCAAATCCAATAGAAAATCCACACGCAGGAACATCTCTTCCTGTAAAATTACCAACCATCTTATCGTAACGTCCACCGCCACCGCAGCTTCCGCCAAATTCAGGGATTGCAATTTCAAATATTGTTCCTGTATAATATGACATTCCTCTAACCAATGTTGGATCAAATACTATTTCAAATTCTGAAGCTTTAGTAGCTCTTACACTATCAATAATTTCTTCCATCCACTGCTTTACGTCATCGTCCATAAATCCGTCTAATTTTTCTGCTAAATAAGTAACCGGATTTTCTTTGTTTTCAATTTCTTTGAATAAATTTGTGTATTTTTCTACTGATTCTTCATCAAAATCATACTTAATAAGTTCTTCTTTTACACCTTCAAGTCCAATCTTATCCATCTTATCAAGAATGATAAATACACTATCATAACTTTCTTCCGGGAATCCACTATATGCAGCCATTGCCTTTAAGATTCTTCTTTCGTTAATACGAATCTGGAAATTCTTGAATCCAAGTTTGCCAAGCGTTGTTGTTGTTGCAAGAATAAGTTCGATTTCTGCAAGATTACTTGGTTCACCTAATATATCAATATCGCACTGCATAAACTGACGATATCTTCCTCTCTGTGGTCTGTCAGCTCTCCATACATTGCCCATCTGGAGTGCCTTAAATGGTGAAGGAAGATTATTTGCATTATTTGAATAAAATCTAACAAGAGGTACTGTCAAATCATATCTCAAACCATTATCAACAACATCCATTTCTGTCTGTGCTGTTTCAAGATTTAATTTTTCTCCTCTTTTTAAAATCTTAAAAATCAGCTTTTCATTTTCTCCACCCTGCTTGTTACTTAAGTTAGCAATATTTTCAACACAAGGTGTTTCTATCTGAGTAAATCCAAAAGCACTATATGTTTCTTTAATTACGTCCATTACGTAGTTTCTTATCTTCATTTCCTCCGGAAGAATTTCTTTCATTCCGGTAACCGGTTTTTTACTTAAGGCCATCTTATTTCTCCTCTATTTAACACTGATTTAACTATAAAATTTTACACTCTTTTTGTGAAATACTCAACCTTTTATTTATAATTTGTCAAAGTATTCTTTTTTCCTAGCAATCATTTCATCAATTCTATCAATATATTGGTCTACATTCTTTACATTATCTATTCTTTTTGCACTTAATCTGTCTTCTGACATAATTTTCGTTGTGCCGCCCGCTCCAAGTGCAAAAACATCCTGTCTGTCTCCCATCATCAAAATATTATACAGGCATTCTTTGCCATAAACTGAATATCCGACATTTTCCTGATTTCCAGCCATATTCTTTTGTCTATATAAATAATACGGTTTCATATTCATTTCTTTTGAGTAATCCATTGTAATATTCATTAATTTAGAATTATTTTCATAAGTATAATCCTGATATTTTTCTTTTTCAGTATTAAGTCTGGCTGCTCTTTTTACTGCTAATGAATGTACTGTAAGACTTTCCGGATTAAGTTTTTTCGTCTCCTCCATTGAATGTCTAACCATATCTACCGTCTCATTAGGAAGTCCTATTATAAAGTCCATATTTATATTGTCAAAGCCTTTTTTTCTTGCAAGATTAAAGGCTTTAATAACCTGCTCTACAGTATGTCTTCTTCCAATTATATCTAAAGTTTCCTGATTCATTGTTTGTGGGTTAATTGATATTCTTGATACATTATGTTTTTTTAACATATCTAGTTTATCTGATGTAATACTATCAGGTCGTCCCGCTTCAACCGTAAACTCCTTAACAGTTGAAAAATCAAAATTATCTTTTAATGCTGTAATTAATTTATCAAGCTGATAAGGCTCTAGTGTTGTGGGTGTTCCCCCACCAATATAAACACTATTAAGTTCCCTGTCTTTTAATCTGCTTCCTACATATTCTATTTCTTTTATCAATGCATCAACATATGTATCTGTTTTATCTTTGTAAAATGAAACAGAATATGATGTAAACGAGCAATAAAGACATGTTGTTGGGCAAAATGGAATACCAATATAAAGGCTATAACCCTGTTTATAATTTATATCCTTTAAAATTTCATGTTCTCTTTTTGCAATATACATTGCCAAATCTAATTTTTCATCAGAAATCATATACGTTTCTTTCATATATCTTCTGATTTCTTCTTCTTTTTTTCCTTCTTCATAAAGAAGCGCCGGTATTTTTGCAGGTCTGATTCCCGTCAAATCTCCCCACGGCAATTCTTTTCCTGTATCAATTTGCATTCCACGATATAAAAGCTTTTTAAGAATATTCTTTGTCTCTTTTCTATTTGAAAAGTCGCATTTTTCATATCCTTCAAAAAGCTTTTTATCATTATCATATAGTTCAAATCTTATTTCATTTTCAAAATAAACCTTAACAATCCTATAAGAATTATCTACAACCTGGTTTACTTTAAAATCATGTTCTGAATAAAAGGCTTTAACTAATGACTGCACATCATATGCAAACTGTTCAGGCATAATCTGTATATCTATCATCTGTAAAATCCTTTTTCAAATTCAATTTTTGTACTATCCATATGTCCCGGTAAAACAACAGTTTCGTCAGGAAGTACTAATAATTTTGTTTTAATGGAATTAATAATCTGGCTATCACTTCCACCCGGAAAATCCGTTCTTCCACGGCTTGCCTGAAATAATGTATCTCCGCTAAATAACAAGCCATGATTTGGCAAATAATAACAGCAGCTTCCCTCTGTATGACCGGGTGTTAATATCATATTCATCAAAATTCCTGCTATTTCAATTTCCTGTCCATCTTTTAAATAAACATCTGGAGTAACTGTAAATGGTTCTCCGAAATAACTTGTAAGATTTTTTGTAGTATCTGTTATTGTGTCCTTTTCTGCCTCAGAAGCATATACTGTTAAATCATATCTTTCTTTAAGCTTGTCTACTGCTCCGATATGGTCAAAATGACCATGTGTAAGTATGATTGCAACCACTTTCATTTCCATTGAATTAATATAATTTGTTATTTTAACAAAATCATCGCCCGGGTCCACAATAAACCCTTCTTTTGTATCCTTATTGCAGCATACATAACAATTTGTGTAACAACTGCTAACTGTCAAACATTTTATTTCTAACTCTGCCATTTAAATTCTCCCATTTTTATTATATCAGCCTGTAGTTCTTTCAATATCAATGATGCTGTCAATTGTTCTTATTTTTGCAATAAGTTCTCTTAATTCATCTGTTCCCTGAATCTGGAAAGTCATTGATATTGTAGCAACTCCTGACTTGCTTGTTCTACTGTTTATGCTTAAAACATCAATTTTTCTTTCAGTAAATACTTTTGATAAATCTGCTAAAATACCAATTCTGTTATTAGCATAAATAGTAATTTCAGAATTATATTTTCCTGTCTGTTTTGTTTCATCTTCAGCCCAGCTCGCTTCAATCAATCTGCCTCTTTCTATATCAGGCAAATTAATGATGTTCGTACAATCTGTTCTATGAATCGATAATCCTCGACCTCTCGTAACAAATCCAACAATTTCGTCACCCGGAACCGGACTACAACATTTAGAAAATCTTGCAGCCACATCATTCATTCCTTCAACAATAACTCCACTCTTTGAAGTAGTTTTTCTGATTCCATTGTTCTTATTGTCATCAACTGAATCTAATACATCTTTATCGCTTACAATCGTCTTATGAACTTTGTTATATTCATCAAGAAGTTTATTTACAATCTGTCCTTCTTTTAATCCACCATGACCTACAGATGCAACTACTGAATCCCAGTCCTTAAATCCGTATTTCAAACGAACCTTATCAGTAAATTCAGGTTTCATAATATCTGATAAAACAATTGCTTTTGCTTTACAGTATTTATCTATTAAATCTTTACCTTTAATAATATTTTCTTCTTTATTCTGTTGCTTAAACCATTGATTAATTTTGTTCTTAGCCTGTGTACTTTTTACAATTTTCAACCAATCCATACTTGGGCCTGTTGAGTTATTAGATGTAACAATTTCTACACGGTCACCATTTTGAATCTTATAATCAATGTTTACCATTTTTCCATTTGCTCTTGCCCCTACCATCTTATTACCTACTGCACTATGAATGCTGTAAGCAAAGTCTATAGGTGTTGAGCCTGCCGGAAGATTTTTAACATCGCCGTTAGGTGTAAAACAATAAACGCTGTCAGAAAACATATTTAAATCATCTTTTAAGAGGCTTAAGAATTCTCTGTTATCAGACAAATCTCTCTGCCATTCAAGGATCTGTCTTAACCAGCTGATTTTCTGTTCTTCATTATATTCACCTGTAATATTTTCTTTATATTTCCAGTGTGCTGCGATACCATATTCAGCAGTTCTATGCATGTCATAAGTACGAATCTGTATTTCAAAAGGCTGTCCATTTGGTCCGATAAGCGTTGTATGTAATGACTGATACATATTCGGCTTTGGCATGGCAATATAATCCTTAAATCTTCCCGGTACAGGAGTATACTTTTCATGAATTACACCTAATGCACCATAACATTCCATTACTGTGTCAACAATAATTCGTACCGCAAATACATCGTAAATCTGATCAAGTGTTTTTTGCTGGTTTACCATCTTTTTATAAATACTAAAATAATGCTTTACTCTTCCACCGATTGTTGCCTTAATTCCTGCTTTTTCAATATATGTTTTAACCTGGGCAATCAAATCATTCATAAAATCTTCTCTATGCTCAAGTCTTTCATGTACGCCATCAACTATCTCACGATATTTTTCCGGTTCCAAATATCTTAAAGCCAGGTCATCAAGTTCAATTTTAATTTTAGAAATACCAAGTCTATCCGCTATTGGAGAATAAATATCCATAGTTTCTCTTGATTTTTCTTTTTGTTTTTCAGGCTTCATATACTGTAATGTTCTCATATTATGAAGTCTGTCTGCTAATTTTATCAAAATTACCCTGATATCTTTTGCCATAGCAAGAAACATCTTACGTAAATTTTCTGCCTGTTCTTCAACCTTATCAACATCATAGTCTAATTTTGTAATCTTTGTAACACCATCAACAAGATCTGCTACTTCTTCACTAAATTCCTTAGTAATCTGCTCTTTTGTAACACTTGTATCTTCCATAACATCGTGTAACAAACCTGCAACTATTGATTCTTTATCAAGCTCTAAATCTGCTAATATAATTGCAGTACAAAGAGGGTGAATAATATAAGGTTCACCTGATTTTCTTTTCTGCTCTTTATGAGCTTCTCTAGCCATATTATATGCTTTTTCAATTATTTTCAAATCACCTGCTGAAGGATGATATTTTTTTATTTTTTCAACTAGTCTTTCGTAAAGTTTCTCAGGCGTTGTATGTTCTTCTTCTTTGGGAATCACACCATGATTTTCAATTTTTAATTCATTCATCTTTATGTCGTCGCTCATATATTTTCCCTCTCTTCATACAAATTTTACTATAGCAAAGGATGTAATAATCATAATTGTGTGACAACTTGATCATCTTTCGTAAATATCTATTTATTTTCCATCAAATTTAACTATAGATTCTACTCTATATCCTTCTAACACGTCTCTACCTTTAAGATCCACTAATTCTGTAAGGAATACACACGCTACAACTTCTCCACCTAATCTTTCAATTAACTTTATTGCAGCTTCTACAGTTCCTCCTGTTGCAATAAGATCATCAACAATAACGACCTTCTGTCCTTTTTTAATTGCGTCAGTATGAATTTCTATTTCAGCTGTTCCATATTCAAGACTATACTCTTCACTAATTGTTTCACATGGAAGTTTTCCCTTTTTTCTAATTGGCACAAATGGTTTTCCCATATTATATGCTATAGGTGTTCCAAACATAAATCCTCTTGACTCTAATCCCGCAATCACATCAAAATCTAAATCCTTAATTGTATCTTCCATTGAATCTATTGCAAGCTTAAATCCATCAGAATCCTGCATTACTGTTGTAATATCTCTAAAAATAATTCCCGGTTCAGGAAAATCCGGTATACTTCTTATGTAATCTTCTACTTTACGCATATTTATCCTCCAATATTATGATAACTAATTTTATTTCTATTTTTCATTTTTTTCAATACTCTCATTCCCTATATTATGCCTTATTTTGACATTTTTCTCAATTATAACAATTAAAAACTTATATTTTTAACTAAATCTGTTTATAACAAGTTGTAATTGTGTATTTCCATTGTATTCATTTATGTTTGGATAAAATACAGCCATTATTGTTATATTATTATCCATTCCACGCAAAGCCTTTTTAACCTCTTCATTTCCAAATTTATTTGTTATAAATTCCATAAATTCACTTGTTCTTGAGAATATTATTCCCGGGATTTCATAATTATTTTCATCCCTTAAACTTAGTTTTATAACATTCCCTTCTTTGCCTAAGATTTTTAAATTTTTCACTTTAAGATTTTTTTCAGCAAAACACGGCTTTTCGTTTCCTTTTCCAAAAGGCTTTAACTTTTCTAATTCGTTTACAAATTCTTTAGTTATATAAGGAATTGGTAGTTGCATATCAATCCATACTTTTGAACACAAGTCGTCATCCGTAAGAGTTGTAAGTTGATTTAACTTTTCTCTTAATATATCAACATTTTCCAGTGGTAAAGAAAGTCCGGCAGCCAATTTATGACCACCAAATTTCGTAAACAATTCCTTTATCCTACTTAGTTCCTTATACATATCATATTCTTCTATCGAACGACCTGAGCCTTTAACCTCAGTCGCCGTTTTAGTAAGCACGAAACATGGCTTATTATATTTTTCCCTAATTCTTCCTGCTATTATTCCTGCTATACTTTCATGACAGTCTTTCAAATAAATAACAAGTACTTTATCTTCTTTATAATTTTCAGCCTGTTCTATAGCTTTCTTTGTTCCCTCTTCAGTTAAATTTTTTCTTTCGTCATTTAATTCAACCAATTCTGTGGCTATGTCTTTTGCTTTATCCTGATTTTTTTCTCTTAACAAAGCAACTGCCTTTTGTGCTGTATCAAGTCGTCCACTTGCATTTAAACACGGTCCGATTACAAATCCTATATGGTACGAATCAATTAAATTTTTATTTAATTTACAAGCATCTATAAGTGCATTTAATCCTATATTTTTTGATTTTCTAAGTAAATCCAGACCATATTTTACAATTATTCTATTTTCATTCTGTAATTCAACCACATCTCCAATAGTTGCTATTGCAACATATTCAAGCAAATAATTTGTTGAACTCATTTCCCTGCCCATTGAATTTATAATTGCTGTAATCAGCTTATAAGCCACTGTCGCTCCACAAATTTCTTTAAATGGATATTCACAATCTGCCTGTTTTGGATTAACAACTGCGTCTGCATTTGGAACAATATATTCCTTAGTGCCGTCTTTCTCTTCAAACGGTACTTCATGATGGTCTGTTATAACTATGGTCATTCCAAGTGATTTTGCATATTCAACCTGCTCATATGCTGCAATTCCATTATCACAAGTTAAAATTGTATCTACTCCATCATCATACGCTTTTTTTATTAAATCTTTGTTAATTCCATATCCGTCTTCAATTCTATGTGGTACAACAATATCGACATTTGCCCCCAGTTTTTCTAATGAATCAAGTAAAATATATCCTGAGCAAATACCATCAATGTCATAATCGCATATTATTCTTATTTTATTTTGCTGGCTTATCTTAATTTTTATTATTTCAACAGCCTTTTCCATATCTTTTAGCAGCCATGGAGAATTGAGTTCATTTATATCGCCATATAAATACTCTTTAATATCTTTGTCTTCTATTATATCCTTATTTCTTATAATTCTTGCCAACATTGGACTAATATTATATTTTTTTGCAATTTGATTAAAATCTGCTTTTTTTGCAAATACAATCCATTTTTCCATATTTGAACCTCAGGTTTAAAATTTCGCTTCTTCTCAGTGATTATACATTCGCCAGTTCTATACCCTCTCTATTTGTGTTATGCACATGGCTTCGCCGTGTATAACACTTCGAATCCGCTTCGCTTCTTCTCAGTGATTATACATTCGCCAGTTCTATACTCTCTCTATTTGTGTTATGCACATGGCTTCGCCGTGTATAACACTTCGAATCCGCTTCGCTTCTTCTCAGTGATTATACATTCGCCAGTTCTATACCCTCTCTATTTGTGTTATGCACATGGCTTCGCCATGTATAACACTTCGAATTCGCTTCGCTTCTTCTCAGTGATTATACATTCGCCAAATACTTTCATTTTTCTTTGCAAGCAAAAACTGAAAGTATTTGGCTCATTGTGCATAACACAAAATGAACGGCACCTTTTACAGCCCCGTTCATTTTATTATAAAGTATATTTTATGTGTTTTTTAGTTAGCTTTTTTCTTTCCAAATTTCTTAGTAAGAACAAACCAAACAGCACCTGTTATACATACTGATGAGTAAGCACCACATACTAAACCTACCATTAATGGTAATGTAAACTCTTTGATTGATGTAACACCCATGATAAATATCATAAATACCATGATAAATGTTGTTACGTTTGAGTAAATTGTTCTTGTAAGTGTCTGTGTGATACTTAAGTCAACTAATTCTTCTAAGTCATCTCCACGCTTCATTGATGCCTTATTTTCTCTAATTCTATCGAAAATAACAATTGTAGCATTAATAGAGTAACCTACAATTGTAAGAAGACATGCAATAAATGTTGTTCCTACTGCTACTCTTGATACTGCATAGAATCCAATAACAACAAGTACGTCATGAATTAATGCAATTACAGCTGCTGAAGCAAACTTGATATCCTTAAATCTAATCCAAATGTAAATTAACATACAAATTGTAGCAATGATTGTTGCCCATACAGCATCACTTCTCATTTCTTTACTTACTGTTGCAGAAATCATAGTGTTCTGGAAATTATCCTTGCTGTCTACGGCACCAAATTTTTCAATTAATAATTTTTCAAATGCATCAAATTCATCGCCTTCAAGTTTCTTTGTCTTAATAACGAATTTATTTGAACCAGTTTCTTTCTGTCCCTGAATATCAGATGTTCCTAATGTATCTACAAGTGCAGGTTTAATTTCATCATTAAACTGATCCATTGTATATTCTTTATCAAAGTCAACTGTTACTGAGCTACCACCCTTAAATTCAACGCTTAAGAAGAATGGGTCTTTTCCGGCTGCTGAGTATCCAATCATTGTTGCGAATCCACCAATGATTACAATTATTGAAAGTGCAAAGAATACAACTCTCTTCTTTAAGAAATGAATTGCCTTTCTTGTCTTTTCTTTTCCGTAGAACTTTTCGCCTTGGAATCCTAAATAGTAAAGAATCCATACAAACCACTTAGATACAAATAATGATGTAAATAACTGGAATACAATACTGATAGCTAAAGTCTGAGCAAATCCCTGTACTGTACCTGAACCTCTCCATAAAAGAACTAAAGCTGCGATAAGTGTTGTAATATTTCCATCTACAATAGCTGATTTAGCTTTATCGAAACCAATTGTAATTGCACTCTTAACTGTCTTTCCTGCTGCAATTTCTTCTCTGATTCTGGCATTAATAATAACGTTAGCATCTACTGCCATACCAATACCAAGAATAATACCTGCAATACCAGGTAATGATAATGTCAAGTCAAATGCATTTAATGTAAGCATTTCTAACTCAACGAAAACTACCAATGCTAAACTAGCTGCAACACCGGCAATTCTGTAAACTAATAATAAGAATAAAATAATTATTATAAATCCAATGATACCAGCCTTAATTGACTTGCTTAATGCATCAGAACCAAGCTGAGCGCTCACAACTTTGTGGCTGATTTCATCCAATGATAAATTCAAAGTACCAATTCTGATATTTGAAGCAAGATTATTAGCTTCATCCATATCTGCCATACCATCAATCTGTGCCTGTCCACCACTGATTGCTGACTGAACAGTTGGGTTACTGATTACTTCATTATCATAAATAATGTATGTAGGCTGACCAACATACTGTGATGTCATGTTATAGAACTTTGTTGATCCGGCATCTGTAAATGTTAATGAAACTACTGCTTCAGATTTTTTAGTTTTGCTGTCAGATGACTGCTGTCCCTGAGCATCTGCAATGTCATCACCTGTTAACCAAATCTGATAGTATCCTGCATAATTTCCATCAGTAAGCTGAACATACTTCTTATTTCCGTTTTCATCTGTTTCTGCTAACTGTTCTTCTGTTAAATCTGTAGAACTCTTTGTACAGAAATATAATGAACCCGGTTTACCTAAACGTTCAACTACTTCATCAGCATCATTTGCACCAGGGATATCAACAGTAATTCTGTCATCCCCTTCTTTGTATGCTGTAGCTTCAGTACTAAACTGGTTAACTCTCTGCTGCATCTTATAAACTGTATCAGATAAATCTGTTGCATCCCACTTTGGATTGTCATCAGATACCTGATATGTAACACTTACACCACCTTTGAGGTCAAGTCCCTGTGTGATGTTTGCCGCTTTACCACTATCCTTGTAAGCTCCGAGCCATTTCCAATTTGGAAGACCAAATAAGACAATGCCTCCAAGACACGCGATAATTACAAGAGATAAGATGGCATAAACGATTCCTCTTGTCTTGTTCATTTTCTTCATTTTATAAAACCTCTTTCTTATTCATCAGCTAACGCTGCTTTTATCATTATAGAGCATTCCACTCTTTTTCTTTGCATTTCACATCCAATGTCATATGCATCATTAATTGTGCCATGGAAATTGTAAGAATTAGCTGCACAACCACCACTGCAATAAAACTTAGCAAAACAATTCTTGCATTTTTCTTTAGAATATACATTACAATTGCCAAATTCCTTTACAAGTTCAGGTTTTGTAATTCCTTCATCTACATTTCCCATAAGGAAATCTTCATTTCCAACAAATTGGTGACATGGATAGAAATCACCCCATGGCGTTACTGCCAGATATTCTGTTCCCGAACCACATCCTGACAATCTCTTATAAACACAAGGTCCCTGTGTCAAATCAATCATAAAGTGGAAGAAATTAAATCCATTTCCTTTCTTGTATCGATCAATGTATTCAAGGGCTAACTTGTCATATTCCTCCATAATCTGTGGAAGATCCTGTTCTCTAATCGAGTATGGGTCTTCTTCCGGTCCGACTACAGGTTCTATTGACATCTGCTTAAATCCTAAATCAGCAAAATGCTTAACATCTTCTGAAAAATCTAAATTATTTCTTGTAAATGTTCCTCTGATATAGTAATTTGTCTGATTTCTGCTTTCTGCTAGTTTCTGAAATTTAGGCACTATCAAATCATAACTGCCTTTTCCTGTTCTAAACGGACGCATTCTATCGTTTACTTCTTTTCTTCCGTCAAGACTTAATACAACATTAGACATTTCTTTATTTACGAATTCCATTACCTCATCGTTTAACAGAACTCCGTTTGTTGTAAGAGTAAATCTAAATTTTTTGTTATTTGGTTCTTCTAACGAGCGACCATACGCAACTAACTGCTTAACTACATCCCAGTTCATCAATGGCTCTCCGCCAAAAAAGTCAACTTCAAGATTAACTCTGTTACCTGAATTAGCAACTAAGAAATCCAAAGCTTTCTTTCCGACTTCAAAACTCATTAATGCTCTTCTTCCATGATATTCACCTTCTTCTGCAAAACAATACTTACATGCAAGGTTGCAATCATGGGCTATGTGAAGGCATAATGCCTTTACAACTGTCTGTCTCTTTTCTTTAAATTTCTCCACAAATGGTTCGTAAATATCTTCAGTAAACAGCTGTCCATCTTCAACGAGTTCCTTTACTTCTGAAATACATTCTCTTATTTCATCCTCATTATATGATGATTTTAATTTAGAAATTATTTCATCAGCAGAATTCTCCTCATATAATGAAATAACATCGTATGTAATGTCGTCCACAACATGAACTGCTCCACTTTCTACATCTAATACGATATTATAACCATTACTTTTATACTGGTGAATCACTGTATTTTCTCCTCTCCATTTAATGGTATGTCATAATTTTTAAAGTTTATGCAATAACGCACTATAACAGAGTCGACAAACGTCGGCTCTGTTATAGACATACTTCATTATAAAATTATTTATTTTCGCAAGTCTGATTTCCTACTGTACAGCTAGTCTTGCATGCTGACTGACATGATGTCTGACATTCGCCACATCCACCTTTTTTCATTGTTTCCTTTAATGTTTTTGATGTTAATGTCTTAATATGTTTCATGATATTCCTCCAGTTTATTTATTTTTGTACAATTCAAAAAATATTATAACACATGAATATATTTTTTCAAACTATTTTTTACTATACAGTTAAAACGTTTTTTCATATTGTTTTTCCTACATCACCCTGCCATTCCTCCAAGCATTCCACCTGCTAATGAAGTTATTAAAGCTGGTACCATTTTCACCACACTAGACTCTCCATTATGTGCTATTGCAAATGCCACAATCATTATCATTCCTATATAAATTCCACCTGTCAGCGCTCCCCATAAAAACTTCCTTTTGTTTTTTACTTTTCCTATAATCATCCCACCAATAAATGTAACTATCCCATATACTACCATTACTATTACTTTGTACCCAAAATCACTTACTTTTAATTTATATGTAATAAACGAAGCCAGCAATATAACAACTGCCGTAAGTACTAATTGTGCAAAAATCACCTTAATTATTGATAAAACTGTTTCTTTCATTCCTTTTTCCAATTTTGCTTTTTACAATTCTATTTCATTATTTATAAAATATGACTATTTGGAATACATTTTTATTTAAAAAGGAAAATATGTGCCATTCTTGACATCAAGTTTAGTATTTTGTACAATATCCTAAATGTACGCATAGAATTATGTACATAAATATTTATTTAATTAAGGAGTGATATTGTGGGACCCAGTGACATAGCTATGCTATGTGTATTATTAGTTTTAATTTTACTATCTGCATTTTTTTCATCTGCAGAAACGGCTTTAACAACAGTTAATAAGATGCGTATTCGTATGTTAGTTGATGATGGCAATAAACGTGCCCTTATCCTTGATAAAGTAATAAAGCATCAGTCAAAAATGCTTAGCACCGTTTTAATAGGAAACAACATAGTAAATATAGGTGCCTCTGCTATTTCCACTTTATTTGTACAAAATGTATTTGGAAATATATATGTAAGTATCGGCACGTTCGTTCTTACTTTTGTTGTATTGATTTTTGGTGAAATAATTCCAAAGACAGTTGCCGGTATTCATTCAGAAAATGTAGCACTTTCATACGCAAGAGTTATTTCAATTCTTATGTTTGTTTTAACTCCTATCATTTTTATAATTGATAATTTTTCAAAATTAATTTTAATGATATTACGTGTTGATACGTCATCAAAATCTTCTCATTTTACAGAAGATGAATTAAGAACAATTATGGATGTAAGTCAGGAAGAAGGAATCATCGAGTCCGAAGAATTAGACATGATTAACAATGTGTTTGATTTTGGTGACGCAAGAGCTAAAGACATCATGGTTCCAAAGGTTGACATATCAATGATAAGTACTACTACAACTTACGATGAATTGTTAGATTTAGTTAAACGTGATAAATTTACACGAATTCCTGTTTATAAAGACAGCACTGACAACATAATAGGTGTTATAAATATCAAAGATATGATTATTAATCATGTCACAAAAGATAATTTCAAACTTGAAGAATTAATGCGTGAGCCTTATTATACTTACGCACAAAAAGAACTTAACAATCTTCTTATTGAAATGCGTGATAACGACACAAGTCTATGTATTGTCCTTGATGAATATGGTTTAGCTGAAGGGTTGATTACACTTGAAGATATTATCGAAGAGATTGTTGGTGAAATACGAGACGAATTTGATGAAGACGAAAAACGTGTCATTAGAAAAATAAATGAAAATCAATATATCGTTGAAGGTTCTATCAACCTTGATGATTTAAACGATCAGTTAGGGTTAGATATTGATTCTGAGCATTACGAGTCAATTGGCGGGCTCATAATCGAAAACCTTGAGCGTCTTCCTGATATTGGCGACAGTGTTACTATTGGTAACTGCACATTAAAAGTAGAAAAAATGGATGATAAACGTATCGACTCTGTTCGAATTACAATACATCCTATAAAGAAAGATAACCCTGATGAACAGGAGCAATAAAAAAGTGCCGGGATTTAATCTCCCGGCATTTTCTATTCTATATAATTCCCTTTAAGAGTGTTTCAAAATCTTTAGCCACTTTAGAAGCTACTTCTTTAACCTCTTCATCATTTAATTCCTTATCTGACAAGCCTGCTGCTTTATTTGTTATGCAACTTATACCACACACTTTTATTTGAAGGTAATTTGCAACCATTGCTTCAACTGCTGTACTCATTCCAACTGCATCTGCTCCAAGCTTTTTATACATTTGTATTTCTGCAGGAGTTTCATAATTAGGTCCGGTAGTCTGCAAATAAACACCTTCTTTTAATTCAATATTCTCTCTATCCGCTACGCTTCTAATTACCTGTTGCAATTTTTTATTATATACGCATGACATATCAGGAAATCTTAGGCCAAATCTTTCATCATTTTTTCCAATTAAAGGTGACGGAACAAATGAAGTAATGTGATCTGTAATCATCATAAGATTTCCTACTTCAAAGTTGTCTCCTATACCGCCTGCAGCATTTGTAAGTATTATTTTTTTAGTTCCCATTAATTTCATAAAATATATTGGAGTCACTACTTCTTTCATGCTATATCCTTCATAATAATGAATTCTTCCCTCCATTACTATTACCGCCTTATTATTTATATAGCCAAAAAGCATCCTTCCCTTATGTCCTGTATTTGTCGTTATAGGGAAACCTTCTATCTCACTATACTTAATGCTCTTTACATCTTCTATATTATTAGCGAACCCACCTAATCCTGAGCCTAAAATTATGGCTGTTATTTCTTCATTTTTGCAAAATTCTTTTAATGATAGTTTTTCTTTTACCTGTGTACACATTTTTTCTATTGTTTCATAAAATAATTCCATAATATACACCATCCTTCTAAATTAAATAACTACTAAATTATCTCAATCACTATTTTTATCAATTACATCTATTATAAAGACTCAAATTCATTTTTATATTTAAAGGAAATCAGATTTAATTATATCACATTTTCGTTTTTTCACGAACTTTTCCACTAGTTTTTTTTTAACTTTAAAATCTTTTCTATTTTTCTGTATATTTTTGCACTTTTTTACTTGAATATTTTGTCTTATTACCTTATCATATTGTGTAGAAAAAAATTGGATAAGGAGGAACTTATGCGACATTTAATTAGTCCTCTGGATTTTTCTGTAGAAGAGCTTGACGATTTACTTGATCTTGCATCTGACATTGAAAAGAACCCAGACAAATATAAAGAAGCCTGCAAAGGTAAAAAAATCGCAACTTTATTCTATGAACCAAGTACAAGAACACGTCTTAGTTTTGAGGCTGCCATGATTAACTTAGGTGGCAGTGTTTTAGGATTTTCTTCAGCTGATTCAAGTTCAGCCTCCAAAGGAGAAAGTGTTTCTGATACTATTCGAATTATTTCATGTTACGCTGATATTTGTGCAATGCGTCATCCTAAAGAAGGTGCTCCTTTAGTTGCAGCATCTAAATCATCTATTCCCGTAATCAACGCAGGTGATGGCGGACATCAGCATCCAACTCAGACTCTCACAGATTTAATGACAATAAGATCCTTAAAAGGACGTTTAAACAATCTCACAATCGGTCTTTGTGGTGACTTAAAATTCGGACGAACAGTTCATTCACTTATAAATGCACTTTTAAGATATGAAAATATATCATTTGTTCTTATCTCACCACCGGAATTACGAGTTCCAGAATATATAAGAGAAAACTTAACAAAAGCCGGTGCACCTTTTAAAGAAGTGACAAAACTTGAAGATGTTATGAGTGACTTAGATATTTTATACATGACACGTGTACAAAAGGAACGTTTCTTTAACGAAGAAGACTATATTAGAATGAAAGACAGTTATATTTTAGATAAAAGAAAAATGAAACTTGCAAAAGATGATATGCTCGTACTTCATCCACTTCCTCGTGTAAATGAAATATCTGTTGAGGTAGATGACGACCCACGTGCTGTATATTTTAAGCAGGTTCAATACGGAGTTTACGTTCGTATGGCTCTTATTCTCACACTTTTGGAGGTGAAAATATGATAAATGTAGACCAGATTAACAATGGATTTGTATTAGACCACATTCAGGCAGGTCGTGCAATGGCAATCTACAAATACCTTGGATTAGACAAATTAGATTATCAGGTTGCCATTATAAAAAATGCACGTAGTGCTGTTATGGGTAAAAAAGATATAATTAAAGTCGAAGGTCCTTTAGACATTGTTGATTTTGATGTTTTAGGATTTATCGACCACAATATAACAGTAAATATTATAAAAGACGGTGTTTTAACAGATAAAAAAGAATTAAATTTACCTGATTCAATCACAAATGTTCTTCACTGTAAAAACCCTCGTTGCATTACTTCTATCGAGCAGGAATTAAAACACATATTTATATTAACTGATAAAGAAAAAGGATTGTACAGTTGTAAATACTGTGAAGAAAAGCAGGGAATTCTTTGGGAAAAATTATAATCTATGCAAATTAAAAAATCAGCCGGGTTGGCTGATTTTTTTTATATTAATGAGTAGGACTGTAAGCCGGGTTATGTCATGAATGGTCATCTATCTAGACATATTGTTACCAATATGTTCAAGCGACCTACCCGAAAGCAAGCGGGCCACTTTATGCTTTCTGTTCAGTCTTGCTTCGAATGGGGTTTACAATGCCCTTTCTGTTACCAAAAAGGCGGTAGTCTCTTACACTGCCCTTTCACCCTTACCGGAGAATATCCGGCGGTCTGCTCTCTGTTGCACTTTCCTGGGAGTCACCTCCACCGGCCGTTAGCCGGCATCCTGCCCTATGAAGCCCGGACTTTCCTCGTCTGCGTCCTTTCGGCAATAGCATCCGCGACCATTTATCCTACTCACAAATAACTACAATATCATAAATCATACTTTAAAGCAACTTCCACCTGTAAATTCCCTAAGCAAAGAATTGTTTGGAACATTCTCATTTGAAGTTCCAACAACATAATCTAAAAACTTAAGAAGTCTTTTTGCTTCTAAATATTCTTCTGCATCTTTTGGCACACTAAACAATGCCGGTTCAGCATACTGCTTAAGTACCGCAAGTTCATAAACTAACGCTGAATTAAATATCGCATCTGCACATTCCTGATATGGGAAAATATTATTTTCCTCTCCTCTTCTTACGCGGTGCCACATTTCTATAGTTGCTGCAGCAGATGTGCCTCTTGTTCTTGCATCCCTTACAATTCTTCTTATAAGACGTAAATCCGTTGTAGGAATTCTATTATGTTCATCTACATTAAGTGGTGTAAGTGCACTTACATAAATTTTAAATTTAGATTCATTTGGCAATGAATATGACATCTTATCATTAAGGCAATGAATTCCTTCTATAACAAGAATATCGTCATCATTAAGTTTCAAATAATCTTTGTGATACTCTCTTTTTCCTGTAACGAAATTAAATTCAGGCATTTCAACCTTTTCACCTTTTAAAAGTCGCTCCATAATCTCGTTAAACAACTTTACATCTAAAGCTTCAATCACTTCATAATCTAACTTTCCATCTTCATCTACCGGAGTATCTTCTCTATTTTTAAAGAAGTTATCAACCGGAATTGGATGTGGCTTTAATCCCTGTGCCATAAGCTGAATTGATAATCTATGTGAAAATGAAGTCTTGCCTGAGGATGAAGGACCTGCTATCATAACAAATTTAACACCCTGTCTATTCGCTATTTCTGTCGCAATGTCAGCAATTTTCTTTTCCTGCAAAGCTTCCTGAACAAGCATAATATTTCCGATTGTTCCATTTGTTATTTTGTCATTTACGGCTCCAATTGTAGGAACCCCCATCATCTCTCCCCACTGTGTAGCTTCCTTTAATACTTCAAATACCTTTTCCTGTGGTTTAAATTCAGGCACCTTATCAGGCTCTTCTTTTGTAGGCATCTGAAGCACAAAACCATTGTCATATTGTATTAATTTAAAATATTTAAGTACTCCTGTTGAATATGTCATATATCCATAATAGTAATCATCGAATCCACCCATATGATATACATTTACACGGGATGATCTTCTGTACTTAAATAAATTTTCCTTGTCATACATTCCAAGTTCTCCGAAAAGCTTAATTGCTTCATCTGTCGACAAGGATTCCTTTGTTATAAGAACATCTTTTTCAACTAAGCCTCTCATTTCAGCTTCAACACTATCAAGCAATTTCTGCGTAACTGTAACTTTTCCATAAATTCGACAAAAATATCCTTTACTTACAGAATACTGTACTGATATTTTGTCTATGTTCTCACCGTCACACACTTTGTAAAATGCTTTTATCATTAAAAATGTCATAGAACGTCTGTAACAGTCATTACCAATCTTAGTATCCGTTGTAATAAACTTAACTTCACAGTCCTCATCAACTTTCTTTGATAATTCACACAAAACTCCATCGCATTCTGCTAAAACAATATCATTTGAATACTGATTTTTAAAATCTTTAGCAATTTCATACAATGTTGTCTTACTTGTATATTCTTTTTCCATAGAACCTACTTTGACTTTAACCATTCAAACCCCTTGCCTTTCTGTTTAACTTGCGTAACCGGCGAATTTCAATGTTTCGTCCTATTACGCTGTCATTACAATCCAAAACATCTAAAATCTGTGTGTATTTTTCATATTCTTTATCAAGGAACTCCTTAAATACATCACTTTGTTTTTCAATCAAACATCTTCCATAAATTAATTCTTCCGGTGAATATTTGTTCTGTTCTCTTCCCGGAACCACCTTCATAATTGTATAATATTTGCCATTATCTTTAACCATTGTTTCATCAATAATTTTCCAATTATTCTCCATCATGTTCTTTCTAACAAAATCCTTATCAGAATGAGGTGATAAAATCATCTCTTTAAGCGTTCCGATAACCGGAGAATTTTTTATAATGTCAATCATAAGTTCTCCACCCATTCCTGCGATAACAACTGACTGAACCATGCCCGGCTCAAGTTTTTCCATTCCATTTGACTGAATTGCTTTAATCTTATCCTGCAATTCTTCCATATGGATATTTTCTGTCGCCCTATCAATTGGGCCCTTATTAATATCCATTGCATATGCTTTCGGTGAGATTTTGTTCTTAGTTAAATAAATTGGAATATATCCATGATCTGTTCCTATGTCTGCCACCACATATCCCGGTGTAACCATGTCTGCAACTGCCTGTAGTCTTTTTGATAATGTCATTTGTACAACTCCTGATTTAATTTAATGTAATGTGTATTTTTCCAAGCTGTGCTTTAGCCTGAATTATATTCTGCATCTCAGAAATATCTGTTGCATTTTTTGCCCTGTCATCAAGGCTTTTCTTTTTTATAAGAATCACTGCATCATTAACTGCTTTTTCCTTTTCCTGCATAGTCAGATTTTGATTTATAAGTGGCGAATTAAACAATGCTGCCACTTTCTTATGCTCATCCTCATCTTGGAAATTGTCAATTATTTTTGCAGGATTTGCTTCATTTTCTTCCATCTGTGCCCAAAAAATGCCTGCCACTCTTTTATAAAAATCATCAGAAAAATCTGAAGGCGAAACATACTTTGCAACACTTTCGAAAATATTTTTTTCTTCAATAAGCCAGGTTAACAAAATCTGCTGTGCAAGCACTACTGCCTCTTCCTTTTCTTTATTTCCTGACTTAATTGTTTCTTTTTCTTCTCTTTGTTTCTTTCCAATGTAATTAAGACCTTTCTTCTTGACAAGCTGTCTTAATCCATCTAACGGAATATTAAAAGTTCTGCATACTGATTCAAGATAGTTATTTCTTTCTATCTCATCTTCAAATTCCAAAAGCATATCTGCTACTTTATTATGAAATTCTGTCTTTTCAGATGGATCATCTAAATTATATTCGTTCATAAGTGTTCCAACCTGAAATATAAAATAATTAGTAGCCTTCTCTATTCTTTCTTCATACGCTTCAGGTCCTAATGCCTTAATAAACTCATCAGGGTCTTTATAAGGCTTCATGCTTAATACTTTGATTGAAAGTCCGGCTTCTCTTAAAATAGGTATGGCTCTTAAAGCCGCTTTGATTCCCGCTCCATCGCTGTCAAATGTAAGGACAACCTCTTTTGCATATCTCTTAATAAGCGACGCATGGCCTGAAGTAAATGATGTTCCAAGTGCAGCTACCGCATTATTAAATCCTGCCTGATGAAGAGATATAACATCCATATATCCCTCACAGATAAGTAAATAATCCTTTCTGCTTGTTCTTGCAATATTAAGTCCATATAAATTACGGCTTTTATCAAAAACCTTTGTTTCAGGAGAATTTAAGTATTTAGGCTTACCATCACCCATAACTCTTCCACCAAAGGCAATAACTTTATTATTTACATCCATAATAGGAAACATTACCCTGTTCCAGAATTTATCATGAACGCCCTTTTCTTCAAATGTAAATAATCCTGTTTCCTTTAAAATGTCATCCTTATATCCTTTGCTTTTCATATATTTATATAATGAATCACTGTATTTATCAGAATATCCAAGTCCAAAACCTGTAATTGTGTTATCTGACAATTCTCTTCCACGCAAATAATGATATGCCAAAGCACCTTTTTCGGATTTAAGCATATAATAATAAAATTTCGCTGCCAAAGTGTTTATTGTTAATATTTGAGATCTTTTATCTGCATTCTCCTTTTCTTCCTTTGACCTGGTAACCTGTGGCAATTCTATTCCTGCTCTGAAAGCTAACATCTGAACTGCTTCTATGAAAGAGTAGTTTTCATATTTCATTACAAATGAAATAACATTTCCTCCTTCACCACATCCGAAACAATAATACATTTGTTTTCCCGGAGAAACAGAAAAAGACGGTGATTTTTCATTATGAAATGGACAAAGTCCAAAATAATTAGCACCTTTCTTCTGTAATTTAACATATTCACTTATCACATCTACTATGTCATTTTGATTTCTTACTTCTTCTATTATTTCATCAGGATAAAACATATTGTTCCTCCACTCATATTAATAAGCATTGCCTCTCCATTTGGTTGGCGGTCATTAGTTAAAAGCATTCATTAGAAACGAACTTCGTTTATTTTGTTAATTTCTATAATTACTAACTGATATTATACAACAAAATCAGCTATGTATCAGATATTTTTTTACAACTTTTTTCATTATAACGATTAAAAATACCATTTCAAAAATTGAAATGGTATTTTTAATCGTTATAATTTTAATCAAAACAAATGCAGTCGATGGGACTTGAACCCACACTTTCTTGCGAAAACATGAACCTGAATCATGCGCGTATACCAATTCCGCCACGACTGCAAAAAGCCTCTTATTTGCTTAACTTTCTTAATTTTCATCCTATATATTACTATCATATTATGCCGGAAATAGCAAGCATTTTTGCAAATAAGAGAGATGGATTATTTATCATAATTCATTTGAACTTTCCCTAATGCTAAATACATATATTTATACTCTGAATCTACTCAATAACCTTTTAATTATTCTTTATTTTTATATTCTTTGTTTCCCTTTGCCTTATGCTCTCATCATAACTGTTTATTTTATTATTTCTTATATTACAATTTGCCCATGCTAAACAATTTATTCCATAACTTTTTGCTTTTTTAATATTACAGTCTTCTATGGTGATGTTTTTATGATAAACAATTCCACCATTATCGCTATATCTATGAGTTCCAATTGCTACTATTACATTATTAAATTTACATTTTTTAATTAAAACTTTAACATTAGGGGTTTGATCGTTTTTAGCCCATATTTTCGAAAAGCCATCCGTAGAATCGTCAGGTGTGTCTATATTAATTGCCTCTCTGTTTTTATTATATCCTTCTGCATTTCTAAATGTGCAATTAAGTATTTTCACATTCTTACTTGCATCTAATTCAATAAAATGACATTCGTTCAGATTTTCAAATGTAATTCCTTTTATAGTAATATTCTGATTATGACACATTGTTACTGCAACAGACTGGTATACGCTATTAGTATTAATAGTAACTTTACCTTTTCCAATCATACTTGAGTCATGTACTCCATTATATTCTTTGCTCCAATTTTTCTTATCATATTTTGCGGCAGGCACAAATTCAAATAAGGTTACTCCTGCATGGAATTTCTTAGTATGTGTATCTGTTGTTTTATTAATTACAACACCATCTTCAAATACAATTTTGACATTTGACGGAATACAAAGTGTATTTGTAATATTATATGTTCCTTTTTTTACAATTAATTTTCCTCCTCCTGACACCTCAAGTTTTTCAAGATATGAGCGGAACAAATACCAATCTCTTGTATATTTATTCACATAATCAGAACCATATGTAGAATATAAGTGTGAACCTACGTCAATCAATTTGCTTTTCTTTGATATTGTATATACTTTATTTTCTTTTTTTGCGGCCATTACATTATTTTGTGCAAATATTGTAAAAAAGCTCATCATTACAATTAACGTTACATAAATTATCTTTTTACTCATCTTCATAAAATCCTCCAATTCTCGAATCCGCTTCGCTTCTTCTCAGTGATTATACATTCGCCAAATACTTTCAGTTTTTTTTTGCAAGCAAAAAACTAATTGCTTTACTTTTTTATTTTTGTTATGCACATGGCTTCACCATGTATAACACTTCGAATCCGCTTCGCTCCTTCTCAGTGATTATACATTCGCCAAATACTTTCAGTTTTTTTTGCAAGCAAAAAACTAATTGCTTTACTTTTTTTTATTTTTGTTATGCACATGGCTTCACCATGTATAACACTTCGAATCCGCTTCGCTCCTTCTCAGTGATTATACATTCGCCAAATACTTTCAGTTTTTTTTGCAAGCAAAAAACTGAAAGTATTTGGCTCATTGTGCATAACAAAAAAACACCTCTTAGGGTGTTTATCATTTAAAATAAATATACAAATTTAGTTTTATAGTTTTTCAAACTTTATTTAATATTTTATCTAATAAATATGTACCACCCCAAATATATACCTTATTTTAAGGTATAAAAAATGCGGAAGATGGGACTTGAACCCACACGACTGCAATAGCCACAAGATCCTTAGTCTTGCTCGTCTGCCAGTTCCGACACTTCCGCTTACATCTTGCTTTCGCTTGACGCAAGAAAAATATTATCACAATACGTCACGTCTGTCAACATTTTTTTAATAATTTAAATAAAAGCTACTAATCATTAAAAGATAAATCATATCCCGTATTATATATTTCATAAAAAGCTTCTCCTGCAGGAGCAAGAACTGTATCATAAGTACGGGCAACTTTTAAATTGCCTGGGACAAAAATAAAAAATTAAGTCCGCAGGCAAATCATTTCAAAAACTTCGCAGTCGATTGGTTTAAAGATGTTTAATGATATCAGTTTTAAAAGATCTAAGCCCACATAAATTTGCTCATAAACGGGCAAAAGTTCTTGGTGTCCGCCCCAATATGAGCATCAAAGTAAATCTTAGGCTTTTGTATCCAAAATCATTTATTTTTAAATATTCTTCATTGTAAGTTGAATACGCTTTTTGCTCTTGTCAACACTTAACACTTTAACATCAACTATGTCACCAACACTCACTACTTCAAGTGGGTGTTTTATATATTTATCACTAAGTTCAGATATATGTACAAGTCCATCCTGATGAACCCCTATATCTACAAATGCACCAAAGTCAATTACATTTCTAACTGTTCCCTTAAGAATCATTCCTTCTTTTAAGTCATCAAAGTCTAAAACGTCACTCTTTAATACAGGCTTTGGCATTTCATCTCTAGGATCTCTTCCCGGCTTTTCTATTTCCTTAACTATATCCATCAATGTAATTTCATCTGTTCCTATTTCATCTGCAATTTTCTTATTATCTGTAATCTTTTTCTGCAAATCTTTAATTCCTAAAGCTATATCTTTTTCAGAATAATCAAATAATTTAAGCAAAGCCTTTGCTGCTTTATAGCTTTCAGGATGAACACTTGTATTATCTAAAGGCTCTTTTCCATCTCTAATACGCAAAAATCCTGCACATTGCTCAAATGCTTTTGGTCCAAGTTTAGCAACCTTAAGTAAATCTTTTCTACTGTTAAAAATGCCATTTTCTTCTCTATACTCGACAATATTTTTCGCAAGTGTTTTGTTAATTCCTGAAACATACTGTAGCAATGGAGCAGATGCAGTATTTAAGTCTACTCCCACACTATTTACACAATCTTCGACTACACCTGAAAGTGTTGTTTCTAATTTTTTCTGATTCATATCATGCTGATATTGACCTACACCAATAGCCTTAGGTTCAATTTTAACTAATTCAGCCAATGGATCCTGTAATCTTCTCGCCATAGATGTAGCACTTCTTTGTCCAACATCAAAATTAGGGAATTCCTCAGTTGCAAGTTTGCTTGCAGAATATACTGAAGCCCCGGCTTCATTAACAATAATATATTGAACTTTTCTTTTGGATTCTTTTATAATATCCACAATTACAGCTTCTGATTCTCTAGAGGCTGTTCCATTACCAAGCGAAATTAAATCAACATTATATTTGTCTATCAGGCCAAGAATTATTTTCTTCGATTCTTCTATTTTATTTTGCGGTGCTGTTGGAAAAATTACAGTTGTATATAATACTTTTCCTGTAGGATCAACAATTGCAATTTTACAGCCTGTTCTAAACGCAGGATCCCATCCTAAAACTGTCTTTCCAATAATCGGAGGTTGCATTAATAATTGTTTTAAATTCTGTCCAAATACTTTAATTGCCCCATCCTCTGCTTTTTCAGTAAGTAAATTTCTGATTTCTCTTTCGATTGCAGGCTGAATAAGTCGTTTAAAACTGTCCTGTACAGCATCTTTAATTATATCAGAAGTATTTTGGTTATCTCTAATTATAGTTGTTTTTACTAATGCATTTATTATTGCTTCTTCCGGCATTTCAACTGTAACATTTAATATTTTTTCTTTTTCACCACGATTAATCGCCAAAATTCTATGTCCGGGAATCTTTGCTACTGATTCACTATATTCATAGTAATTATCATAAACCGTCTTTTCTTCTTTATTTTTTGCCTCTGAAGCAATCATTCCCTGTTTTAGAACTAATTTTCTTATTGCATTTCTATATTCAGCATTATCAGAAATCATTTCAGCAATTATATCTTTTGCACCCTGAATAGCCTGTTCAACGTTTTCAACTCCTTTTTCAGGATTAACAAAAGCTTCTGCTTCTTTCGTTATCTGTTTTTTAGTCATTTGAAGCATAATTATATTTGCTAAAGGTTCTAAGCCTTTTTCTTTAGCATCTGTTGCTCTTGTTCTTCTTTTTGGTCTGTATGGACGATATAAATCATCTACTGCAACAATAGTTTGTGCATCCATGATTTTTTTCTTTAATTCATCTGTTAATTTTCCTTGTTCTTCAATTGAAGCTAATACTGTTTCTTTCTTTTCTTCTAAGTTTCTTAAATATTTTAATCTTTCATCTAAAGTTCTTAACTGTTCATCATTAAGTTCTCCTGTTACAGGTTTTCTGTATCTCGCAATAAAAGGGATTGTATTTCCTTCATCAATAAGTTTTACAGCAGCTTCTACCTGCCATTCTTTAACATTTAATTCCTGTGCTATTGTCAAATTAATATTCATATCTTTTCCTTTCATCTCATTTTAATAAGGACCCTATTATAATAGCACTATTTAAGATGTATTTGTAACTTTTTTATTCATATATCTACTTTAACTATTTCTCGTTTTCCATTAAATCATACTTCAGTTCTTAATAATTATTTCTAAATTTAAAACTTATTCTTAAAATTATATTAATTAGGTATACTTTTACATTTTTTGATGTTATACTTCTCATTAATGTGAATTCATTTCACTAAAACACAACATAAGGAGTTCTTATGAAAAAGAGAATCAGAAGCTTTTTTCATAAGTACAAACATTTATGGCCTCTATTATATTTTTTCATATATATGCCATGGTTTATCATATTAGAAAATAACGTAACTGATAATTATCATATAATGCATTGTTTTATGGATGATATTATTCCATTTAACGAATTATTTATTATTCCATATCTGTTATGGTTTCTATATTTACCGGCAATTTTCGTTTTTTTGTTTTATCACTCAACAAACGAATTTTATAGACTTTGTGCTTATGAATTTACCGGCATGACAATATGTCTGCTTATATACACAATTTTTCCTAATGGTCACGATTTACGTATTGACTCCGGAATCAGAGATAACATATTTATTAATTTAGTTAACTTTATATACAATAACGATACACCTACAAATGTATGTCCAAGCATTCATGTTTTTGCAACTTTATCAGCCCAGATTTGTCTGATAAAAAGTCCTCACATGAAAGAATTAAAATCAAGAAAACGTATTAAATGGTTTACATCCGTCTTGGCAGTACTTATATGTCTTTCTACTGTATTTTTAAAACAACATTCATTTATCGATTTAGTATGTGGTATATTACTTTCACTCACTTTATACCTTGTTGTATTTAAAGTATGGTTCAAAAATGTTAAATTTAATGCTCCTTACGTAAAAGACCCACACAAACACGAAGTATTATACTTCTTAAATAAATACAATAAAAAATGATACGAAAACCTAATTGGAATTCGTATCATTTTTTTATTCTATGCCATTAAAATTCTAATAATTTCAAATAGCTTGTGCGTTTATTAATATAAACCACTAACACTTTTACATTTAATTAAAGCCATAAAGTTTCTGAGCAATCTTATATCCTGCCTTTGAAACTTTTCTTCCGGCTTTACCTTTTAAATTCATTGTTCTTCCAAGTGCTGAATATCTTACCTTTTTATATAATACGGGATTGCTTTCTTTTAGATCATCCCATAATTTCTGTTTATCCTTTAATCTTTCATCGCTTCCTTCAAGAATTGATAATATTGAAGAAATACACATCATCATATCAAAATAATGAACCATTACATTGTCTAAGTTCTTATTATTTACTAATGAGTCATTATATACATCAAGCATTATCTTTGTAACTCTATACTGCTGGTCAATTCTCTTAATCATAATATCCTGCTGAACTGACTGATCATCTCTTCCTATAAAATATTTGTACAATACTACATCAAGATAATATATATTCTTTACATATGGCAATGGCTGGAACACATAAATATTATCAACATAAAATGTGTGCTTTGGAAGTACCATACCACTTTCTCTAAGTACTTTTGTTCTATATATTACTGAGTGCATAAGCAAATACTGGCTTTTACCAAATTTAACATCATCCCATGTAAACATTTTACCTACAGGCATAGACCTCTTATATCTCATTACCTTTTTATGTTTCTGACCTACTTTATCATATAAAAAGTCTGTGATAAGCATATCTAACCCTGCATCTTCTTCAACCATTTTTTCAAGTAGATCAAGAACCTGCTTTAAAGCATTCTTTCCAAGACAGTCATCACTGTCAACTACTTTAAAATATAATCCTGTTGCATTTTTAATTCCTGTATTTACAGCTTCTCCATGTCCACCATTTTCCTGATGAACAACTTTTACAATATCAGGAAATTTTCTTTGATATTTGTTTGCTATTTCTAAGGTATTATCCTTTGAGCCATCGTCAACTATTATTAACTCTACTCTGTCTCCCCCTGTTAAAATGCTTCTGATTGTTTTTTCCATGTATTCTGCTGAATTATAACATGGAACAGCTACTGATAATAATTTCATTACTTAATCTCCTTTATCTCATTTGGTATAACTGTTTTGTATATAATTATTCCTATAATTAAAGCTAAAATTCCAAATACTATTGCCATTTGCAAATATGATGCAGTAAGCTGTACTGTATTATATTGTGACGCGGCACTCGTATCCAAACCTGTTTCATTTGCAATTATTGATACAATTGTACTTACAGAATTAGCTGTAACATGTAAAATTATTGGAGCTATAATACTTTTATATCTTTCATAAACATAAACCGCCGCAAGGCCAACTAAAAACGCATACGGACCTTGCACAAAATTCATATGAATTATTCCAAAAATTATTGATGAAATAATTGCTGCTAAAACAGGCGGACATATTCTTTTAAATCTGTTATATACAACTCCTCTATGCATAAATTCTTCTGATATCGGAGCAATAATTGCTGTTGTAATAATAAGCATAAAATAACTACTGTTATTTAATATTTCTTTAGTATTATCATATGTTCCAACCATATTTTCAGGCATATATAGCGTTAAGATACTTACTAAAGCATTTGCAAACATCATAAAAAAATATGCAAACGGAATTACAAGTAAATACTTAGTCCATTTAACTTTGTCATATTTTACATAAATTCCTTTTAATTTATCTTTTACTATATCGCTATACATAAAATAAGCCATTATAATAATACATATAATATCCGTTAAAAGTGTAATTTCCATCGCATGTAAATTAATCTTATTTACTCTATCACTATATTGCGATATTCCTGTGTATTTAGAATTTGCACTCATTACACTTAGCGTTATCATTAAAATATTCTGAATTACTATTGCTGTTCCCTGAAAAAACAGTATAGGATAAATTCCTCTCCATAAATTCCTTGCTGTTACTTTTTCTTTCATGCCATCCTCAATTCATCAACTTAATAAATATTCCTCTAATTCTTTAGCAGAATCAACAATCGCTATCGCTCCATGTTCAAGCATTTCTTTACTATTGCCAAAACCATATGATACACCTATTGTATCCAAGCCGACTTTCTTTGCTCCATCAACATCAAAGCATGTATCACCAATCATTACAGCATTATCATTATTTATGTGTAAACCGGATTCTTCAATTAAGACATTAAGAACCGCTTCTTTACTTTGTCTGTTTCCCTTGGTTTCTGCACCCATCACGTAATCAAAATACTCATATATTTCTAAATATTTAAGTACTTCTATTGCCATTTCGAGAGGTTTAGAAGTTGCAATAGCCAACTTCTTTCCTGCTTTTTTTAAAGAACTTAACATTTCTTTTGTACCTGGATAAATAGTTGTTTCATATATTCCTATCGGAAGATATCTTTCTCTATATACCTCTTTTAAATGAGCTGCCTCTTCAACCGTCATTCCGTAACTTCTCACAAACTCATCAATAAGCGGAGGCCCAATGAAATGTTCTAGCGAATCTAAATTTTCCTCTTCTATTCCTACACTCTTTAAAGCATACTGCACTGATTTAGTAATTCCTTCTTTTGAATTACTTAATGTACCATCTAAGTCGAATATCATTATATTATATTTACTCATATGTGTATGACCTTTCTGTGTTTTTTATCTATTATTTATTGCACACATACAACTTACTATATATTTCTTAATTCAAATATATTCTTTCTACACTTCTATATTTATATTCATTAATTACTTCTATAAACACATTCTATCAGCAATAAAAAGAATATTTGCCATTCCTCTTTGTGGATTATACCATAAATCGCTCTTGTTTTACATATGTTTTTGTTTTATAATAATTAAGATAAAATTAAATTTGTGAGGTACATATTAATGAGTCAGCAGAAGGTAGACAATCGCAAGAAAGAGAAATACAACCGTAAGGCAGCACCTAAAAAAGCTCAGATAAAAACAATCTTGGGGTATGTGGCAATCGCATTAATCGGAATTGCCATTTTAGTATATTTAGGATATTCAATCGCTGTTTCTACAGGTATGTACACTCCACCTGAAACAACTACTACATATGCCAGTGAAGTTTCAGCTTCTGATTTGCGTAAGCAGTTGATTGAAGCAGGCGACAGCAATGTAAAAGACATTTCAGATGAAGAAACATCTACACAGGAAGCTACAACAACAGCTTCAGAAGATGAATCTACTACTGTAGAAGAAACTACAGCTGAATAATTATAATTTATTAAATTATTCTCTAAAAAATCCGGTAGAATTTAACTACCGGATTTTTTTAATATAAATAATAATTAAATTTTATGATTACATACGTTCAGGTGCATCTATTGCAAGTAAATCAATACACTGTTCTAATACTTTCTTTGTCAATGTCAATAAATTGATATAACTCTTCTGTTTATCAGCATTTTCTTCATTCATAATATTATTTTCATGATAAAATCTGTTGAACGCATTTGCAACTTCATAAATATAAGCACATACTCTGTGTGGTGCTAATTCATTATAACTTGCCTCCATTACATCATTAAACTGTGTAAGGACTAATTTTAAGCTTCTTTCACTTTCACTTCCAAAGTCAACAATCTTTCCATTTGCAGAAAGTTCATTTCCCTGTTCAGCATATTTCTTTAAAATTGACTTGATACGTACAATTGTATATAAAATATATGGTCCTGTATTTCCTTCAAATGAAGTAAATCTGTCAATATCAAATACATAATCTTTTGTTGCCTGATTTGATAAATCACCGTATTTAATTGCTGCAAGTCCTATAATCTTTGATATTTCTCTTGCTTCTTCCTCAGATATGTCTCTATTTTCAAGGATTTTTTCATAAACCTTTTCACTTACGTCAGAAATAAGCATTTCCAATCTCATAACACCGCCATCTCTTGTCTTAAATGGCTTTCCGTCAGTTCCATTCATTGTACCAAATCCAATAAATGTAAGAGGTGTATCTTCACCAACAATTCCTGTCATTTTAGCTACTCTGAATACCTGAGTGAAATGTAATTCCTGACGTTTGTCTACAACATAAATTACATGTCCCGGATGGTAATCTTTTTCTCTTTCGATAAGAGTTGCTAAATCAGATGTTGCATACAATGCTGCTCCATCATGCTTTCTTACGATACATGGAGGAAGTTCCTTCTTGTCATCAGGTCTTGCAACATCTACAACTAAAGCTCCCTGACTTTCATGTGCAAATCCTCTTGCTACAAAATCATCAATCATATCAGGAATATATGGCTGAGCATCACTTTCACCCTTCCATAAATCAAATTCAACATTTAAATTTTTATAATTTTTCTTTAAATCAGCCTTTGACACATTCATAATATGTCTCCAAAGTGCCATATACGCTTTATTTCCCTGCTGTAATTTAGCCGTTGTATCCTGAGCTCTCTTCTTAAATTCTTCATCAACTTTACATTTACCACTACCTGTTGGATAAATATCTTCTAATTCATTAATAGAAAAGGGTGGTTCAGTTGGATATTCTCCTGTAAAGTTTTCATCAAAATAAGGCAAATCAGGCTGTCTGTCTCTTAACTCTTCTATAACCTGACCAATTGGGAGTCCCCAATCTCCAAGATGAACATCACCATATACAGTATCTCCCGCATATCTGCAAATTCTCTTTACACTTTCACCGATAATTGCCGGACGCAAATGTCCAACATGAAGAGGCTTTGCAACATTCGCTCCACCGTAATCTACTATAACTGTAATAGGTTCTTTCTTTTCATATCCTAATCTTTCATCATCATTCATGTTTGATACATATTTATCAATATAATCAGCACTAAGTTTAATGTTGATAAATCCGGGCATTACTGCCTCAATTAAATCAAATAACTTGTTGTCTTTTAATTGTTCAACTACATCGTTTGCAATCATAATCGGTGCTTTTTTGTAAAGTTTTGCACCTGCCATAGCACCATTACACTGATATTCGCATAAATCAGGTCTGTTAGAAATTCCAACTTTTCCTAATTTTTTGTCATATCCGCATTTTTCAAATGCATTTTCAAATTCACTTGTTAATACATCAAGAATTTTTTTCATTACAATGTCACTCCGTTTTCTTTTAATAATTCTCTGGCTGTGTCTACTGAATCAACGCCTGTTTTATTTTTAATTGGCGCAAATTCTTTATTTCTAACAACCTCATATGCCAAACAATCATCCATCATATGAATCATGTCTAGAACTAATGTTTCAAATTTGTATCCATTTTCAACTTCAGGTTTTACAATTTCGCCCTTAGCGTTTACATACGGAATCTTTTTCTTAACTATATGCACATTTAACTTATTATTCATAATCTCTTCTAATTTGTCAATTCTGAATAAATAATTTAAAATCACACCATCTTTATAAGCAAGTTCTCCCTGGTCGTCTTTCTGATATCTCATTTCATCTGACAATTCATAATATTCAACAATAGAAGGTTTTCCATCCTCATAGCATAACACTCCTACTCGTTCTTCAGGGTTTGCTTTCTTAACTACTTTTGCTGCTGAAGGATACTGATTCTTTATCATCGCTCCTACAAAGCATGGGTCTGCCATTCTTTGACATACATTATCAACAGCGAAAATATTTATGTATTCAACTCCCTGTTTCTTTGCTTTTTCACAAAGACCTGCTTTAACCATAGATATAAACCATCCACCATTTCCGTTTGGAGAAGTTGATACCTTTCCTTTTTCTTCAAGATAAATCTTTCCGTCAAATGTAGATGCAGGTGCCATTTCCTGAACAAAGAAATCAACGTAATCTTTATCATATCCAAAATAATTCATGTCCTTAAAAAATTTAACAGTATCATCATTATTTTTTTCACTTGTCATTACATATAAAGGAATCCATGTTCCTGTCTGATTAACTACATCCATAAGATTTCGTACAATCATCTCGAAAATATAAACATCTTTTGTAATGCCGATATTATACATTCCTTTAGGTTTATCTGAACCTAATCTTGTACCCTGACCTCCTGCAAGTAAAAGTGCTGCAACTTTTCCCTGTCTGATAGCATCTATACCAACATTAGTATATTCTTCTCTATTTCTTTCAATATCTGCAACGGACAAACCACCCTTTAACGGTGTAATAACACCTTTCTTTTTTTCTTCATTCTGATGATTTATTAAATCAAGTATCGAGAAGTCAATTTTTTCTATCTGCTTTAACAAATTTTCTTTTTCCTCATCATTTAATTCATCATAAAAATCAAGCAACTGTTCCTGCCCTACATTTTTTAACTTTGAATAAATTTCATCATAGCTCATACCTTTTACCTCCGACGTATTTTGAAATATAATCTGATTATGTATTCATTCTTTTAATAAGTACCACATTTTTTTATTATAACTTAATTTTATATTTTTTTCGTTATTTTTTTTATAATTGGATAAATTAATTTTCGAATCATTGATTTTCTGCATCTTTTCAAGTCACAAATCACATCAATAGTGCTTTGATATCTTTCTTTTGGTCTTACTTTTGTACACTTACTTATTATTTTTGCAAATGAACGTGAAATTAATGCACTATCAACTTTTCCATTATAACTTCGTCCTGTCAGCAAATAAAACATGGTCGTTCCAACAGCATAAATATCTGAACGAATATCAGTATTATAAATTCCCATCCCTTTGCTATTTCCAAACTGCTCCGGTGATGCAAATCCTTTTGTTCCATATGCATATTTGTCCGCAATCAGTTCTCTGTTATATCTTTTAGCAATTCCAAAATCAATCAATTTAATTTTACCATCATCAGATAAAATAATATTGGAAGGCTTCAAATCTCTATATACAATAGGTGGTTCAATAGAATGTAAATAATACAATCCGCTACACACCTGTTCCATAACAGACAATAGTTGCTCCTCAGATAACGCTCCTTTAGTGTCAACTACTTCTTTAAGATTTATGCCTTCCACATATTCCATAACAAGGAAGAATCTTGAATCCTCCATAAATAAATTATAGATTTTTGGAAGTACCGGGTGGGTGGTATATTTGAGAACATTTAATTCCCGCTCTATATTATCAATCAATTGATTTCTATCATTTGGATTAGACGAAATATACCTTTTAATGGCATACTTTCGTCCGTTTTTTATATCCCTTGCAAGAAAAACTTCCCCTGCTCCACCTTTTCCGATATTTTCCAAAACAAGATATCTTCCATTAATAATTAAATTTTCTTTATCCATACGCACGCTCCTTTTTGAGTGTGCATCTCTCCAAAAAGCTAAATAGCTTATTCTATTGTTGCAATATCAACTAAAGATAAATCATTCTTTGCATCACTTTCTAAGCTTGTAAGTAATGCATCAACTGTATCCAAACTTGTAAAGCAGTTTACACCTGTTTCGATTGATGTTCTTCTAATTAAGAAACCATCTCTGTTCTTATCTCTACCCTGTGTTGGAGTATCAATAACAATATCAATCTTATGTTCAAGTAATAAATCCATTACAGTTGGTGCTTCCTGATGAATCTTGTTAACTTTAATTGCATCAACACCATTTTTTCTTAAAACATCTGCTGTACTTCTTGTAGCATAAACTTCATATCCAAGTTTTTCAAATCTCTGTGCAAGTGGAACAACTTCCTGCTTGTCAGCATCCTTAACTGAAATAATAATCTTTTTATGCTTTGGAAGAACAACTCCTGCTCCAAGGAAAGCTTTATAAAGTGCTTCATTAAATGTCTTTGCAATACCAAGGCATTCACCTGTTGACTTCATTTCCGGTCCAAGGCTTGTTTCAGCACCACGAATTTTTTCAAATGAGAATACAGGCATCTTAATTGCAATATAATCTGCATTAGGCTGTAATCCCGGCTTATAACCCATTTCTTTAAGAGTATGTCCAATAATACACTTTGTTGCAAGCTTAACAATTGGAATACCTGTAACCTTACTAATATAAGGTACTGTTCTTGATGATCGTGGGTTAACTTCAATTACATAAACTTTACCATCACAAACGATAAACTGGATATTAATCATACCCTTTACGTGAAGTGAACGTGCAAGTTTTTCTGTGTAATCTTCAATTGTATCAATTATATCTTTTGAAAGTGAGTATGCAGGATATACTGAAATACTATCTCCTGAATGAACTCCGGCTCTTTCAATGTGTTCCATTACACCAGGGATTAAAATATCTTCACCATCACATACGGCATCAACTTCTACTTCTGTTCCCTGTAAATATTTATCTACTAAAATTGGATGATCCTGTGCAATTCTGTTGATGATTTCCATAAATTCTTCTACTTCTTCATCACATGTTGCAATCTGCATTCCCTGACCACCAAGTACGTATGATGGTCTTACAAGTACTGGATATCCTAATTTATTAGCTACTTTTTTTGCTTCCTCAGCAGTAAATACTGTTCCACCTGTTGGTCTTGGAATACCACACTTTTCAAGAATTTCATCAAATAATTCTCTGTCTTCTGCAGCATCTACATCTTCTGCTTTAGTTCCAAGGATAGGAACTCCCATCTTCATAAGAGACTCTGTAAGTTTGATAGCTGTCTGACCACCAAACTGAACAACTGCTCCGTCTGGTTTTTCGATGTTTACAATGTTTTCAACATCTTCCGGTGTCAATGGTTCAAAATAAAGCTTATCAGCTATATCAAAGTCTGTTGATACTGTTTCAGGGTTATTATTTACAATAATTGTCTCGTATCCTTCTTCTTTAAATGCCCATGTACAATGTACAGAACAGAAGTCGAATTCAATACCCTGACCAATTCTTATAGGACCTGAACCAAGTACAAGAACCTTCTTTGGAGGGTTTGTTTCTACTGATTCATTTTCTCCACCATATACTGAATAATAGTAAGGTGTTGCTGCTTCAAATTCTGCAGCACAAGTATCAACCATCTTGTAAGCAGCTACTATATCGTTATCATAACGCATCTGCTTAATTTCTTCTTCTGACTTACCTGTCAATCTACTGATAACTGTATCAGGGAATTCGATTCTCTTTGCTGCCTTTAACAATTCAGGTGTTAAAGGTTCACTCTTAAGAGCATTTTCCATTTCAACAATTATAGCGATTTTATCAATAAACCACTTATCAATCTTTGTAATATCATGAATGTGGTCATAACTTATGCCTCTTCTAAGTGCTTCTGCAATAACCCAAATTCTTCTGTCATCTACTACATGAAGCTGATCTTCTAACTGATCATCTGTAAGTTCTGAGAAGTTGTAATCCATAAGACATTCAACATGCTGCTCTAATGAACGGATTGCCTTCATTAAAGCACCTTCAAAGTTATTACAGATACTCATTACCTCACCGGTAGCCTTCATCTGTGTTGTAAGTTTTCTGCTGGCTGTAATAAATTTATCAAATGGAAGTCTTGGAATCTTAACTACACAATAGTCAAGTGTTGGTTCAAAACTTGCATATGTTTTCTGTGTAATTGCATTCTTAATTTCATCAAGTGTATAACCTAACGCAATCTTTGCTGCAACTTTTGCAATAGGATAACCTGTAGCCTTTGAAGCTAAAGCTGATGAACGGCTTACACGAGGGTTAACTTCGATTACACAATATTCAAAACTTTCAGGGTGAAGAGCGTACTGAACGTTACATCCACCTGTAATGTTTAATTCGTTAATAATATTTAAAGCTGATGTACGAAGCATCTGATGCTCTTTATCACCTAATGTCTGTGATGGAGCAACTACAATACTATCACCTGTATGAACGCCTACAGGGTCAATATTTTCCATATTACATACTGTAATACAGTTTCCTTCGCTATCACGCATTACTTCGTATTCTACTTCTTTCCATCCGGCAATACATCTTTCAACAAGAACCTGTCCTACACGGCTAAGTCTTAATCCATTTTCAAGGATTTCTACTAATTCAGTCTGATTATGTGCGATACCACCACCGCTTCCACCTAATGTGTAAGCAGGACGAAGTACTACAGGATAACCAATCTTTTTAGTAAACGCAATACCATCTTCTACATTTTCAACTACTAATGAAGGTGCACATGGTTCACCGATTTTTTCCATTGTTTCTTTAAATTCAAGACGGTCTTCTGCCTTTTTAATAGTTTCAGAAGTTGTACCTATTAAACGGCATCCATGTTCCTCTAAGAATCCTGTTTCAGCAATTTCCATTGCAAGGTTAAGTCCTGCCTGACCACCAAGTGTTGGTAAAATGCTATCCGGTTTTTCTTTTTCGATAATTTTCTTTAACACCGGAACTGTTAAAGGTTCAATATAAACTTCATCAGCGATATCTTTATCTGTCATAATTGTAGCAGGGTTAGAGTTAACCAAAACTACTTCAAGTCCTTCTTCTTTTAAAGAACGACATGCCTGTGTTCCTGCATAGTCAAATTCTGCAGCCTGTCCAATAACAATAGGACCTGATCCAATAACTAATACTTTTTTAATATTCGGGTTCTTAGGCATTCTTCTTCACCTCCATCATTTTAATAAATTCATCAAACAGAAGATTTGAGTCCTGTGGTCCAGGGCAAGCTTCCGGATGGAACTGAACAGTAAAAATGCTCTTATTATTATATCTTAAACCTTCTACTGTTTTATCATTTACATTTACAAACGCTACTCTGGCAATATCTTTATTAACTGTATCGCCATCTACCATGTATCCATGGTTCTGTGATGAAATATAAACATGACCACTTTCTAAATCTTTAACCGGATGATTTCCACCTCTGTGACCATATTTCATCTTCTTAGTATCAGCACCTGTTGCAAGTGCCATCAACTGATGTCCTAAACAAATTGCAAAAATCGGGATATCTGTATCGTACAATTTTTTAATCTGTTCTATCTGATATACACACTCTTTAGGATCACCGGGACCATTTGATAACATTATTCCATCAGGATTAGATGCAATAATTTCTTCAGCCGGTGTATCACAAGGATAAATTGTAACATCGCATCCTCTGTCATTTAATGACTTTCCAATATTGTTCTTAGCGCCAATATCAAGTAATGCTACCTTAAATCCTTCTCCTTTAAGATTACTCTTTTCTTTACAACTTACTTTCTTAACAACGCCTGAAACTGTGTATTCCTTTATTTTAGGAAGAATTTCATCTAAGTTATAATTTTCATTAGTTGTAATCATTCCATTCATTGTTCCCTTTTCACGAAGAATCTTTGTAAGTGCTCTTGTATCAATACCTGCTATACCAGGGATATCATTTTCTTCAAGGAAGTTTTGAATTGTATCATCACTTCTGAAATTGCTAGGCATTCTGCTTAATTCGTTAACAATATAAGCATCCGGCCATGGCTTCAATGATTCCATATCTTCATGGCAAATACCATAATTACCAATTAACGGGTATGTCATAACTACTGCCTGTCCGGCATAAGATGGGTCTGTTAATACTTCTAAATAGCCCCACATTGACGTATTAAATACGATTTCACTAATTACTTCTCTTGTAGATCCAATAGATGTACCTTTAAAGACGGTACCGTCTTCTAAGATTAGAAATGCGTTCATAAATGTGTATTCCTTTCATATGCTCAAATTGTAAAGATTATACCAAATAATTCGATATAATTCAACATAATATACAACTATTTTTATTATTATTTGTATCTTCTTGCATAACTACTATTTTAACATAAAAGAAAGAGTAAGTATATTTTAGATTATAAGTTTTTATAATGCCAGGGTCAAAAGGTCTAAGCCCACATGAGCTTGCTCATAAGTGGGCGAAAGACCTTGGGACCCGCCCCAATATGAGCATAAAAGCGGGATAATTCCCGCGATATGCGAATATTGGGTAGGATTGTGAGAGTGCGCAGCACGAAACAATCCGTTGGCATCATAATCTTAAGAAGTTTTGGCCCCAATATGAGCATAAAAGCGGGATGATTCCCACGATATGCGAATATTGGGTAGGATTGTGAGAGTACGCAGCACGAAACAATCCGCAGGCATCTTATTTTTATCTTGGAATTCCTTCTGCTATTCTTGTTATTCCAACATAAATCTGTGATATTTTGTACCATGTTGCAAAGTCCACAATTCCAGTCTGTGGTAAATCAAATATTTTTTGGAAAGCTTTTACTGCATCTCTTGTATTTTCACCATATATTCCATCTGCATTTAATCTTGGGATTTCAGTATACACCTGTGCAATTGTATCTAGCTGTTCCTGAATTTGTGCTACCTTCTGTCCGCTTGCACCAATATCTAAATCATATCCCGGCCATGAAATTGGAATTCCGGCAATTTGCTCAGCCGTATTTATATACATATCATCGCCATAATAATACCTGATTATTTCAATTGTAGAATACCCTCTCTCTCCTAAGTTGCATGATCCCCACTGGCTTAACCAATTCGGACAGGTTACTCTTTTTCCATCACAATACTGTGTAAGAATTGGCTGCCTTACATCTGGCCTTGATAAATATTGATCAAATATATTATCTACAACAAGACTAATTGATTCAAAAATGTTTCTGCCATAAATCCATTTCTGATCATATGCTGTAGATGAAGTAATTGTAAAATCGTATCCTTTGTTTCGATACCATTCTGTGTAAACCCTGTTTAAAGTAAACGACATAATTGCAAGGACATTTGCCTCAATTGTTGCAGTAGGCCAGGTTGCGTATATTTCGCTTGAAGCAACATTTTTAATATAATCACGATAATTTACATAGTAGTTTTGAGCGCTGCTATCAGATGGAATCCCATCATGTACAACAATTATTTCAGGCACAACTACTCTACTCAGAACAATTTCACCCGGTTCATTAACAGGCTTAATTTCTTCTTCCGGAACCTTTGGCGGATACTCGCCATATAAAGTATGGTCGGGAATCATTATATCTTCAGTCAGCGATGCATTTTTGCTTGTTAATCTTACATTTTGAATAGCCAACACATCCGGCAAAATTTCTGCATTTTCAATGAATTCTGTTTCATATCCTAACGCTTCTATACGAATATTGTAAGTTGTATATGGTCTGGTTGTATTTGCCTCATTCAAACTAAGTTCAATAGGTGGCGCAGGTAATTCTATTGTCTCCGTCTGTCCCGATGAATTTGTAGTAAGCCTTTCTATTATATTATTAGGGCTGTCAGAAGCTGCTATAGTTACAGTTGCATCCCTAACCGGTACATTTTCTCTTGTAACAACATTTACCTGAAGTTTTCCTGTATAAGAAGACTCTACTTCCATTTTAATAAGCATATTTTTTCCTTATTTATAATTATTCTATTATATGCTGCTAAATTTACTAATTTACCATAAATTTTAAATTTATTCTGTTAACGATTCCATACTTGTAATAACTTTCAAATTTGTAATAGTTTTCATATTTATAACAACTTTCGAAATATAACAATTGAAATAATAACAGCTCTGGGATAAACTATATTGTATTGTGAGGCTTAAAATTTTAACCCTCATAATAGTATTTATTTATACAAAACTGAAAGGATTTTTTGCAAATGAGAAAAAAAGATTTAGCTTTAGAAGTTATAGATAGATTAAAAAAATGTTATCCCGAATCAGATTGTACTCTTGATTACAATGAAGCTTGGAAGCTGTTAATCAGCGTTCGCCTTGCTGCCCAATGCACTGACGAAAGAGTTAACAAAATTGTTCCGAAGCTTTATGAAAAATTTCCTGACATTGAGTCATTAGCTAATGCTGATGTAGCCGAAATAACAGAAATAGTTAAACCATGTGGTCTGGGAAACAGCAAAGCCAGAGATATTAGTTTATGCATGAAAATGCTTAGAGATAAATATGATTGTAAAGTTCCTGATGATTTTGATGAATTATTAAAATTACCGGGCGTCGGACGAAAAAGTGCAAATCTTATTATGGGAGATGTTTTTGGAAAACCTGCTATTGTTACAGATACACATTGCATCCGTCTATGCAACAGAATTGGTCTTGTAGATAATATAAAAGACCCTAAAAAAGTCGAAATGGCCTTATGGAAAATTATTCCTCCCGAAGAAGGGAGTGATTTCTGCCACCGTCTTGTAGACCACGGTCGCGAAGTTTGTACCGCAAGAACTACTCCTCACTGCGATAAATGTTGTCTGAATGACATTTGCAAAAAAAGAATATAAATAAATTCCCTTTAATTAGCTTTTAAATTAGCCATATTAAAGGGAATTTTTAATATCTTATAGTTTATTATTTTGATGACGGGGTCAAAAATTCTAAGACCACATAATCCTGTTCAAATCTGTAGTACTAATTTATTTTTTTCTCTTATAAGTTCTAAAATAATATTCTATGTCAAAATAAGTACATTCATCACTTTCGTTAGCTATATACCATTCTTCTGTCAATTTATCGAGATTCGGTATAAATGTATCAGCACTGTATGAATTATCAATATAAGTTACATACGCTGTATCACAATATGGCAGCATTTGCTCATAAATGCTTCCGCCACCAATTACATATGCTTCTTTATCATTATATTTTTCAGCCTCTTTTACTGCTTCTTCAATACTATTTACAACAATTGCACCATCAGCCTTAAAATTAGCATCCTTTGTAATTACAATATTTACTCTATTCTTCAATGGCTTTCCATTCGGAAAACTGTTTAAAGTCTTTCTGCCCATAATAATTACATTTCCTGTAGTTGTTTCTCTAAAAAACTTCATATCATCAGGTATGCTTATAAGTAAATCATTTTTATATCCAATTGCCCAATTATTATCAACCGCAACTATTAAATTCATATGAAAACTCCTTTGCTATTTTCATTTTAAACTGCAACAGGAATATTTTTTATCTGTGGACCTGTTACATAATCATCTAATCTGAAATCATCAACTGTAAAATCATAAAAATTCTTAACTTCAGGATTAATCCAGAACTTTGGTGCCGGATGCTGTTCTCTTGCAATAAGTTCTTCAACGAGTGGAACGTGCTTATCATAAATGTGAGCATCTGCAATCACGTGTACTAATTCTCCTACTTCCATATCTGAAACCTGAGCAAACATATGAAGAAGAACCGCATACTGGCATACATTCCAGTTATTAGCAGTCAAAATATCCTGGGAGCGCTGGTTTAAGATACCATTTAACACCAATTTACCTGTTTCTTTATTTTTTGTAACATTAAATGTCATACTATAAGCACATGGATACAAATTCATTTCATGCAAATCCTGATGTACATAAATATTTGTCATTATTCTTCTGCTGTATGGATTATTTTTCAAATCATACAAAACTCTGTCTACCTGATCCATCATACCTTCTTTGTACTGATGCTTTACTCCGAGCTGATAGCCATACGCCTTTCCGATTGAGCCATTTTCATCAGCCCAGCTATCCCAGATATGACTGTTTAAATCATTTATATTATTAGACTTTTTCTGCCAAATCCATAAAATTTCATCGACACAATTTTTTAAATTTGTTTTTCTTAATGTAAGTGCAGGAAATTCTTTTTTCAAATCGTAACGGTTTACTACACCAAATTTCTTTATTGTGTAGGCATAACTTCCGTCGTCCCATTTTGGTCTTACTTTTTCACCTTTTGTATCTATTCCATTTTTCAATATGTCTGAACACATATCTACAAATACTTTATCTGCGTAACTCATATATTACGTATAATCCAATTATCTTCTTTTAAAGCTAATGGATTATTCTCCTTTCTGATTTTCTTACTATGGCATTATAACATTTGAATCGCAAATAATAAACCAATAAATTTTATTAGTCTATTCCAATTTCTTTTAAAAACCCTTTGCACCCCTTTAGTACATCATCATATGTTACATCAAAATCACCTGTATACCATGGGTCCGCTATATCCCCTGATTCTCCTGCAAATGATAATAATTTATATACTTTTCCTTCTAAATCATTCCCAATTATTCTGTTTATATTTCTTATATTTGCCGTATCCATTCCAATTATGTAATCAAATTCGTCATAATCCTGCTTCGTCATTCGTCTTGCCTTGTGATTTCCACATGGAATACCTACGCTTCTTAATTTATTTTTTGTACCCGGATGAACTCCGTTACCAATTTCTTCATAACTTGTAGCCGCTGAGTCTATGTAAAACTTATCGGCTACACCTTTTTTATTTACCATGTCCTGTAGGACGTATTGTGCCATTGTCGAGCGGCATATGTTGCCATGGCAGATGAATAGGATTTTTGTCATAATTTCTTATTTCCTTTCAAATGTTCTCATATGCCGATTAATACAGGCTTTATAAGAAATATATTATATATTTTTTCTTTGCAAAAACTTGTATAACTCAGCATTTTATAATATTTAAATGAAGTAAAAATTGAAGTAAACCTCTTTCTTTTACCTCAAAGGTTATTTCCAGCAACTCTTTTCATTTCATCAGCAGCTTCATCAAAACCCAAATGTGTGTATGTATCTAATGTAACTGAGATATCAGAGTGTCCCATTATATACTGCAATGTTTTTGGATTCATTCTAGCTGCTGCCATCCTGCTACAAAATCTATGTCTACATACATGAGGTGTCACATTAGGCATTTGAACTCTATAGACTTTATTATATTTTTCACATATGCGATTAAAATACTTTTCCCAATGTAATGCTACTAAGGGCTTACCATTTTTATCCAGAATTAGGAATCCTGTATAGCCATCAATCATTGGCTCAATCTTTACCTTCTTCCTTTAATGTATCTACACTCTTTTCTGCTTTTTTCTTTTCTACCAGCCATTCAAAGCAACCAAGTTCTGAATATTTTTTATAATGATCATATCCTACATCATGTAACAGATAATAGTCGAAATATTCTACACCTGTTTTACGTAACTGCTCATTGAAAATATTGTCTGCTTCATTTTAGTTTTTAAGTGGTAATCTCATCAAGCCAAAACCTAACTTTTTCTGATTCATAATACCCTCCTGGTTTTCTCAAAATATTGCTTTTATTTTAATTGTTTACGGGCAAAATAGCAATAGACCGTTATACATAAAACTTCATCATTATAATGAAATTTTTATAATATAACGGTCTACTTTATTTTTTAATTATTATTTCTTTAAAATTCTAACTTTTTTAGGTTTTGACCACTTCTTGCAGCCAACGGCTCTAACTCGTACAAAAAGTTCCTTTCTCTTTTCAAATGCTTTTTTAGAAATTGTTACTTTTTTATATTTCTTTACTGTCTTTGTTACAATAACTGATGTAAACTTTTTATTCTCAGAAACCTGTACCTGATATCTTTTAGCACCTTTAACTTTTCTAAATGAAAGCCTGATTTTCTTTGCATTTTTCTTCTTTGTTGCTTTCTTTACAACTGTTGTTTTTAATGCTTTGTTTGGAGTCTTTTTCTGTGTTTTCTTTGTTGTTGGAGAGGCTGTTGTTCCTTCAGGTTTTGTTTCACCTGAAGCTGTTGTTCCCTCATGTTTTGTTTCACTTGGATTTTTTGTTCCCTCAGGTTTTGTTTCACTTGGATTTGTTGTTTCTGGAGTAACCGGCGTTACACCTTTCCCAATCTTATAATCTCCATAAAGACCATCCTTTGCTCCATTTGTAGAAACTCCTGCATTATTGTCTGCCTTCTCGTCTTCTCCTGCCTTAACCATACGCTGGTAAACACGAACATAATCAACTAACATTGTTCCTGATGTAAAACTGCTGTCAGGTACATAACCACTGTCAAATGTTCCACCTGCTGCAAGATTTAAAATAAGGTAAAATCTCTGGTCAAACGGTGCATATGCATTTCCTCTGTCTGAGCCTGAATACCACTCACCATATGTACATTTGAAATAGCATTTGCCATCACAGTAAATCTTAATATTTTCAGCATCCCACTGAACACTGTATACATGCCAGTCGTCAATGCCTGTCTTTTTATTACCGTCTCGTGTTATGTTAAATGCATCTGATGTATTAATATTATTTGGCCACTGTGCACCATAATGTAATGTACCAAATACCATATTTGGTGTTCTTCCACGTCCTTCAAATACATCTATTTCACCTGATAATGGCCATGAACCATAACGTGAGTCATTTGGAAGCATCCACATAGCAGGCCATATGCCTGTACCTGTAGGCATTTTTGCTCTGAAATCAACTCGTCCGTATTTCACTGAGAATTTATCTTTTGTTGTAATCTTTCCTGATGAATACTGAGCAGTTGCTTTCTTAGATGGATCACCTTTTTCTGTAAATACCTTTGACTGCTTTTTCATAAGAATATTTAATGCACCATCTTTTACTGATACATTGTCTCTTGTGTAGTATTCAAGTTCCTGATTTCCCCAACCGGCTGTGTTAATATCGTCTTCTTTAAGTAAGAATCCTTCATCATATGACCACTTGCTTGTGTCAAGAGATGCACCATCAAATTCATCATTGAAAATCATCTTCCAACCTGCCGGTGTATATGCATTTGAATTGTCATTTACTTTAATATCTGACATATCTGATGGAAGTGTTGGCTTATAAGATGTATTTCCTTTAATTGTATACAATACATAGTTATTACTTGCATCTCCACCTTTTTTACCATCAATAGGATATGTGACTTTTATTTCTGTATCCTGTCTTACAGGCTGGAGCCAAAGTCCATAAACATGATCAACAAAATAACCCCACTGACTGCTTAGTGAATATTTGTTGTAACCACTTCCTTCATATACCCATCCACAGGCTGCAACATCTGTAAGTGGAATCCACTTTCCATCTACCTTAACTTCGTATTTAAATAAATCCAAATCATCTTTTATAGCTTCTGTTCCACCAATTTTTGGAAGTGGAATACCAACTGATGCTGTACCACTTGTGCTTGCATCGTATGATGTGCCATTATATGCTGTGATTTTGTAATTTGATCTGGTTGGCTTTGTATATGTAACTTTTACATCCTGATGTACATTTGGATTTGACTTTGATGCAAATCTTAATGTAAATGACCAACTGATATTTGTAAACCAATATCCACCATCACCATCTGAGTAATATCCAAAGTTCTGATCCCACAGAAATCCTGATGCTGCATTGCCTAAAAACTGAACAAATCCTTTTCCGTCATTGTTGTCTACTGTAATGTTAACATCATCCTGAATCTGTTCATACTTGATACTCTTGTCTCCATTAAATGTCCATGCTCCCCAATGTGTAGCTGAACCACCTGTTGTATCTGCCTGAATATTTGTTTCTGTTGTAGAAATACTTGTAAGCTTATACTTTGAAAGTTTGTTAAGTTCCAATTTGTAATCAAGATTTATGTTATTTGTTTTTCCATGGAAACGGAAATATGTTGTTTCTGTAAGTTTCATCCAGCAAATCCAGCCACCCCATGACTGATATTCCCATGCCCAAGTGTCATTCCACTTGAAGTAACTTACATCTTCAATTTTCTTCCATTCACCATTTGTTCCGTTTTCCTGTTTAACATAAACCTGAATGTCTTTTTCCACATCTGCAATGGAAAGTTCACTACTGGCTTTTCCGTTAAACTTTGGCATTACAAATCCATAGCTGACTGTACCAACTCCTGAATGTGTAATTGTTGGTCCATCATTTGTTGAATAATAATCCATTGATGAAACAACTTCTGCCGCTGCTCCCTTTACATCACTACCTGAAAAAATTACTCCTGCTGAAGTAAGCAACAATGCCAGAGACATTACAACAGAAATTAATTTTTTCATAGTTTTTCCCATACTAAAAAATTCTTTCATAATACTTCCTTTCTTTTCCCTTACGGAAATAATCTCGCTATACTGCCTTTTAATTATATGAATATTCATTTTTTCTTTAAATGGTCTGTATTTTTATATGATATTCAAATTTTATAAAAACGTTTTAATTATTATAATAACTTTTTACTTTCCTTTTAGTTGCTCCAAACAAATCTTTTGGGGTATCTCTTAAACTAGCTTGCTTAGAACGATTACAATGCTTACAAATACATTGTAAATTTAATACGGAATCTCTTCCACCATATTTCTGTGGAATAATGTGGTCAATATCCATATCACCTTTTCTGAAACTACGTCCACACTTAATACATTTATACCAACCATTGTTGTTATCATATGCATCATTTTTATCAAAATAATTGCTTCTATAACCCCTATCTTCTCTCCTTTCTGCTTGTTTTTACTCTGTGGCTAAACTTTTTTATAGTTTTGGATTATTATACTACAGCTATAAAAATATTACAATTATATATCATATAATATGAGGTGATTTCATGAAGGATATTGATTTCGATTCTATTGGCAAGAAATTAAAAGAAATGGTGTGCTACCTGTCAATAGGACAATAAAAAATAATAAATTTTTGTATCGTCAGCCGATTTACGGCTGGCGATATTTTTAAGCTACTTTTATATATTGATTATGATATTCCATTGGTGTCATCACATTTAACTTTCTTTGTAATCGTTGGTTATTGTAGTAATTAATGTAATCGGTTATAGCTGCAATTAAGGCAGTTCTATCATTGAAATGTTGGCAGTAATACATCTCTCGCTTTAGAATCCCCCAAAATCCTTCCATCGGTCCATTATCAATACAATGGGCGACTCTTGACATGCTTTGTTTCATATGATGTTTCTTTAATCTGGTACGGAACTGCGCACTTGTATATTGAAATCCACGATCAGAGTGGAAGAGTGGATGTGCATCAGGTTCCAAGCGAACTGCTTCATCAAAAGTATCCATAACTAATGGATTATCATTATGGTCACTTATTTTAAAAGTTACAATTCTTCGATCGTATAAATCTAAAATGGCACTCAAATATATCTTGTGGACTTCATTTCCAATGTAATATTTAAACTCGGACACATCAGTGAGCCATTTCTCGTTCGGCTTATCCGCATGAAAATCTCGATGCAAATAGTTTTTTGCAATGTGATCGGGATTCCGGTCTCCTCTGGTACAGCTTTTGGGTTTCCATTTAATATTTGACTTTATATCATATTTTCTACAGATGCGGAGAACTCGTTTATCATTCACATGAATTCCTTTGTGTCCATCTAATTCATCTCGGATTCTACGATATCCCATATCCGGATGTTCTTTATGTATCTTTTGAATTTCAACAGATAACGTTTCATTCTGCAATTCATTATTGCTTTCCGGATGCTTTAGCCAGTTATAGTATGCAGAGCGTGTAATATTAAGATACTTACAAAGTTTATCTATAGGATATCTCTTGTCAGAGGATAATTCTTTGATTGCCTTATATGCAGCTAAACGGTGAACTAAAGATAACGGTCCCTCCTTTCCAGTTCTCTGACTTTTTTTAACAGATTATTTTCCATTTGTAAATCAAGATTTTTTCTTTCGAGTTCAGCGATTCTATCACGTAATTCTTCCTCAGGTGTACGACTTGGTAATGATCCGACTCGTCTACCACGGCGGTCTTCCAGACCTTTACTTTCCATTTTTTCGTACCGTTTTACCCAGTTACGAACTTATTGACAAGAACATTGATATTTCAAAGCCATTGCTCCATAATTCTTATCATTTGTCAGGCATTCCATAACTATTTTTAATCGCTCATCAAGAGTCGTTGATTTTGCTTTTTTCATGCAAGCACCTCCAGTGGATGTTTTTAATATTCCACCAGAATTATACACCTTAATCCACTTTAAAAGTTGTGTATGTGAACGGATTCCATATTTTGAGCAAATATCATCAAGAGAACCTGCTCCATTAAGATAATCATTTACCGCAGATATTTTTAGTGTTTTTGAGTAACTCTTGTTTTTGGGCTGATTAAGTAAACCTGCTGGTCCATTGCATTGGTATATAGAAATACATTTTCTAATACTTTGGGAGGCAACTCCAAGTTTTTTACTTGCCTGACTCAGTCCAATCTCTCCATCAAAATATTGCTCAACTATTTTTACTTTTACTATTGGATCTATTTTGCTTTTTCTGGACATAAAAATACCCCCATATAGGACTTTTATATTTTATTGTCCTATATGAGGGTAGCATATCATTCTATCATTTTAATACGACAGTCTTTATAACTTACTTACGTCTCATTTTATGCAACTTCTTTTTCTTCATTCTTTTCAAATAACTTCTTTACACCCTGTACGGCAACAATTACACCAAGGATTAAAAGTAATACTGCAAAGATTAACTGTAATGTATTTCCAAGTGATAATCCTGTTGTAGCAAATGCTCCACTTAATTTGTAAATTGTCATTCCAAGGGCTGTAAATGTAACTGCCATCATAAAGAACATTGGTACCCATAACATCCAACCCTGACGTTTTGTTTTCTTTAAGAATACTGCACAAGCTACTAAAGCAAGTACTGATAACAACTGGTTTGCTGAACCAAATAATGGCCAAATTTCTGCATAACCAACTTTTGCAAGTAAGAATGCAAGAACTAATGTAATAACTGTAGCAAAATACTTATTTGTTACTACCTTCTGGAATGGTGTCATATTATCATCAGTTACTCCTTCATCTAAGAAGAATTCCTGGAATGAAAGACGACCAATTCTTGCAACTGAGTCAAGTGATGTTAAAGCAAAAGCTGAAACAGCAAGGTTAATTAATGTAAATACTAAATTATGTGGTAAACCAACTGCTGATAAGAAGTTTGCAATTGCACCTGCAAAAATCTGTGGCTGTGTTGTTAAGCCCTGTGCTGCTGCTTCTCCTTTTGCAAATGAAGCAACTGCGATTAATGCGATTACACCAAGCATACTTTCCATAAGCATTGCACCAAATGATACAGGTAACATATTCTTTTCATTTTTAATTTGCTTTGAAGCTGTTCCTGATGAAACAAGTGAATGGAAACCTGATACGGCACCACATGCTATTGTTACAAATAAAATTGGGAACATATACTGTCCATCTACGTTGAAACTTGTAAATGCCTGTAAGTTACATGAAGGATTTGAAACAAATATACCTACAACTGCACCTACAATCATAAAAATTAATAAATAACTGTTTAAATAATCTCTAGGCTGCAATAATGCCCATACAGGAACTACACTGGCAATAAATATATAAGCGAATATAAAAAGATGCCATGTTTCTCTTGTTAAATAAACAGGGAAGTTTAAACCAATTACTACTGCTACTACTAACATTGCAATTGCTATTACTGTATTTACCCATTTATTTAATTTTGCATATTTTAAAATCATTCCAAGTGCTACTGCTTCAAAAATAAATAAAATTGAAGTCATTGCTACTGCACCGTTTGCTGAGATTTTTTCTACTGCCTGTCCTGCAACTTCAGGTACTGTAAATCCGTTAAATGTTCCAGCTACAACATCTGCAAATGCTGCAACTACTAAAATACAGAATAACCAACAGAAAAGTAAAAATAATTTCTTTCCTAATTTTCCAATATATTCTTCAATTATGTAACCAATTGTACGACCTTTGTTTTTAACTGATGCATACATTGATGCAAAATCCTGAACAGCTCCGAAGAACACACCACCTACAAGCAACCATAATAAAACAGGAAGCCAACCAAAAACTGCTGCCTGAATAGGTCCATTAATAGGACCCGCACCTGCTATTGATGCAAACTGATGTCCAAATACCACATTTGTATCCGCCGGTACATAATCAACTCCATCCTGTAATTCATATGCCGGAGTTTTTGCATTAGGGTCAATGCCCCATTTGTTTTGAAGGTAACGACCATAAAGAAGATACGCTCCTCCAAGTACTACAATCGCAATTACCATCATTAAGATTCCATTCATTTGTATTACCTCTCTTTTGTTATTATTTAGCTAGTTTATTCTTTTATTACAAAAGAAAAAGCCTTCATTGTCTTACGACAACAAAGGCGAAAATATCAATTTCGTGGTACCACTTTGTTTGAAATAATTATCACTAATTAAAACCACTTATCACTGTCACATCCAACAGCTTCTTCTGTAACGTGAAGACTACGTCTCTGCCTACTCACTATAAAAAGTTTTGGGAGAGATGCTCCAGGGTGATGTTACAACAATTCTTTTCTTCCGATTCTCAGCTACCTCGGTTCTCTGTAATCAAGACACTTTATTGCAATGTATCCCTTTCTACGCAACTAACTATTACTTTTTACAAATTCTGTTTTATCACTTATTGTTAAATCATGCAACAATAAATTTATTATTTTTCTACAATTTAATTATTTAAACTATGTGCAAATTATTTGTATAATTATATTAAGCATTATTTTAATAATTTTAACATTTCAGCTGTTTTTCTTATATTTTTTTCGTCTGTTCTATAAATTTCATATTCACTTAACCCGGAAATTCCCATATTAACATCATCATTTCGATATTCCATTTTGCTGTTTTCTACAACCTTACCTGTCATATGAAAGCTTTTTGCCCCGGTTATTTTAGCTATTTCCATAATATTATCTGAATTTACACCTGCACCAACTAAAATCTCTATACCACTTGATCTTTCAACTAGTTTTTTAATTAACTTTGCACCTTCAATACAACTATTTTTTTGTCCTGAAGTCAATATTGTATCTACGCCTAATTTTCTAGCGGTCTCAAATGCTTCAAATGGATTTTTGCACATATCATATGCTCTATGAAGAGTAACTCTGCATCCTGTTGCCATATTCATAATTTCCTTCATATATGCCTCATTCAAACTTCCATCAGGATTAAGACAACCTATAACAATGGCATTTGCTCCTTCTCTTGCAAATTTTTCACTTTGTCTGCACATTATCTCAAATTCCGATTCTGTATAGCAAAAATCTCCAAATCTTGGTCTTATCATAACATTTATTGGAATTTGAATTTTATTTCTTATTATTTTAAATAACTCTAAATCAGGCGTTGTTCCTCCTATAATAATATTTGAACATAATTCAATTCTGGTTGCCCCTCCATTAGTTGCCGCAATAGCTGATTCTACAGAATCCACGCATACTTCTAACACATAGTGATTCATTCTTTTTTCCTCTTTTTATAATATATTTATTTTTATTCATGACTATTATTAAAAACAGTTATCAAAACGGAACAATTTTTGTATTCCTTAAGTTTTACATCTTCGTCAATATATCTATTATACATAAAAGACAGCATATATACTATGCGTATTTAAATAATTACGCTTCTAAATGTTTATCCTAATTTCTTCCATATTATTCGATATAAACTATATTATCTTACATACTCTTCTATTAAATTGAAATCATTTATTTTCATATTTTTACTGTTCATTGCAAAATAATCGCCTTTTGCATTAATATTTTTGCTATACCATAATGGATATTTCCATTGAAAGCTACTATTTGAAAATTTAATATTTTCACTCTACGTATAACTAATTTATGGCATATAAAAACTCCCTTCACGCATCGGCAAAGGGAGTTTTATTCAAATCATCTTCTGATGATTCATCTTCTGATGATTCATCTTATGCTATTTTATCCTTCAATAGCAATGTATTTACTTTTTGGTTCTATCTTCTCCTGTTCTTTTGGAACATTGAATGATAAAATACCATTTTCATATTTAGGGTGTATATCTTCGACTGTTACATTATCACCTACATAAAAGCTTCTGCTCAAACTTCCTGCATAACGTTCACGTCTTACATATTTACCCTTCTTATCTTTCTCATCCTTATCAAGACCTTTAGCGGCGCTGATTGTTAACATACCATCTTCCAGTTTCATCTGGATTTCGTCCTTTTTAAATCCCGGAAGGTCTATATCTACCTCATATCCGTTTTCAGTATCTTTTACATCTGTTTTCATCAAATTCTTTGCATGTTTACCATACAATTCTTTTCCTGCATCAGCAAATGCCGGGAATGCAAAATCATCTGTAAAATCATTCATAAAATCATCAAATAAGTTTTCTCCAAAAATACTAGGCATCATCATAAGTCATATCTCCTTTCAAATCAGATATAAAAATTATATTTGCACTATCGGAGAAATCCGAGGTGTAGTTTTTATATTGTAAACTAAGGTTTTGGTTAAACACTTGGATTTTTACTGATTGCTGAATCATCATTCACTAAAAACAATTACCTGAATTATCATTCATTAATCTTTAAATCCTTATCTTTTAACTCTCTTCCTTTGTTCTGACTACGTTATAACTCGTTTTATTAGCACTGTCAAGAGGTGAGTGCTAATTTTTTTGTGAAGATTTTGTGAACTTATATTACCATCTCTGTATAATATCTATTTTCCATAACATACACCTTAATTTTTCCGTTGTACTTCTTAACAATATCATATATAATAGCCTGTCCCATTCCATGTTCCTGCTTGTTTTTCTTAGTTGTATCACCAATTGTAATCGGACTTTGTTTTAAAGTTTTATTATTAATTTTAATTTCAAGCACTTCCATATTACATTTACAATAAAATTCAATTTCCCCTTGTTTTAATTTTTTACTTTCTTCTATCGCATTGTCAAATAGGTTTGCTATTATTGCTATTAAATCAATTTCACTTACTAAAATCTGTTCATTTACATCAGCTTCAATTTTTATATTAATTTCATTTTGCCCGCATTGTCTTACTTTATTTTCAATAACTGAATTAATCAATATGTTATTACAATAATTATACAAATTATTATCGCTAATCATTGGCATTTCGCAAATGCCTTTTTCAAAAGAATCAATTTCATTATTTTGGCTTAATAACGTTCTGATTTCTTTCATTTTAATCTCAATATCACGTTTAATCTTTTCGGTATTTTCCATCTGATATTTAAGTGTCCGATAATATTCCTTCATTACTGTATTTTCTATATTTAAAATTTTATTTTCCTGTGCTATTCTTTTTTCATTTTTCTTGCGGATTATCCAAGATACACTATACATAATTAAAATAGCTGTGCAAATTCTAAAAACATATAAAACAATAACAAACATGATTTCTTTAGTCACAAAAGATTTCGCAGAATTAACAAAAAACGCATACATATCAAAAACAATCAATAGCATCCACCATATAATAGGATACTTTATTCTCTTTTCATAAAAGTTTCCAAAGCATTTCTTTATAATTGTTGTCATTATAAAAATTTCAAATATAGATATTAATAATGCGACAATTGCTATTATAATGTTTTTACTATCCATATTTGTTTTTACAAAATAAGGTAGCATATCATTCTTTCCACCGGTTATCACAACCGTAGGCATAACTATAAATGCAATTCCAAATGTCTCGACAATAAAATTTGCTAACATAATTTTTAAATATGGTTTACCTGTGAGTAATTTTAATAGGGCAAAAAATATCAATATGTATATTCCATTAATAATAGTTATTGTATTAGTCTCATCTTGCGTAAGTATGTGTGTATATTTATAAAACACAATTGTCAAATTAAGAAAAAATAATTTCATTAAAATAATGCAAAACAATTTTAATCTTTTATCTTTTTGTACCCCAAGTAATATTTTAATTGCATAATATGTTGCAATACTTACCAGCAATTCTAAAACTGCTGCATTTATCATATTTATAACTAATTCTTTTCCGCTATACATTAATCTACCTTTTCATTTGTATTATATTTTATTTTCAAAATACAATCTTTCTTTAAATAATAACCGTAATCTCATTTGCTCCATTCAAATATTTATCATCAAATACTCCCTGGTATTTCTCTGTAATTTCTTTTATTACACTAATTTTCATCTTATCTTTATTTTTATTAAAATTACCATCAAATTTAATGCAGATTAAGAAATTATTTTTTTCTTTAGAGCATTTAAAATCTAAATTTTTCACATTTGTAACTTCACTATTTTCTATTACTAAATCAAATATATTTGAGAGTAACGCCACTAAATCCATTTCAGAAATTTGTTTGGCATCAAAATTTCCTACTTTAATTTTAATATTAATTCCCTGATTTTCACATTGCTCTCTTCTATTTACAAATATTGCATTTATAACAGGATTTCCGCAATAATCTATCGTTTTAAGATTATTATATTGTTCCTCAATTTGTCCTACATATTTTAAAATATCCTGCTTACTTCTTTTAGATGTTTGTATGTCTTTTATCAAATTCATGTGCTTTTCAATATCATGTCTAAACTTTCTTGTTCTTTCCATCTGAAATTTTAATGTATTATAGTATTCTTTCATAACTGCATTTTCAATACTTAAAATCTGATTTTCCTTCTTTATCTGTTTTTCTTTTTGCAAACGCATAAACCATGAAACTGCATATAACACAGAAAACATTATTATAATCATAATAATATTCATTGCAATAAAGATAGTACTTCCACTTTGAATAGCTGTTGTAGTTAATCCGCTTATGGTAAATATCAATACAATAATCCACCAAAATATTCTATGTTTTATTTCACTTTTAAAATAATCATCAAAAAACCTTTTAAGCACATATTTTTCTATTGCAATCAATACAATCATTATCACTAATACTGTTGCAAAGGTAATTATATTATTTAAACTCAATTCTAATGTTATAAGAGTTCTTTGTTTTTTCCCAAGTATATGAGCTATTATTGTAATTGGGCTAAATGATATAACAATAGATATTATCTGTGCTATCATGTCTGAAATAAATATTTCCAAATATTTTTTCTTTGTTATCACTTTTAATGTACAAAAATAAATCAGAGTATTTATTCCCTGAAGCATCAAAATAATGCACTTACTATTAACAGAGTCATCTCCAAAATATGTATAATACATTATTGTTAAATTAAAAGTAAGCATACTAGCAAAGAATATTGGTAAAAAAATTCTTCTTTTGCTTTTCTCTATTCCAAGTAAAATCACGAAACTATAGTACATTGCAAAAATCAAAAAGATTTCATAAAACCCGCCATTTATCAATGTTATGATTACATCATTTGTTTTTTCCATAATATCTCCCTGTTGTTCGTTTAATATTTTCTGCCTTTGTAAATACTAATACCAATATTAACTTTAACATATAAATAAGAATAACTAAATCAAAAAAATGCCAAATCTTACTGTTTTTTCTCACAATAAGATTTGGCATTTTTGTCTCATAACAAAATAAAATAATATGTTATTTGTTAATCTTTATTTTTTTAATTTTTGACCAAGGACCGTAAACAGTTTCATTTCCATTTTTCTTATACGCACGGACTCTAACATAATATAATTTCTTTTTCTTTAATCCTTTTATTGTCATCTTTTCTTTAACGAAACCTTTTACATTTTTATTCTTTAATTTCTTAGTAAACTTTTTATTAGTTGAATACTGTATCTGGTATCCATCAACTCCTCTCTGTGCTTTCCAATTAACAAAAATTTTCTTTTTACCTTTGTTTATAATCTTCTTGATTGATGCCTTTGCTATAACAACATTATTCATTGATTCTTTTGTTGTTATAGAAACACTTGTTGTACTTTCTTTACTTATAGCTTGTTGTGACATTGTAGTTGATGATTTTTCAACATTTTCTGTACGAATTGTTGCCAAATTTTCTGTTGTTTCTTTCTGTATATTACTTATTCCCGTTGCAATACCATCCGAACTCACTTCCTCGTTTTCAACTTTATATATAACAACAGCTCTATCAGATGCTCCAATATTGTTTACTGCTTCTACTTCAATTTTATATTCTCCATTATTAGTAAAGTACGATGCTGGAATTCTATAATTTGTTGATATAGTATTACCTACGTTTTCTCCATTCACATAGATTTGATAATACATTACATTGTTTCCGGCAATCCAATAAATATTGTAGTTATTATTTTTATCAACTATTGCTTGCAAGCCTGATGGTTTTGTTGGTAGTAATTCTTCTCTTTGAGTTGTTGTTTCTTTTTCAGTAATTTTTTCAGTCGTAGTATCCTTATTTGTTATTTTCTCTGTTGTTTCTTGTGCCGTCACTACTTCTGTTGTTGTATCCTTTGATGTCAGTTCACTATCTGTTGTTGTTTCTTCGTTAATTTTAATATCTACTCTTTCTAATTCACTCGAATTAGCTTCTCTTCCAACTGCATACGCTAATATAGTTGACGTTTGTGATACGCTTATCGGTTCATCGTATTTTTTAAAACTACCTTCATTTAGGCATGCGACTTCTGCCCATTCACCACTTAAAACTGTATAATATATATCAGTATTAGAACTTAAGGAATATATACCAACTTTTTGTTCTCCTTCATAATTTCCAGATTGCTTTGTAAAAATTGGTTTATCTGTATTTTTTATATATTTTGCAACAGGTGACAATGCTACATCCTGTGTAACATACATAGCTTCTTCATATCTATTCCAACATTCAAATACAGATATATCATTTGGTGCTTCTGGATTTTCTGGCAATTTTGCCTCTCCACCGTAACTTATTTCTTGTTCACTTATTATGTCTCCATTCCAATCCAAAAACTTAACAGTGTATTTCGTATCCTTATATGAAGCTTGAACTATCATATTGGATTTAACCTCTTTAACTTCCTGTTTTTCTTCATCAACCCATTTATCAAATATCTGTCCGGCTTTTTCAGGTATATTATCAATTGACAATATATCCCCATAATTAAATTCCTTTATTTCAATGGATGTTTTATCCCAATCAACAAATATTACAGTACATTTCTTCTTTTTATATTGTGCTGTAATAACCATGTTCTCTCGTATATTCTTTAAGCCAGTGTCCCAACCTACAAAATCCATTCCTTCTTTTTCAGGAACTTCCGGTGCATCTACAGTTCCACCATCAACAACCTTCTTTTGCTCACCAATACTATTTCCATCATTATCAACAAAGTCAACCGTATATACTTGTTTTGGTGCTTCAATTTTTCCAACTATCTGATAATTAGTTGAGCCTTCAATTCCTAAGGTTATAACAAAATCACCTGTTTTTACCGATGGTTCTTCCTTTGTTACATAGTCAAATTTATAACTTCCATCTTCATCTATTGTAACCTGACCTATATATTCAATTTGACTAGCAATAGGATCCGTATTTTGTCCTTTATAAACCATTAATGTTGCAACTTTGCCCGCTGCACCTTCCGCTTTTCCCTCAAATTTACGATGTGTTCCTTTTTGATCTTCAAGTGATGATTTTGTTTCAAAAACGGTGCTTGTTCCCTCGTTATTAACATCTGCTTTATACCATGAATTCTCTCCTGTTCCATTATATAATTCGATGTTATCATCTACTATCGCTATTTTTTTAAGTTCTTCAAATTCTGTCTTGTATTCCCATTCGCCCGGATAGTCCATTCCATCTGCATAAATACTTGTATAACTATATACAATCTTTCCATTATTAATATTTGTATATTTATATCGTTTGTAATTATAACATGGGACCTCTGTAGAATTTGTTTTGAATCTATATGCCTTTCTTTTTTCTACCTCTCTTGTATCAGAAGTTTCTACTTTATCTGGTTGCCATTCGCTAAATTCATTTTGTTTATATATATAATTATAGTATTCACTTCTTGTACGATACCTATATTGTGTCTTATAAGAACCCGCTACCTGTCTAGTCCATGGATAATACCAACATGGGGCACTTCCATAAAGCTTAAAATATCCTGCCTGGTTAGAATTTTGACCGCCAACGCAAGTCAATTCTCCTCCCCATCCTCTTTCTTGATAAATATTGCATGCTTTTCCACCCCAAGTTCCATTTGTAGGTCCCGATGTTCTACCATCAGCTGATACCCATCTCTTATAATTCCATTGTGTAACATAACTAGCCACTACAGATTGTGTTCCTACATCCTTTAAAATATTGCCTGAAATAGGTGAATCACTCCATCCACTCCAACTTCCCCATTGAGTATATGTTCCTGTCGAATTTTTAGAAATTAAATTATAACCTTCCGGGGTAGTTGGTTGTGTTGCTGATTTTATAATCTTACTATCTTTATATCTATACTCATCTCTACTTTCAGTAATAATATCATCTCCTATAGGTACTGTTGTCATCCAGTCTGACCACTTATTACCAACATCTACAGGTGCTGTCACAGCTTTTGCCTTCGGTGTTCCTGTTGTTTCATCATCAACTACACCAATCATCGATACTTGAACTCGCGAAACCAATCCCGAATATAAAATAGTTGCCGTTTCACTTATTTCTTTTGTTTCCGGCATACTAATGGACTTAATTTCTGATGCAACCATTTTTCCTTCTTTTGTTATTAATGCAAAAACCAACTTTCCTTTCGTGAAATCATTTGGAAAATTTGTCAGTTTAACTTTTATATCATAACCTGTTGCTTCTTCATTTCTTTTTGCCGATTCAATTTCTGTAATTATTGGAAGATTTGTGTTTTCCCAAACATATGTTGCCTTAACAGTCAACGCTTTCTTTACACATTTATATTCGCTAGTGTCCCACCCTGTAAAAATATATCCTTTTTTTGTAGGAATATTTGTAGGTTCAATTGCTGAAGATGACCATTCCACTTTTTGTACTTTATCTATAACATCTCCGTTATAATCTACAAATGAAACAGCATATGTATTAATTTTATATATTGCTTCAATCACTACATTAGATTTAATATTTTTTCCGTCTGAACTCCAATTTTGAAATGTATAGCCTTCTCTTTCCGGTGCTATAGGTGCACTTGCATTTCCTCCCCACTTTACACTTTGTTCTTTTCCTATTATGTCACCGTTCCAATCCACATATTTGACTATTACATTTTCATGTGCTACACAATTTGCGGATTCTGTTGCAGAACTTGTACCAGCAGAATTCTTTGCTCTTACATTAATTTTATACGTTCCGACCTTTGTTATTGAAAAGGATGCACTTGTTCCACCTACTGATTTTGATTGATTATTTGCACTATTAGTTATGCATACCAAATTAACATCATAACTTGTAGCTCCAGATGACGCATTCCATGTTACACTCAATCCATCATTCAATCCTATATCGTTTTTATTTAAATTAACATTTGATGGAGCATTAGGTATCACTGGTTTTGGTGCTGGAACATCTTTTAAATATATAAATCCTGCCAATGTATTATATTTTTCTCCAGACCATTCTGCACTTCCTATATTTGATGGAACTCTTCTTGCATATGCCACACCTTGAGAAGATGTATGATCTAAGTCTTTTCTTCCTCCTTCATCAACATACATTATATTCCCACTTACAGATGTCACATACGCAACATGTCCCCAATCAGATCCGTTATGATTATAAACTGCTATAGAATTTGCTCTTGCTACTGTACCCGTTGATAGTCCACTATTTTTAGCATTTTTTAGCCATGAACCCGCATTTCCAAACTTCGGTAACACTACACCCGTTCTGTCATATGCACACTGCCATGCAAACCATGTACAACGAATTTCCGGAATTCCATCTCCACCTTTATCACCATACTCTGTATCCTGCCATTTTCCATATGGGTTTGATGCAGCCTGCACTTCTTTTTCAAAAATTAACCCATCCATTATTCCTACTATTAATATAACTGTAAGAATCCAAGATATAATTTTTTTTACCTCTATTTTCCGTACTATTTTATTTTTTTTCAACTAAATCGCCTCTTTTCTATTTTTCAATTTTCTTTATGCTATCTATGTCATATATTCCAAATGGTGTACAGTAATACGCTGAATTCTCCGTCATAGTTCCTTTTATTTTAACTTTTTTATTTTTATATTTTTTCCATTGTTTTTTATCTATATATACACATATTCTACTTTGAATAGGTGCATCATCGTACATATATGAATGCTCAACAACAAATTTAGGTTTAACATATAAAACATAATTAATCTGATATTCACCTCCATAATAATACTTAACCTTCTTTAATTTGCCTTTCATTGTTACATTGTCATTAGAACTGTATACACTCTTAACTTTCGCGTTAACACAATTACTGTTACCTGTATACCAAAGCATTCCCAAAATCATAACTAGAATTAACACTTTACCTACATTTTTTCTTTTCATATTTTCTCCTTTCTCAACACGTTAATTATTAAATTTCTTCCTTTGATATCCCGCCCAACATTTACATAATTCTTATTAATATTTTACCATTTCCATCCACATCCATTTTTGCTATTTATGTCGTTTTCGTGTCGATTTTTGCACATTTTTATTCCAGATAAAAAAAGAACATTTATAAGTCATTATTAACTTACAAATGTTCTCTGCCTTTAAATTATTTATAAATATTTTTATATCTGTTCCTTGCTCCATTTTACAAAAGCTTCTTTAAAAATCGGCTGATATTTTCTGCTTATTGGAATCTTTTCATCATTAACCATAGTGCATAATTCCCTGATATATTTCTTTATGTAATTCATCGAAACCATAAAACTATTATGGCATCTTATTATGCTGCTATCTTCTATTAGTTCTTCTAATTTATTAAGTGGCAAATATGTCTCCCACTCCTCTTCTTTTCCATGAATAAAAGTAGTTCTTCCCTTTCTTTCTATGTAAACTATATCAAGATATTTTATTGCAATAAACTTATTTCTCTTTCCTTCAATTCTAAGAGTCTTCTGGTGTTCTTTCGTTTTATTAATCATTTTGATATAAATTTCAGGAAGCCTTTTTTCAAGTTCTGACTTTAAAACGAAATACAAATGCTCTGTTTGAAATATATCGGGTGCATATTCAAGATAATTCGTTAAATAAACAATATGACTTTGTGGTGCAAGAACATTAATTTTCTTTGCAATATCAATTCCATTATACTCTTCTGTTTCCATATCAACATCGCAAAAAATCATCGTAGGTTCAATTTCACTCTTTTCTATATCATTTATTAATTTTTTCCCATCAGTATATATAACCATATTCCAACTTGTACTATTAACTATATCTCTAAAAAATCTACATAATATGAATCTTGTTTTTTCTGCCTCGCTTTGGCAATCATCTAATATTACAATATTTTTGTTCATAAATTCCTCACCGCTTCTTTTAGTATATCCACTCTTAATATTTTATCATTTATTCAACAATATTCACTGCAAGTTATGTCGATTTCTTGTCGATTTATGTCGATTTTGTCTCTTTTTATTTTTAAAAAAAATAATTTTCTTTGTATTCGATTATAATTCTATTATTCAGTTTTTAATATAATATGAGTTTCATATATATTGTCCTGAATCTTTCTTTCCATTTTTCCATTATATCTTTTAGTAATTTCTTCAACAATTTCTAAACCTACTCCATGAGCATATTTATCCGACTTAGTTGTTACTCCTTTCTCTAGTATTTCCTTTTTAGTCGTTGAATTGTCTATAGTTATTAATATATTATTAGATTCATTTTTCATCTTGAACTTTATTTGTGTATCTGAATTTTCCTTTGCAATTGATTTACATTCTTCAATAGCATTGTCAAATAAATTCGATATCAAAGCTATTAAGTCAATTTCTTTAATTTTATCGTTATTGAATTTTTCTGCATCAATATCTAATCTAATATTCCAATTCTTACATTCATTATTTCTATTTATCAGTATTGAATTTAGTATTGGATTGTCACAAAAATATTCGTTTTTTAAATATCCATAATCAAAATTAACCTTATCTGCAATATTTTCAATTTCTGCATTATCCTCATCCTGTGCAATCATATCATTTATTACATTCATATGCTTTTCTATGTCATGACGAAATTTTCTTGTCATTTCAATTTGATATTTTAATGTATTGTAATATTCCTTCATAACGGCATTTTCTATATTTAAGACTCTGTTTTCTTCTTTTAGTTGCTTTTCCCTGTTACGGCGTACAAGCCATGCAATTTCATATAATACTGCTACAAAAAATGCTGCCATCAAAACTGAAGAAAAAATAACATCATACTTTCCATAAAATACAGGAGTCAATGTAACTGTTCCCATTAAATTAAATACAATAACTACTGTCCATAGAATCCATCTGTGTTTTAAAGGTTTCTTAATAAAAAATGAAAGCTTTTTTCTAAAAAATTTCCCTAATAATCGTAAAATTACTGTATACACTGCAATTAGTATACATATTAGTAGAATATCTTTTTTACCAAACGGTATATGTAAAAAATCTTTTTCTGTTCTTCCTGCAAGTCTTGCTATTGCAACATACGGCATTCCTATTGTTGTCCCCATAACTATCTGTGCACACATATCGGCTATAAAAATATAAATATAATCTAAATTAGTAAGGATTTTTAATGCCGAAATGTATATAACTGTTATCAATGCCATAATCGCTCCCATGACAGCGCTCTTATTTGGCAAATCATTAACATAATACTGTATATAAAATCTCAGTAAATTTAGAGGTAACATACTCATAAAAAATACCACAAAGAATATCTTTCTTTGTTTCTTATCTAAACACAATACTTCTGCAATAAACGTGTACATTCCTAATATCGCTAAAGTTTGAAATATAGCACTATTAAAGAAAACCTGTCCTACATTATAATCAACTCCCATTGTACCTTCTCCTTCTTTTCTTTATATATTTGATAACATTACAATAACTTCTTCTTTATTATCATCTTTATTTACAACAATTGCACCATCATACTTTTCCACAACTGAATTAATTACAGTTAATTTGTCTTTATTGCTATTTGAATTAACAGCTTTATATTCTACATCTATAATTAAATCTTCTAAATTATTTCCACAATTAAACTCAATAACAGGCTGTACTTTATCTACTCTAAACATTGCATATTCAATTATTTCTGAAATAACTGCTATTAAATCCATTTCACGTATATTTTCAATATTAAATTTCTTTATGTTTATTTTTAATTCTATTTCTCTATTTTCACATTCTTTTTGCTTATTCAAAAAAATAGCATTAAATACAGGATTTCCACAATAATTGATATTTTTTAATGAATGATATTGTTCTTCAATTTGTGTAACATATTTCTTTAAATTTTTCTGCTCATTTTTATTTAAAATCAATTCGCTTATCACATTCATATGCTTTTCTATGTCATGACGAAATTTTCTTGTCCGCTCTAATTGATATTCTAATGTATTGTAATATTCCTTCATAACGGCATTTTCTATATTTAATATTTTATTTTCTTCCTTTATTTGTTTTTCCTTTCTCAGTCGAACAATCCATGATATTTCATACATTATAAAAATAAAACATATTATTAATCCTATTGATGTTATCATAACATTTCTTTTAGACAACTCCCCGGCCGTTGTAGCTATAAATCCACCTACATTAAATATTACAACTATACCCCATAGTAACCATTTATATTTTAGTTTTTCTTTGCAAAAATTTTTGGTATATTTTAATATCAACTTTTTTAGGATTAAACAAATAAAAAGTGTAATCAGATTAATACTTAAGAAAATAATTACATTTTGTATAGACATCTTTAATTGCACCAACATTTCCCATGGTCTGTTAACGATTTTTGAAGATAATATAAACATACCTCCTACAAATGTTCCGGCAATTATTTGTGCTCCCATATCCGCAATAAAAATATGTAAATAATCTAAAGTGGTAATTATTTTCAAAGCTGATATGTATATAACCGTAGTTGCAAACATTATCAAAAGGATTACTATTGTTTTATTTGTTAATTCTTCATAGTAATACTGCACTATAACTCTAAACATATTTAATGGAAACATACTGGCAAAGAATATTACCAAAAAGACTCTCTTTTGTATTTTATTTAATTCAAGAATATTTGAAATAAATATATACATTACAGCTATCACAAATATTTCATATATCGCACTATTAAAAAGTACAACATTTATGTTGCTTTCATTTAATAACATACTCTTCTCCTCTTATAAAACATCCCAAATAAATACTACTTATTGATTTTATCATACTTTCAATAAATAATCAGTACCTATATAAAGATAACCTATATGGTTATGAATTTTTTCAGCTTCCGATTTTATATTTTTTGCAACTAATATTTTTGCATTAACAAAAAAAGATTCTCTTTTGTTTATATAAATTTGATTTACACTAAAGAGAACCTTATTTTTTATCTATAAATTTTTCAATCCTAAAATTTCCATTCCATACTTTTCATCTGAGTTTCTAGCATATGATGATATATTCCACCATTTGCATCTAAATTTTCAGGTGTTCCTTCTTCTGCAACAACACCATATTACAAATTTTCATTTTTATATCATTTTTTTACTATTAGCATAAACGCCTGTCTTTTTATCTCTCATAAAAATCATAATCTTCTTCTAATTTAATTGACTTAGCATCCATTCTTTCTATTAGAATAAATCTCTGATTTTCTAAAAACATTATCAGTTCGTCTATACTTCTTTCCTCTCCCTGGACTTCCATTTCTACTGAGCCATCATACAAATTTCTCACCCAGCCTGTAAGTCCTAATTGCCTTGCTTTATAAACTGAATAATATCTAAATCCTACACCTTGAACTCTTCCATAAAAAAATATATGTTTTCTAATCTTTTCATTCATAAAATTATCCACCTTGTCTTTTTATTTTTAATTCTATTTTTTATCATTTAAATTTTAATCTTGTTATATTCTTTGTGTTTTATTATAAACTAAAAGCTGCCTACTTACCAATCAAACCTGTAAATAGACAGCTTTTTTATTATAATATTTTTTATTGTTCTTTTTCTCTTTCGTAATCTATAAACATTAGTATAAATGCAAAAAATAAAAGTGCTGAGCAACATAATATTGCTTTCTCTGCAAATATTTTTATAAAGAAATTTCCTATTATAGCTCCACAAATAAAGCAGATAATAATTCCATAATATAATAAAGCTTTCTTTAAATTCTCAATATCTCTATCCTGTAAATAATTACATAAATTCTGAGTTCCACTTCTCATATTTCCAATACACATTGTCGTGGCAATTCCGTTTCCTCTTATTTTTCTAAAGCTCTCAACCTGTATTCCACATGCAAATGATGTTAATGAATTTGCAAGCAGATTCATATTTTGTGGAAAGAATGCTACTCCAAGTAATATAAGTGCTTCTACCAAAACTGCTGCCTGTCTCCAATGAAGTAAATTCAAATCTTTTTTATGCACAATCTCAGCTAACGCAATCCCTAATGCGAAAGCTAATACCGGGAGGAAATATCTCATTGCCACTGAAAAATTTCCCTCAGATAAATTTACACCAAATAACAACATATTTCCTGTCTGTGCATTAGCAAATACCTGATCTCTTTCTATGTATGAGTATGCATCCATAAATCCACCTGACACAGCAAGAAGCATTCCAAGTCTTATTGTTTCTGACATTTGCCTAGTCTTATTCATTTCAATCACTCCTATAATTGTATTTTCATCACATTTATTTGATGTTTTTTGAATAAATCCGTTAAAATCTAATTTGTTTATTTTATTTTCTTATATGGTATTTAAATAAAAAATTTTTACCAAACACGATTATAGATATCTTATAAGCATACGTCAAGCCATATGCTTATGCTATTTTGAAAATATCAATTAAAAACATCATTGAAAGACCATAATATGTTACTACAGCTACTAAATCATTTACCGTAGTAATTAAAGGTCCTGAAGCTACTGCCGGGTCAATTTTTATTTTGTGGAAAAACATTGGTATAACCGTTCCAACCATACTTGAAATAACCATTGCAACGATTAAAGCTGCTCCTACACAACCTGAAATCATAAATGAATTTAACCATCCATAGTTCTTAAATAAATGTATGTATACTCCAAGAAATGTAAGTGCCATTATTGCCAACAGTACTCCATTTAATAGCCCTATTTTTATTTCTTTGCTTAGTAATCCTATCTTCTGTTTTCCCGTTAGGTTTTCGTCCATTAAAACACGAATTGTAACTGCAAGAGACTGTGTTCCAACATTACCTGCCATATCTAGTACTAAAGATTGAAAGCATATTACTATCGGAAGTATCGCTACGACAGATTCGAACATTCCAACAACTGAAGATACAGCCATTCCAAGAAACAGTAAAGCTATAAGCCATGGAAGTCTCTTTTTTGTACTTTTAATTACACTTTCCTGCAAGTCATCCTCTTCTGTTAAACCGGCTAACTTAGCGTAGTCATCCCCCATCTCATCATCAACCATTTCTACAATATCTTCTGACGTAATTACACCAATTATAAATCTGTCTGCTGATAAAACCGGTATGGAATCTTCAGCATATTCAACTATTCTATCTATGCAATCTTCAATTTTCTCATGTCCATATACAAACGGATACGAATGACTAATCAAATCATCTAACTTATCATATTCTCTGGCAATAATTAGATCCTTTAAGTCTATTGCTCCAAAAAATTTCTTATTTTCATCCATAACATATATTGTTGTAATATTATCATTTTGTCCGGCTTGCTTCACAAGCTCACTCATAGCCTGACGAATTGTAAGTTTATTATTTATACATATAAAATTAGTTGTCATGCAACTGCCTATTTCACTATCGTCAAATGACAAAATCATTTTTACATCTGCAACTGCATCTCCGTCTAATTTTTTTACAATTTCTTTTCTTTTTGAATCCTCTAAATGCTCAAGTACATCAACAGCATCATCAGAATCCATAAGGGAAATTACCTTAGCCGCACTCTCCACTGATAACTCATCAAAATATTGTCGGGTATTTTCTTCTAAATAGCTAAATATTTCAGAAATTCTTTTTGCACCTAAAATCGGATATAATTTTTTTCTTTCATCTTCCGATAATTTTTCCAACGCATCTGCAATATCATTTTCATGATAATTAGATATTTGTTCAAGTAATTCTTCTTTATCTAAATCACTTCTTATTAAATTTACAAGTTCTTCTACATAATTATTTCTTACAACTGTCTTTTCCACTTCAGCCTCCTCTTTACCTGCTTAATTTAAGCATACAAAAAACACTACTCCAGATTTCTCTTAAGTAGACCGTTTAGTTACATTGCTGTGACGTAAAGGCATAAATCTGATGCAGTGTTATTAAAGGCGTATATCTATATTATGTAGCTAAATAAGTCTCATAGATAGCCACATATTTATATGCCATCGCTTTTCACTGCATATATAACTTCGCCCTGTACTATCGCAACTATCCATGAAACTCACCTCCATTTACTTTCTTTTTCTCCGATATTCTAACACCGGATTCTGATAAATTCAACTTTCAAATAAATATTTACATAAATTTAACACATTCTTTTTATGATAATAATTTACATTTTACATTACTGATTTCTGCTGGGCAGAATAAATCGAAGCATTTCCATTAACTATGTACGCAACTGCACACACGATAACAAACGGTAACATATTTGTTCCTCCAAATACTTCTATTCCTATCATTATTGGTGCAATTAAAGTATTTGTCGCACTTCCAAATACCGCTGCATAACCAAGCGCACCACACACTATAGGAGATATTCCAAATAAGCTGCCTAAAACCACTCCTAATGTTGCTCCTATTGAAAACAGCGGTGTTACTTCCCCACCCTGAAATCCTATTGATAAAGTTATGATTGTAAATAGTAATTTTAAAATCCAATCATAATAATATACTTCATTTCCACCTAATGCCTCTGATATAAGATTTGTACCAAGTCCTGTATATCTTCCTGAAAGGATAAATAAAAGGCATAATGCAAGTGGAATAGAAATTACACCAATTCGTATATATGGATTTGCTATTTTTTCACTCATAAATATCTTTGATTTCTGTAATAATACAGAAAAAAGTCTTCCTACAATACCAAATGCAATTCCTAAAACAATTATAGCGATTACATTTTTTGCATCCGTCATATTTATTGTCTGATTTAAATTGACTTCAAACTTTTCAAGTCCTAAAGTATGCGATGTGAAAGAAGCGACAAATGCCCCTATCATTGCAGGAAGCATAGCTTCGTAATCCATATAGCCTGTAACTATTACTTCCATCGCAAAAAATATAGCTGTAAGTGGTGTCTGAAAAAGTCCACCAAATCCTGCTGCCATACCTGTTATAAGCATTACTTTACTATTATCAGGCATTTTTAATTTTTTTCCAAAAGCATGTGATAATGTTGCTCCTATCTGTACTGCCACACCTTCTCTTCCGGCACTTCCGCCAAACAAATGTGTTATCCATGTTCCAACCATTACAAGTGGTACAAGTGCTAACGGAATAGAATTTCTCTTTTGCTGCCTTGTTTCAAACACAAGGGTCATTCCTTTTAAACTAAGTTCATTAAACTTATGATACATCCATGTAATAAATAATCCGGCAATTGGTAAAAAAGGAAGTAAAAACTTATAATTTTTATTTCTAAAATCAGATATTTCTATCAATCCTCTTCCAAAAATTGTATCAATTATTCCTACAACTATCCCTACAATTATAGCCATTATTATGTACTTAAATACCAGTATTATTTTTATTTCGGCTTCGTTTTTATCTTTCTGTATGCCAATTTTATTTTCGGATTTCATTTTTCTTTGCTCCTTAATTTGGAAAGTATTTTAACTTCCAGTTACTTTCAATTTTTCTTCATTCTTTTCAATTCAGGCATTACTGTTGCAAGCATTGTAATAAAACACATACTTCCACCTATTACATTTGATATTGGTTCTGCCATAAACACACCATCTGTTCCCATATTAAATACATAAGGAAGTGTATATGTAAGCGGAGCTACAATAATTACCTTTCTTAGCAAAGAGAAAAATATTGCCTGTTTCTTTTTGTTTAATGATTTAAACACTGTCTGTCCTATGTACTGTAAATCCATAAATATGAATGCAGCAAAATATATTTTAAGTGCAGGCACTGCATCTTTAAATAATGTTTTATCAGAACTAAATATACCTATTAGAAATTCTGGTTTTGTTATAATAATTCCCCACATAACAGCTGTATAAGCTAGTACTAAACACATCATTACCTTAATAGATTTTTTTACATTGTCAGGTTTTCCTGCACCATAATTAAAACTTAATATAGGTGATGCTCCTTCATTTATTGCATAAATAGGTGTTTCTATCATTTGTCTTGCACTTGATATAATTGTCATTACTGACACATATACATCTCCACCTGTAACAGATAAAACATTATTACAGCAAATTGAAACAAGACTATTTGTAAGTTGCATAATAAAGCCTGCCGTTCCTAGGCTTACAATATTCTTTGCAAAATAAACACATTTTTTAAATTCATTCTTTCTAACAAACCTTATTTTATATTCTGTTCTTTTTCTCAAAATATAAAGTACAAATATTGCAGACATAAACTGTGAAACAACTGTTGCAATTGCTGCCCCTTCAATTCCCATATTTAAAGCAAATATAAATATAGGATCAAGCACTATATTTGCAATCGCTCCTATGGCAACCGATATCATTCCCGTAGTTGCATATCCCTGTGCATTAATAAAGGGATTCATTCCTGTTGAAAGCATAGATGGAATCGTTCCTATCATATAAATTATCATGTATGGATACGCATATACAATTGCACTGTCTGATGCACCAAATAAATATAAAATTGGCTTTGCTAATAAAATTCCAACAGCCATTAAAATTATTCCGCCAAAACAAAGCATGGAAAAAGAAGTATTCATTATAATTGCAGCTTTTTCATTTTCTTTCATTCCTCTTTTAATTGAGAAAATTGGTGCTCCACCACTTCCAAACAAATTACTGAAAGCTGTTATTATTATAATTATCGGAAAACACAATCCTACTGCTCCTAAAGCAGTTGTTCCTATTTTAGGAATTCTTGCAATATAAATTCTATCAACAATGTTGTACAAAAGACTTAAGATTTGTGCAATCAGCATTGGAATGGCAGCATTTAAAATATTACTTGTTATTTTTCCGTTTTCAAAATCTATTCGTTTCATAAAATAAAATTCCTGTTTTCTTCAAATTTTAATGTGTAATACTATTTAGTTCTAAAATAATTAGCATTAATCAATACATAAAAACTTAATTACTTTTAGCCTAAATTTATTTTTCAATTTCTTTAAATATTAATACCGGCTTTGCATTTTCTTTATGCTCTCCGATTATTTTTTCCATCCAAACCATATTATACCATCTGTTAAACTTATAACCACATTTTTTAAACTCTCCAACAAATCTATATCCTAAATGTTCATGATAGCCTACACTGTTTTTAGTAAGATATTCATCTTCAACTTCAGGATATCCGATACATGCATATAAATTAGTAATATTTTGCTTTATAAGTGCCTTTTCAAGCGTTTCATATAATTTTTTGCCACTCCCCTTATGTCTTGAATCTTTATCCATATATATTGTCATCTCAACCGCCCAGTCATAAGCTGCTCTATCTTTAAATGTATTTGCATATGCATATCCGATTATTTTTCCATTTTCTTCATATACAAAATATGGGTATTTTTCTGTTATTGTTTCTATTCTTTTTCTAAATTCATCTACCGTTGGTACATCATATTCAAATGTAATTGCTGTATTTTCTACATAATATGAATATATTCTTAATAGTTCTTCCGCATCATCTAATCTTACTGTTCTAATCATTTTATTCTCCTGTAAAATATGTATAGCCCCCGCCCTTCGGTCGGCGGCTATTCGTCGGAAACATTTATATAAAATGAACTTCGTTCATTTTGTTTTCTCCTAAAATTACTAACTATATTTATTTTTATTATTGTAAAATCGTGACATAATTAAAAAAAGTGCATTTGTCACCGCCGGTCCAAATTTCCAAAGATATTTTACTTTAGAAGTGGAACTTATAATAGTAAAATATCTTTGAAAATTCAGGACTGTTGCGAGTGGCAAGCAGCGAGAGCGTTCTTTCTTTAATTATGTCACGATTTCACTTATAATTAAATTTTCAAATTATCATAAATACATTTTTTCAAAATCTCTCCATTATCTTTTTCTAATACTCTTCCTATTCCATCAGAAATGAATATATTTCCTTCTTTTCCTTTGGTATACATTGCGTTTAGTTTCTCCCAATCAACTACACATATCGGTTGTATGATATTTTCTTCTTCTCCATTTGTTATTAATGTATCTTCAGATGCATACGGACCATAGTCCTCTAAAAAATATGCAAATACTCCTGAAATTTCTTTGTTATGGTCATTTTCAATTCCATATAATCCTACAAATTTAAAACTCTCTATTTTAGGTATAAACTTTTTTCTTTTACCATCTTTATCTAATCTTAAAAGTTCTTCTGATAATTCTTTATAGGCACATTTTATATAAGTATCTATACTTAATCCTGTGTCAAATTCATCTTTTGGAACACTTTCATATGTCATATGGCCTCCGAAAGTATCATATATATGACTATTCTTTTTGACATTCCTTCCTTTTTTTATTTGTTTTTCTGTTTTATCAGTTAAAATAATTTTCCCATCAGGAAGTACAGCTACAATAATTGAAGTAGCATGTAAAACAGGCGGATTTGTGTGTGCCTTTGTTCTATCTATTTTTCCTATTGTTAATATTTTATTGTCTTTTTGTTCTAAGATAGGTAAATATTCTATTACCATTTTATCCTCCACCATATATTCATAATTACAAACATTACTTTTATTTGTAATAAACTACTTGTTTTTATTCGTCATCTCTTCAATCAACAAAGTTCTAACAATTATCCAATACTTATACATTTTTATGCTCATTATAACACACTTTCATTAATTTCAATTGCTAAACTCCTTCTTAAATTTTCCTCTTGACACGAGTCCGTAATCGGACTATACTTCTACGAGTACGAAATCAGACTTAAATTTAAAGAAGAGGATGGTAAATAATGAAAACAGATAATTATCCAAATATGAGTCCTGCACTCATCGAATTTAATCATATCTACAAAGATTTTAATGATATTTATCATGATTTAGCAATTAAGCTTAATATGTCAGACAGCATTTTTGATATATTTTATTATCTTTGCGAAGCCGGCGACGGTTGTATGCAGCGCGATATTTGCCGTTCCTCATGTCTTCCTAAGCAAACTGTTAATTCATCAATCAGAAAACTTGAACAACAGGGCTATCTTACATTAACACCCGGAAAAGGTCGTGGAATGTATATTTATTTAACTGAAACCGGGAAGCAATTTGTTTCTGAAAAAATATATCCCGTCATAGAAATGGAAAATAACGCTTTTTCTTCTCTTAAAAATGAGGAATGTGAATTAATGCTTAAATTATACCGAAAATACAATTCTGCTTTAAGAGAAGAATTGTCAAAACTATAAGGAGATTATAATGCAAATACAATTATCAGATCATTTTACATTAAATAAATTATTAAAATTTGTTCTACCATCAATAATAATGATGATTTTTACATCCATTTATGGTGTTGTAGATGGTTTATTTGTTTCAAATTTTGTTGGGCGAACTGCTTTTGCAGCAATTAATCTTGTTATGCCTCTTTTAATGGGACTTAGTGCCATTGGTTTTATGATAGGTACCGGAGGTAGCGCCATTGTTGCAAAAACTCTTGGTGAAAATGAACCCGAAAAGGCAAATGAATACTTTTCATTTCTCGTTTACGCTACATTAATTGGTGGTTTACTATTCTCACTTTCAGGTTTCTTTTTCGTTAAACCTATTGTAACCGCCCTTGGTGCCGAAGGTGAATTACTTAATAATTGTGTTTTATATGCAAGAATCAGTTTTGCATCATTAACGTTTTTTATGTTGCAAAATGTTTTTCAAAGTTTTTTCGTTACTGCTGAGAAACCAAAGTTAGGTTTATTTGTTATTATAGCTGCGGGTGTAACAAATATGATTCTTGACTTTTTATTTATTGCTGTTCTTAATTTTGGTCTCGCAGGTGCTGCTCTTGCTACTGTTTGTGGTGAATGCATCGGTGGGCTTATCCCTATTTTTTATTTCTCAAGAAAAAACAGCAGTAAATTAAAATTAGGAAAAACACATTTCAATTTAAAAATATTGATTAAGACCTGCACAAATGGTTCTTCTGAATTAATGACAAATTTATCAAGCTCAATCGTTAATTCTATCTACAATTTTCAGTTGATGAAATTTGCCGGAGAAAACGGTGTTGCAGCATATGGAACCATTATGTATGTTAACTTTATATTTATTGCAATATTCCTAGGCTATTCTATTGGAAGTGCTCCTATAATAAGTTTTCATTACGGAGCAAAAAATAACTGTGAATTAAAGAATTTATTTAAGAAAAGCCTTAGTCTTATTGGTTCATGGGGCATCATGTTATTTATAATTGCACAAATAATTTCCGGTCCTCTGGCAAAATTATTTGTTGGATACAATGCTGAACTGTTTGTCATGACAAAACACGGCTTCCAAATATTTTGCTTTGCTTTTTTAATTAATGGCTTTAATATATTTGGTTCATCATTCTTTACTGCTTTAAATAACGGTTTAATATCTGCTGCAATTTCGTTTTTAAGAACGCTTGTATTCCAATTATCTGTAGTACTTATTCTTCCTATGATTTTGGGAATAAATGGTATATGGATTTCAGTAGCAATTGCAGAATTATTAACATTATGCGTAACTGTTACATGTTTAATTAGAAAAAGAAAAGTTTACCATTATATTTAAATATTTTTTACACATCGAAGTTTTCTTTTGGCAAAGCACTTATACAATGTTCTATGTTGGCAAAAAATATTCTAAATTTATAATTGTAAATCCTATGTATTTTCAATATTCACGTATATAAAAAATACGGGTATTCTAAGTTTGTGATATGTGTTCTAAATTTTTACACATATCAGTTAAAACCTGAATATCCGTATTTTTATTAATTTGTAATTATATCTTTTACATAATATTTTATTTTTAATAACTAATTACATTTTATCAAAACTATTTATTTGTAGTCATTTATTAACTTACTTTCTTTACTTTTGAATAAGCACCGTATGTTACTTTGCCATCAATAAGTTTATAAGCTCTTACTTTAACATAGTATGTCTTTTTAACATTTATTTTCTTAACTGTCACTGTAGCTTTTGATGTAATTACTGTCTTTGTTTTCTTAGCCACAAATTTCTTTGATGTTGAATATTTAATCTGATATCCTTTGACACCGGCCTGTTTTCTAATGACAATCTTCATGGACTTCTTTGCTTTTTTAATCTTTGAAATCTTTGCTTTTGCCGGTGCACTTACAGTTTCTGTTGTAGGTGTTGTTACAGTAGATGTATTTGCTGTAGGTGTTTTGTCTGTTACAGGTGTAGTTACTTTTTTATTTGCAAGTAATTTATTCATTAATGAATCGTAAGCCTTTGCCAAATCATATGTAGCTTCATATGTTTCATATACATCGCTTCTGTCAACTTCTGTAGCCTCTGCATATTTATTTAACAATACATTTACCTTACCATTTGGATAAACTGTGTACTCGCTAAAATCAATGCTATCAGTTTTATCAATTAACTCATCTAAGAATTTATCAACGTTCTTATCCTCTAATGCAGGAACTGTAGATGGCTGTTTTCTTATGCTCTCTCCTGCTGTCTGTTCATAAGAATATGCAATTTCAATAAGCTTCTCTTCATTTCCATAACTTGTAAATAATGACATACCAAGTGGCATTTCTGTTTCATATCCATTATCCGGGTCAGCTTTAGCAAATCCCATTGGAATCATCATATCAGGTAATCCTGCTACAGGTCCAAAGTAATTTATATATGAAGCTGCATTATTTTTGTTGTTAGAAGTTGTTTCAATATCTGCCACATCTGTCTGTGATACATATGCAACTGCATCAATATCTTGCTCTTTCAAAATGTTAGAAATTGTTGTTCTGAAATTAACCATTCCATTCCAGCATGACTGCCAGTTTTCTGTAGTTCTTGGATTTGTCATTGTCGAAAAATCTTCAATTGGATTTCTAATACTTATATTAGTATAATCTTCTCCATATTTATAATTATTGATTAATTCATATGCAGTTTTAATAGGTGCTGCAGGTCCAAGCGATGCAAAGTATGTATCTAAATCCCATTCAAATACATTTGCATAAGGTGCTGCCTGTCTAAGAGAAGTAATAAGTGATTCAGGAATATACTGTGAAATATCTACTAATTCAGCGCCTCCTGCTTCCAAATTTTCCTTTGCTTTCTCAACCATGTCACTAATTTTACTGTCTAATTCTGTAGTTCTTTCACCCGCATCAGAATCATCATTTGCCACATAATATCCAAATGAATTTGACAAATAACCTATTTTCTTTCCTTTTAAGCCATCTGCTTTAAGTCCTGATTCATATCCGTTTGCAGGTTTTAATGAATCTGCATTTGCATCAACTGTATAACTGTCATTAGCATCTGTTCCCGCAATTGCTGTCATAATTGTTGCCAAATCTTCTGCACTCCTACAAATAGGTCCTGTTACATCTCTATCTCCATTAAGCGGAACAACGCCATCAATTGATGTTAATCCTTTTGAAGGTCTTAAGCCATACAAATTAGAGAATGATGACGGACGTCTAATTGATGAACCTGTATCTGTTCCTAAACCTGCTGTTGCAAAATTTGATGTTATGGCAACTGCTGTACCTCCTGAAGAACCTGCTGCTGTTCTTTCTGTATCGTATGCATTATGAACAGCTCCTCCTAATGTTGAACGGGAATTTGAACCACTTGATGCAAACTCAGACATATTTGCCTTTGCTAATATAATTGCGCCTTCTTCTTTTAATTTTTTAACCGCATAAGAGTCATCAGGTGCAATTGAATCTTTTAATGCCTTACATCCTGCACTTGTCGGCATACCTTCAACATCGTAATTATCTTTTACAATAATTGGGATACCATGAAGTTTTCCTTTTATTTTTCCTGCCGCTCTTTCCTTATCTAATTCTTTTGCCTCATCCAAAGCTTTTGAATTAATTGTAATAATGGAATTTAAATTAAGCGATTTATCGTATGCATTTATTCTGTCTATATACATCTGTACTAACTGCTCTGCAGTAAGTTCTCCTTTTTCCATTGCCGTTTCCAATTCACTAATGGAAGCATCCATTAAATCAATTGTAGTGAAAATACTTTCAAGTTTTCCTACTTCATTTGATGATACACTTACTGTAGTTGCAACATCTGCATTTACTTTAACAGGACTAACAGTAACGCCGGGTATTGATGTTCCTACTAAAGCAATTGTCATCACAATTGTTCCAATACTTTTCTTTAACATTTCTTTTCTCATAGGCTTTTTTCTCCTTGTATAATATGTATTGTCGCATCACTTTGGTCAGCGGCTAATCATGGGAAACATTTGAAAATAAACTTCATTTACATTTGTTTCTTTCATGATTTAATAACGAAAAAAATAAGACGTTTTTCATTACACAATGTGCAAATCCAAACGTCCTTGTTTGTTATTTATTTCGTTAGGCGGTACTATAACATCATATTTTTTAATTGTCACTAATTTTTCATACTTTTTTTACTAAATTTACTTATCACATTACTAAATAAACTATCCCCTTTCAAAATTAAAAATATCAAAAAATTAAATAACTGTTTTAATTTATTTTTTCAACTACTACTTTGACTACCTGAATTATAACGGTTGGCACAAATGCTAATGCAATTATTTCAATAATCTGAATACCCGTTAACGGAGCAATCATAAACATTGAATGCATAAATTTTACAAAAATTACAAATCCAAGCATTAAAGTTCCGATAACAAATGCTGCTACACTCCATAAATTACTTTTAATTCCAATTTTAAAAATAGAACTTTCACTTCTACAATTAAATCCATGAAATAATCTGGCAAGTGTTAATGTTGCAAATGCCATTGTACTTGCAGTAAGCGGATTAATCTTATCCCCTATATAAAAAGCACTTAATGTTACAGTTCCTATTAATATACCGTAAACTATTAACTTTATAGATATATTTCGTGTAAAAATGCCTTTCTTAGGATTTCTTGGTTTCTTCTTTAATAATAAGTTATCAGATGGCTCCATCCCAATTGCAAGTGCCGGCAAAGAATCAGTAAGTAAATTAATAAATAGCAAATGAACCGGTTTAAATGGAACGTCTAATGCCATTAATGAACAATAAAGTACTACTAAAATAGCTGCCAAATTTCCGGATAATAAAAACAATATTGCGTTCAAAATATTTCTATATACATTCCTTCCATTTAAAACTGCTTTAATAATAGTTGCAAAATTATCATCTGCTAAAATCATATCAGCAGCGTCTTTTGAAACCTCTGTTCCTGTTATTCCCATAGCTATTCCTATATCCGCTTTCTTTAAAGCCGGCGCATCATTTACACCATCTCCTGTCATTGCAACTACATTTCCTTTGTGTTGCCATGCATCGACTATTCTTATTTTGTTTTCAGGTGATACTCTCGCATATACAGACACCTTATCTAATACATTTTCAAGCTCATCATCCGTCATTTCATCAACTTCTTTACCTGTAAGTGCCACATCTCCTTCTTTATATATTCCTATAGATTTTGCTATGGCAGTGGCTGTTACTTTATGGTCACCTGTAATCATTATAGGCTTAATTCCTGCTTCTTTTGCTTTCTTTACTGCCTCCATTGATTCTTCTCTCGGCGGGTCTATCATTGAAACTAAACCTATAAAAGTATAACCATGCTCGCTTTTTGTTGATAAGCAATGGCACTCTTCACATTCCTTATATACAAATGCAAGAACCCTAAGTCCATTCTCCGAAAAAATTTGATTTTGTTTTATAATCTTTTCTTTGTCTTCTTTTGTTATTTTTCTGACTCCATTGCTTGTCGAAATATTTTCGATTCTATCAATTAAAACATCTACTGCCCCTTTTGTAAGAATCGTTGGTACCTTATGAATTTCATATTTGCTACTCATAAGTTTTCTTTCTGAGTCAAATGGAATTTCTTCTAATCTTGGCATCAATATTCGTATATCTTCATCTGAAATTCCCATTTTATGCAAATCTGTTTTCTTAACCATTTCAAGCAAACAAGTCTCTGTAGGATCTCCAATATTATTTCCGCCCTGGATTGATGAATCATTATTTAAAATTGCATCATATAGCAAATACCTGTGTAACTGATTATTAACATCCAATTCTTCGGGAATAATACATTGGTCATCTATATAAATCTGCTGTACGGTCATTTTATTCTGTGTTAGTGTTCCTGTTTTATCCGAGCATATTACAGAAACGCAACCTAAACTTTCCACTGCCTTTAATTCCTTTATAATTGCATTATCCTTTGCCATTTTTCTTGTTCCCATAGCCTGAACAATTGTAACTATTGAACTTAACGCCTCTGGAATTGCTGCTACGGCTAATGCTACTGCAAACATAAGCGAATCTAGTATTTTATTTCCCTGCCATAACGAAAGTCCAAACACAATAACACTTATCCCCATAATTATTAATGCAAGTTTTTTACTAAAATTATCAAGGCTTATCTGCAAAGGAGTCTTTTTATCCTGAGTCATATTCATTAAATCAGCAATTTTTCCCATTTCAGTATTCATTCCTGTAGCAGTTACTAAAACATTTGCCCTTCCATAAGTAACAAGACTCCCTGAATAAACCATATTGCATCTGTCAGCTAATGACACTTCACTTTGAATATTCTTATCAAATTTATCAACATTCGTTGACTCTCCCGTAAGTGAGCTTTCATTTACCTGCAATGAATAATTTTCAATTATTCTTCCATCGGCTACAATCATATCTCCAGTTTCTAAAATTAAAATATCCCCGGGAACAACATACTTAGATTCTAATTCCTGTTTTATTCCATTTCTAAGGACTTTTGTTTTAGGTGCTGATAATTCTTTCAAAGAATCTAATGATTTCTCAGCTTTTACATACTGAACAGTCCCTAATATTGCATTCATAACTATAACTACTATTATTACAACTGTACTTTCTGAATTTCCTGTCATCATAGACACTACGGCGGCTATAATAAGAATAATTACAAGCAAATCCGCAAATTGTTCTAAAAACACTCTTGCAACACTTTTTTTCTTTTTTGAAATTAATATGTTTTCACCATACTTTTCAAGATATTCACTTGCTTTTTCATCATTTAGTCCCTGCGAATTTCCATACTCACTAAATAATTCTTCCTTTGTTTTTTGATACACTTCTTTCATGGCAACCTCCTGATAATAAAAAAAGACCTTTTGTGCATAAAAATTGCACAAAAAGTCTCGTTTAACTTACTTAAATTTAATTGATTATCAAATGATAATCTTTTAAATCAAAAATAGTTCTCTGACCTCCGGTTCTTATAGAACGTACTGACGAAAATCAGAACATGCATTGCATGCAACTACTCCCTCTCTGTTAAAAAAAATTTATCATAATTTAGTATATGTGTCAATCAGAAAATATCCATATGTTTATCAGAAAATATCCATATGTTTCGCCTAATTTTTGCTCTCTGTTTTCAAAATAATATTTTTCTATTGTATAACTATCTTTGAGCTCTTCCAATCCTTTTAATCTTTTTATTCTGCGAATTTTAATTCCACATACATCGCATATCTGCTCAATTCCTGCTTCCACAATTATATTTGACACCCTTATTTCTTTTGGTGCTCCAAATCGAAAAATAAAACCTATCAAAACATATTCTGGCGAAAGATTCAGACTCTCCTGCATGTTAAGCATCAAAAAGCTATTTACCCCCTCATAACCTTCATAGACAACTATTCCATAACAATAGTAGCAACCTTACCTGAACCTACTGTTCTACCACCTTCACGGAATTATTTCATCATTGTTTGGTATATCTTGTTTTATTTTCGTTGTTTCCATTGTGTATTGTTGCTGTTTATGTTGTCATTATTTCTACTTGCGTGAGAAAATGACGACAGTTTGACGACACTTTCTTACTACTTATTTCCAATTGTCAACTTGGGATACCAAATGTACGATATAACTATGCTCTACTATCAACAAGCATATGCAAAAAAGGCTGGCTTCATAAAAGGCGTTAAACGAATTACACTCTTTATTCCTTAAATAAGAAAACTCCTTCCAATATTACACATAATAATGCAATACCTAACCCAAAGAAATTACACGTATGTACATTATATATACCAATAAAATTTCCCAATATTTCACTTAATGCAAAAGAAGTAACAATAACACATTCAATAACAAAATGATTACATTTTCCTAATTCATTCTGCTTTCTTTTTTTCAAAAAATCGAATACAACAAAGCAAATAAATCACGTTAATAAAACCTGTATAGGACTTGCCCTTGATAACTTAAGTGAAGCCGTTTTATTAGCCGACAGTGTTGTTAGTTCTTCCGGTAACTCCATATTATTGCACTATTTATTTATATTACTGTTAATTGTGGGAATCGGATTGATTGTACATGGGCTAATGCACATTGAAGATAAATAAATTTAAGGGAGCATACTACAGCTGCTTGTAAATCGCTAATGTAGTATGCTCCCTTTTTTAATTATAGTGTCTCATCGTAAATTGTTTTTTTACCTTTATAGCCAATTACTTTTACCTCTTTTGTAACTGACAATTTCTTTAGATTCTTGTACTTTTTCAAATTAACTTTTTTAATCTGTGTATTGCATATTTTTAGAGTTTTTAATGTTTTTGGATTAAAATTACATTTTTCATAATTGCTAATAAATGTACAATTTAGATTAGCATTTTTTATTTTGTTATTTTTTCCCAGTGTAAATTTTTTAACTCCGCTTCCGTATAAATTAATCTTTTCTAAATTTTTGTTTTTCGTAAGATTAATTTTTTTCAACAAAGGATTATATGCAAGCTTCAGATTTTTCAATTTGACGTTCTTAGATAAATTCAGTTTTTTAAGTTTTGTACTTTTTATACATAACCTCTCTAAATTATTTAATTTTGTGAAATCATAATTACTGTTATTAACACCACTAATTTCCAAGTTCTTTATCTTCGTCAATTTTGTTAAAACTTTGATATTTTTTATGTTGCCATACTCACTTACATAAGTATCACAATATGTTGTAAGTTTTACTTTTTCAACATTTGTAAAAATTTCTAAGCCTTTGCAGTCTATTATTTCATAATCTTCTTTTGGCTTCTCTTTATTCTCCCAATACAAATTATTCTTATCAATAATGATTGTTTTCACTGCTGATATTTCTTTTTTGCTAAGGTAACCGTCATTATTTTTGTCGATTTTTTCTGACACATATTCTCTTACTATTGTATCTGGAAAATTCTTTGCGTTAATTTTTACATTTCCGCTTTCCTTTGCCCGGCATGGAAATGTAGTTAACATTATACCTGCACAAAGTGCTGCAATTGCAATTGTTCTTTTCATAGTCCTTCCTCCACCATCAATGTAAATAGACACCTAATGCCATCAACGTTCCCATTTCTTCACTTGTTTCTGGTTGTGTTCCTAACCCTAAATTTAAATAATATGAATTATAGTTAGGTTCATTTTTACTATTATCACTTGCATAAAACATCAATCTTTTCAACTTAAATGTTCCGTTATAATAGTTTGAATCAAGTGCCATTTGTTCACTCATAAAGTAATTTGAAGAATATGGTGCTGATGTTTTAATACATTTTTTTAATACATTTTTTCATTATATTTTCTATAACTTTCTTTGCTGCATCATATCTTAATGGAATTTTTCCTGTATCATCTGTATCTGGGCTTCCAATATGTACCCAATTTCCTGAACTATTTTTTGTCCATGACCTATGTGCATAAGTATCAGAAGTTATGTGCATTAATGCTCCCCATAATAAGTAACGTTTATTAGTATCTGTCTCTTTATATGTAAAATTATACTCTGATTGAATATTTGCCCAATTCATATTCATAATATCATTTTTCATATAATTCTGTTGTCCCTGACTCATACCATTATTCAAATATGATACATTATTAACATTACAATCCTTTGTTTTAATTACCTTACTTACATAATATGCACCTGCTATGTAATTCGGATATGCAATATTCTGACTATAAAAATTTCCTTCACATTATCATCAATAGTGTAAAATATCTTATATTCTTTATAGTATGTTTTATATACTCCTAATTCTGATTTTGTACTGCTACATTTCTATATTTTTTCTCCAATCTGTCGCACACTTCATTAAAATCTTTTGTCTTACCTTCTTTAATATTTTCCAAACCTGCAAGAACCATATTTCTCTATCACGAAATAGGATGCAACCATAACTTTAATTATAATCAAAGTCAATCCAATATCTTTGCACTATGACTCCATCACACATAATCTCATTCTCAAGAACTCCACCATTGTTGATAATACTTTTTGCTGAACCTATATTGTCTTTATCGCATACCATAAGGACTTTCGGTATTCCAAGTTTCCTACACTCCTCCAATGCCAAGGAAATCATCTTTGTAGCTATACCTTTTCGTCTTTCTGATGGTCGTACACCGTCACCTATATGCCCACCATTAAACAGCAATGTCTCATTCAGATAATGTCTTATGTTTATAGCTCCAACAATAATATTTCGTTCTTCATCTAGACAAAAGAATGTTGAATCAGGCACTAACCCATCACTAGTATCTTTTACTTCAAGATTATTACAATAATACTCAAAATCATTATAATCTAAACAACAGATTGCAGACGGTATAATTTTTTCGCCAAAGGCATTCCATTCGTCCAACATATCTTTAATTTGATTACAATATTCATTCGATGCTTTAACTAACTTAAGTCTCATACCTAAACTCCTTCATCAATTAATATTTTTCATTAAATCTTCTTACAAACATAAAGCAAATAACTTGAGCTTCCAAGCAACTCTCTCTTCTCACAAATAGCCATATGATATTTTACAAATTGTCCAAACTCATCATCCAACATACAAAAATCATTTTTCCTTTCAGCTAGTTCAAGTAAACTATCTGTAGCAACAGTTATTATATGCTTCACGTTTTTTCTTCAAAAAGTTATTCAAATTCGGCAATATCATACCCTGTAAAAAGTTGTTCTTCAAAATGCTTTACCTTATAATCTTGTTCAAAATTTTCTTCTAATCCAGCACTTATATTTCCATTCAAATAAACATCAAAAATAATCGCATATACAGAAAGAAATGCAATAATAACAATTCCATCTTTCTTTGTAACTCTGATTGCTTCATCTATAGCCTTATGTATGCCAGTTTTATCATAAAGATGGTATAGTGGTCAAGTATCAATGTAATATCAAACTCATTTTTATGAACCATTTTTGATAATGTCCTAATATACCACAAGGGAAAATGTCCCAATGTAGTATAATTCTTCCATCAACAGATGGAGGTGACTATTATCAGAAAGGTAACATTATCAATGGATGAACAAAAGAAATATGAAATAATCAAGGCATTGGCTGATCACCCAGCCCCAAACAAACAAAGAGTGACCATTACTCTTGGCTGTACTGTGAGGCATGTCAATCGCTTACTTAAATGCTACAGGGAACATGGCAAATCGTACTTTATTCATGGTAACAGAGGCAGAAAGCCTTCTAACACCATTCCAACCAAAACACGCAATCTTGTTGTTTATTTGTACCTCACAAAATACCATGGTGCCAATTTTGAACATTTTACTGAGTTATTAGGAAAATATGAGAACATTCATATTTCTCCTTCAGCAGTTATGTTTATCCTTGAGGCTAAATACATTTTTTCTCCAGATGTTTTTCCTAATTGTAATAAATCAATCCATTTTCGTCTACCAAGTTTGATTGGAATTTTTGCAACCATGAGTTGCTCTAAATATCATTCCAGTATCAAAACAAGCTACTTGATTTTATCTTTCAGTAATTTTTACCACTTTCAAAATATGGTCAATATTACCATTTCCTGCATACTTTGATTCATCTGAAAAATCCTTATCTAAATCTGACCAAAACAATTCATTTTCGTCGCCAATAACTTCTACTTCTTTATTCAGCTTTCCAAAATAAACCTCTATGAAACAATCTTCTCTATAATATGTAAAATCCATCAGATGTGTAAGTTTAATATCATCACTGGTTATTGATGTTTCTTCTTCAAGTTCTCTATATGCTGCCTGCATTCCATTTTCGTTTTTCTCAATTTTCCCACCCACAAGATTCACTAAGTTCCTATACGGATTTTTCTTTCTTCTACACATTAGTAATTTATCTTCTGTTTTGTTAAATACTGCAATTAGATTATAACCTTTCACTAGTTCTATTCTGTTCCTTTCTTTTAAACCGAATCATCCAACACTAAATTGAGCTTAATTATGTTTCTTCCTTACATACAACCGTCTTTGATTTTTAATTACAATTATAAGCTTGAAGCACAATTATGTTTGCCTCTACTTTAACCTGATGCCTTATAACACATCATTCGTTTTAAATCTCTCTCCACTATACTTCAATTGCTCTAACATAAATGTAATCTCTGCTCTGTCAGTCAATTTAATTATCTGATAATTTTTCCTCAGCCTATCCCTACTTTCTATAACGGATTTTCAGATACTCGATTTGTCAATCTGTTCCGCATTATCCAAAACATTCTCCAGACTTTCAAATTGCTTTAACAATTTCGTTGCTGTTATCATCCCCACCTTATCTGCCCCTTTGATATTATCTGCCATAATCGCTTTGACATTCTTCACAGGAAACTTTCTTTTTATTTATATAAGTGTAAAAACCAGTCTATTGCCTTCGTATCCCATTCAAACGCAATCGGATAATTATTTCCGACAAATATATCGCAATAAGCATGTTCCGTCTGTACTATCATTAATGAAATATAAGCAACATATGCTCCTTCTGTTAACATCCCTTCGCTGTCAAATACTATCAGATTATTTTCCTTTTCAAACATTTGTCGATACTCACTATCTATTTCAAACATCACAGCAATATCATTGCACAATATTTTTTTCACTTTTTTGTCCATGAATATAATTGCGAAGTCAATAACCACAGCACACGACAAGGAACAGAGAAAAATATCAAAGACAGCCTGATACAATGTCCTTTGTCAAGTGCACTGCAACTTCTGAATGGATTATTAAGTGCAAAATAAGTGCACGGAAATTTTCCTCTAAAATCTAAAGAAGCTCAACCCCTTATAAATAAAGGGCAGAGCCAAAGTTTTTAGATAATATTTACTACTCGATGATAGTTGCTACTTTACCTGAACCTACTGTTCTACCACCTTCACGGTCCTATCGGAAAGAAGCAGTAACATTTTTGTTTCTGTTTTATATTCTTTAATCCACTTATTTTACAAAGTATTCTGTATTAATCTTTTTTCTTTGACGAAAGTGTATCAAATGTGTATCAGTGTGATTCGTTTGATTGTTCACCTGAGAATATTATAGAATGTGGTGTAGGATTTGTAAATGGAACTGTAAAAAATTTAAAGAAAATTAATTGTCGCCCTTTATTACTACTTTTAATCAGCCTATTTCTTTTTACCGAATATCTTATACCAAAAACTTGATTTGATTTTTGTATTTTCTTGTTCAACATTTTTTAATTTTGTATCAAGATTTAGGATATCCCCCTTATACAAATTAATATCTTTATTAAGCAGTCTTATCTGTTCTTTAAGTTCTTTATTTTCGTCGATAACTAGCTCATACAATTTCTTAACATGATGCAGTTCTGTTATCGTTTGTTCCTTTTCTTTCTTTTCTTCTTCATACAACTTAGTTCTAAAATATTTTCCGGAAATAGGATCTACCAATAGTTCACCATAGATATATCCCGCATTGTCACCTTCTAATTTATTTTTTATATCAATAATCTGTTTTTCTTCATCTTCAGCATCACTAAAGTTTTCTCTAATCCGCCACTTATTGACAGTAAATTCAAAACATGCAAGTCCCTTCTGTTTCATTTGATTTATCTTTTTATTATCTACTGGATGAGTATCATTAATTTCAATCGCTAGCTGCCCTTCCCATTTTTGTACATAAATGGATGGTTCTGCGTGTTTAAAATGTACAAGTAAATCTACAATACGCCTACTTCCATTATCCATAATGACAGTTTCCTCTTGCAGTATTTCGTCAGGATATATTGTCAATGCTTCACCTTTCCATCTAATTTCAAGATGCTTGATTCTAGAAATACATTCTTTAAAAAATTCATGTCTATAGGACTCTTCACTTCCCTCTCCTCTATGTTCAAAATCCGCATTATAATATCGAAAGTAACTATTCTCAACTATCCCATGCTTTCCTGTTTGAAAAATCAACCTTACCTTGTTTTCGGATTTCTTACTTATACTAAATATTTTATCTTTATATTTTTCCCAAAGTACTGGACGATTTTGTTTCATATCTAAAGCATCCCAGATAGTAATTCTTTTATATTTTCCGTCTATTAGCAGATCTGCTCTTGTTTTCAAAAATAGTCATCTCCTTTTGTAAACTCTTCTTCACAATCATTACTATAATACATTTCTCTTCAATGAAAATCTCTTGTCAATATGTTCTATATTCATCTAACATCTTTTTTAATACCATTGCATTTTCATATTCCTCTTTAAAAGCATTCTCCCGATAATTATCAGGTAGTTCCATATATAGTAAATATACATCTTTCAAATACCCCTTCCCATTTGCCCATTTTGAAACCGCATACTTCGTAAAATTTTCTTTCTCTTTCGATGATGAAAACAACAATATGCATTCTTCAAATTTTTCTCGTGCATATTTTTCTCCGTCGTTTGTAAACATTTAAGCAAATTTTCTCTTAAGTTCATCGTATCACAATTCTTATAACCGAAATGTAAATCCGAAATAACTACCCAATGCACTAATCTCCACTTTCTTTCCTACATAGTTACCTCAAAACCACATTCTTCAAATTTAGCTCTAAGTCTTCTTTCAAAACCAACTACATCCTTCCTATTAATAATGACACATAAATTTTTCCTTGCTCTAGAACATCCTACATAAAACAATCTATACGCACTTAATGGACCATATACTAGATTTTCCCTAAGGCATTCCCTTGCTTTAGTCACACCTTTTTTACTAAAATATGTTGTAAAATTAGGTTGTAATAAGACATTAAAATATCCATTATCAGAATACTTATCTTCAAATTGTTTTAACTTTGCGTATATATCGTTCATATAAATATTATATTCATTGCTTTTCATATCTGTACATTTCATTCCAACCACTTCACTTATTTCTTGTATTAAATTTTTATACTCATAATAAAACTTTTCAAATTCGGACAAATTAACTTCTGTTGAACTCCATAGTTCAAAAAACTTAGTCATATTTACAACGGGATTACGGCTACTATTTGCTGCCAGAAATATAACCGTATCATGACTCTCTCCTTTTACCCCATGCTGTGTAGATATATGAGGTTCTTCAAGATATTTCACTAAATTATGAAATTCTTCCATTGATACTCCTATTACATCAGAATAGTCTTCTTCTCCAATAATTTCATCTAAGTATTCATCGTCAACAAAATCCATTTCTTTGATATCTATTAGAAATTCGGCAATGCTCTTTTCTCCATCTTCATATTGCATCATTACTTTTTCCAATAATTCTTTTACTTTCTTTTTATCACCATGTTGTTTTACTGTGTATTTTGAGACGTTTAAAATCTTTTTATTATTCTTAATGAGTCTTATGACATTTCCATATAGACCGCATCTATAAGCCACATCTATTCGCTCACATAAGAACAGCAAAGAAAAAAGATTATCTGGATTTTCCTCATCATAATTTGATAATATATCTACTGCTCCATATTTTCTACCAAAACCATACTTCTCCATACTTTGAACTGCTTCATATAGTTTTCCTGCGCCAATACTGTAAAACCGTTCCCTATTAAGCAAATACAAGACTAATGCTTTTGGATATTCTTGCTTTATCTTCATACATATTTCTTCTGGCGAAGACGAAATAATAACCTTTGGTAAAAAACTCATATTCTCATCTTTGTTCTTTCCATAAGGAATTTGCTCATATGATTCGTCATTATAAATATAATTTAAGATGGATACTATATATGGTGTTGTTCTATAATTTGTTTGCAAATTCATCTCCCGATTTAAACTCAAAAATTCTTGTTCAAAACTTCCATCATATGTCTTATATATCTGTTGCATTTTGTCGCCAAGCAAATATAGTTTTCCCTTTCCACCTTTCATAGCTTCGTAGAAAATATGCAAAACATCTGCTGATGTATCTTGATATTCGTCAATAAAAACAAGTTGATATTTATCTCTTATTTTTCTTTTTACGATAGGAAATTTTTCAACAACTGCTCTGGTAAATGTTATTAAATCATCATGAGATAAAGCCCCTCTATATAATGAATTATAGGGAGCCTCAGTATAAGAGATTTCTTGAATATTTCTATACACAGTCTCAGCATCAAGTTTCCCATATTTTTCTATATATCTCTGATTACCTTCTTGTATATTTTCTTTTCTCTCTATATTTTCAATTCTTTCTTGAATTTCATTTTTATAAATTTCCCAATAAAGTTCAATAACCTCCTTATGAGAAAAGAAACTACTTACAAAATAATTAATAAATGAATGTATTGTGCCAAAAAAAACATTCTTGCTATCTATATCCTTCCCCAATTCTTCTGCTGCTCGGTTGGTATATGTCACACATAAAATATTATCATTTGGATTTTCTCGTAAATGTCTTTCCACCATTCTTCTTATTGTTGTGGTCTTTCCGCTACCAGCCGGAGCATTTACTAAAAAAATATTATTCTTTATTCCATCAGCCATTTCAATCCCTCACTTATATAATTAGGTTCCATTTTTTCAACGAAACCATTTAATATTACTGAATACATAAAATCTGTTTTATTTCCCGATGTTGAATTCAATATATTTCGTAATGAAAATTCTGAATCTTTTTCGCCATTCAAATTATTAGGAACAGAATATTTTAATTTTGATTCCTTTTTCTTTTTTCCCCATTCACTTCGTCTCAATTTCATTGAAACATCAAAATCAAAGAACTTTCCCAACATGGCTTCTTCAAGGGTTCTGGAATATCCATCAACAGCAGCTTGATATGCAACATATATTAATCCATCATCTAGAATATTCTGCTTTTCCTCATACCATTTATATAGTTTTTCAACATTTGGATCGTCCGAATTAAACTCTTGATAAAAATTCTTTATTGTGGAATTAGTAATATCTGATTTTTTGATTTCATCTGGATTTATTAACTTTTTATTATAGTCTAAATCGGTTATAATAAGCGTTTTTATATTCAACAAATTAATTAACTTACGATAATTGTATGCATACGCACCTCCCACCTGAATATAGGCAATGTATTGTTGACTTAATTTTTTATACTTTGGCAGTGTCATTAATTTTTTTATTAATAATCTTTCCGTGTCTCCTTCATACAGAATTGCCTTATCTGCAAATACAATTTCCGAATATCCAATTTCAAAGAACCAGTCAAAAAAGTTTGCAAGTTCTTTATCTTCTGCATCGTCTGACTGTTTTAATGTTTCAACCAAAAGCGCTGGATTGTATAAATTACTTGTAAACGTTCCAATTTTTCGTATTACTCTCAAATGGGATATTCCAGCTACTCTTACCATTTCATTAGAATGAGTTGTTATAACTCCTTGCAATATCTTTTTTTGATAATACTCTAATAGGTATTTTATAAATACTTGTTGCATTTGAGGATGCATGTGAGATTCTGGTTCTTCAATAAAAAATATGTTTACTTTCAGAGGATCCATACTTTTTTCGTATTCTTGTAATTGGAGATGCATATAAATCATATTACTATATCCCAATCCCTGAGAAGCTTCCCCTAAAAAATAACCGTCAACATTATAAGTTGTTTTCGTAATACGTTGTAATAAATCACTTATATCCTCCTCTGAAACATTCATATCAAGCATCAGTTCTCCTGTCTGTCCCCCATTTGTTTGTTCCAATGCTGTAATAGTATCTTGTAAAGAGTTTAACGAAGTTTCCCTCACTCGTTCCTGTATTTCTTTCTCCTGTATTGGCTGGAGTAATTCATCTGGCAAATTTCCTATCAAATCATTCCATTTATCATCCATTTTGACCATCTTAATCATTTGTTTACTTAGCATATGTGAGTGATCATAGTCTTCATCATCTAATGGTCTGCTAGCCATAATAGATTTAATATTAAATAAATTCTTTAATTCCTTTGCGTCATCCATTTTACACTTATTGGCATATGAGCTATCGCAAAAATAACAAGTAGGCTTAATAGAGTTTATATATAGCTTCACCAATAATTCTTTCAAGTAACGTTTTTTTAAATCAATATTTGGATCTGTCAATTCCTTAAAACGCTTTTTTATTTTTTCAAAATTTTCCGCAATATTCTTTCCGAATATGTTCCTGCTTATTTCATAACAATAAATAAAATAGAACGAATGCTCATTTTCATCTAAATCCATAATATAATCTGCAAACAGCTTAATGTCATCTGTATTTATATCATAGTCCACCTGAATATATATTTCCGTGTTTTCCAATACTAACTTTTCCTCTTCTTCAGATTCAGGTAATATTTTATCAAGTAAATCTGTTTCTATCTCTTCTACATTTTTCTCATCACAAAAAAATTTTTCAAACAAAGGATATACTTTATCAATCCATTTTTTTATATTTTTTGCTGGAATATCTGTCTCTTTATATATTGTTTTTTCACTGGAAAGCACATTTTTTATCAATGTAATCAATGATGTTTTTCCACTATTATTAGCACCCGCCACAATAGTTACATCATTATCAAATTCAAGTTCAGCATGCTCGAATTGCCTGTAATTTTTTATAATCATTTTTTCTAGTTTCATTTGTATACCTCCAATATTTCTACGCACTCGAAAGATTTTTTAGTTTATTGCCTATGCTCTAACATAAAAAAGCAATAGACAGCACCCAAATCTACGAGAGACTATTTCTCGTTAGATTCAGATACTGTCTATTGCTCTTAAATAGAAACTTTATTAATTAACCACTACCTAATAAACAGCATCATCACACTACTCCCCCGCAAATTTTTCTTTCATCAATTGACTTCATTTTACAATATTTAGCTAAAAGTGTCTACCTATGTGATAAAATTTTTCAACTTATTTTTGATAAGTTTGGATTACATTTTCTTTTTGCAAAATGTAAAAATATATATCCCTTTCCTTTAACTAGCTAGATTATTTGAAATTCTTTCATCATCACTTTTCCTGCATTACTGATTTCATAATCTAGAATCTCCATAACTTCCTCCGTCCAAAGACTTGATTTTCATCTAATACTTCAAACAACTTCACAATATTATTTTTCATAATTCGTGTTGTTGCAGAATTTTCTAATACGGAATTAGTTTACCAAATAACACTTTTTGCTGAGTATTTGACACTTTTATAGTATCGTTTAACACTTTTTCTATTCCAACAGGCACTTTTTTGTCATTTAAAACAACACTCTTATTTTTTACCGTCATGTAAAACATAAAATCCTTCTGCTAAAATTCTGATACTAGCAATCCTTCTTTTTCCAATTTCCGATACATACGATCAACACCTTCTCCAAACTCCTTGATATACTTATATGCCTTACAAAACTCTGCAATTTTCGTATCTCTTGAAAAATAAGTGGTGAGGACATTTGCTTTTCTGAAACTTACAGAAACTTAAATTCTTTTCAATATTTTATATTTCCCCCTATTTTAAGCCCTTTTCACGTTCCCATTTCACGATTTAAGTATTTTTTGCAACTTAGCGAAACTTAATGAAACTTAAATTACGCCCAATGAGGTATATATTTCATATATCTCGGTGCCGTATTAGGATCTAATGGCTTAATCAGACCTTTTTCAATAGTATCCTTAATAACTCTTGATATTTTCACTTTATCTTTATCAGAAAGTCCAAAAATTTCCCTTATATCTGCATTACTAATTGCTGAAAAATTGACATATGCTAAGCATGCCTGCATATAGCATGTCCTAATTCTATCTTCTTTTGTAGTAATATTAAACGGAACCTTTGCAAATAGGACAACTTTTGTAAATTGATTATTTTGATTTTCTATTCTCGGTGCCAGCATCTCGTTATGACTTGTAGCCGCAACGATTTTGTCAAATCCACTTCCACGTTCTTCGCAAATACCACATTTATGCATAAACCCTGCCATATTCTCATTTCTCGATACCGGAACAGTATCAACAATACGCTCAATAGACACCAATGGCGAACCTGCATTAGAGAATTCAATTCTGTCACTAAAAATCTCAACCATAGGATTGGTTCCCCTCTGTTCCAGTGACTGGTGTATCATCGTATTTGCCAACAATTCACGAATCGCAATTTCTGGGAAACTCAGAACAGACTTTCTTGTAGATTCAACTATCACTTCTTCCTGTGGGATAATAGTCATAATATACTGTATAATATCTTCATATGCTATTGCATATCCACTAACAAATTAACGATTTAAAATCTTCATAGACTTCTGGTGCAATTCCAAATTTATTTTGAATAAAATCTACATCACACAACATTGTTTTCTTTCCTCTGTAACGCAGAACATTCACTGACTCATTGATTAACTGAAAATAATCACTGTCTCAAGATGAAATCAGACAGGAAATTTTTCTACTATATCTTATCACATAACTGGCAATCACATCATCCGTTTCATACCCAATGACCTCTGTGTGTTTGATTTTCATAAAGTCCAAAGCCTTATACACATATGGTAGTTGAGAGAAGGGATTTTCTTCCTCTGGAACATCTGTATAATCAATTCGATTTGCTTTGTACTCCTCCACAATATCTTTGCGGTCATTATGCTGCTCACTATCCAACAAATCCTCATTCAATCCCGGAACTCGTCCTAATGCATTTTTCGCTTCTAATATCATAAAAATCATATCGTCACGATATTTTTCTTCATACTTAATTATTTTCATCCTCAAATCCTTTTACCGTAAACCATTACTGAAAACCCAAGAATAAAACAATTCTTTTTTAGGTTTTACATAGTCATACTCCATTTTTATTGCCTTATGTTCAATTATCTCTAACGCTTCTATGAAAACCTGCTCAACTGTTTTTTCTGCAATATCCAGTTCAAACTCATTCACCAAGCATTTTCTTGCATTAATTTTTTGACTCATTTTCTCTAACAATTCAAAATCTATAAGTCCATTTCCTCTATTTTTCATCTGTTCATAATTTTGTCTATAATCACTGCAAACAAGTTTTATCGTAATATAATTAAATCCTTTGAACACCTCTGGAATATCTCTTGTTCTTAAATCGTCAAAGTCTAGGGCAACAATATTTCTTATGCCAAGTTCCCAGAACTTCTTCACTTGAGCCACACTGGACTCCCAACAAACCCGCTCTTCAAACAAACCCTCATCAACACCTTCAGGCACTCCGAACTCTGGAATCATACTCATTTCAACATACGCTCCCTTATAATGTTCATATAATTTCTTTGCTAGTGTTGTTTTTCCAATACCACTGGCTCCTATAATAAAGATAAAATCTCTCATATTAAAATCATCCTTTTTGTTCAAAAACTAAAACTAACTTTTGTAACATCTCTTCTGTAAGATTTTTTGTTGATGGAATATGGACAAAGACTACATGTCCATTCATCTTTTTGAACATATAAAAGTAGGCTTCATTACATAAATAATGCGTCGGATTGTGCGATACACTGTATAGGATTGCATTATTTTTCAAACTTTCTTCTATTCCATGTAACTGCATTTGCGTATAAAGTCGTTCTCCTTCTTTCTCTGCACATTTTTCTATACGAACCGAATCCTTTAATGCTTTATCCAATCCAAACATATAAACCTGTTCATATTCTCCCACCAGATTTTCAATATCCCTTTTTAATCCCTCAAAGGAGTTTGTCAGAAAATATTTTTCTCCTTGAAGATTCTGAACTAATTTGTTAGAAGAATTATGAATACCTTTAAATCCTACATATAATGTTTTCAAATAACCTACTCCAATCTCAACTTTTTTGCAAAATTTATCTGCTCCTTCTTCTTTTCAAAACCAATACTACTATAAAACTTGTGTAATTCTTCTTGTTCTTTTCCAGATGTAAGCCTGATAGCATCTGCACCAATATTCTTCGCCCATTCTTCAACCGAATCCATCAGTTTTGTTGCAATTCCATTGTGTCTATATTCCTCTAACACTGCCAATCCCATAGTGTTTACCATTGAATTTGCGTACAATAAATCATACTTTGTTGCATGAACATAACCAACCACTAAATGTTCTATTTCAGCCACAAAAATTTTTGGGTTACCATCACACAAAACTTTCTTTAATTAATATTGTGTCTTTTCTTCTGGATAGTCATATCCCATTGTATATTTATTGATTCTGCAAATAAATTCCGTATCTTTGTTCGTCGCCTCCCGAATGACATATTTCATTTCGCAATTTCCTTTTTCCTTATTTGTACCATAATTTTCATAAACTTCAAATCCTCTGAATTAGGATTGTCAATTCTAAAAGTACATCCGCAAACTTTTTCAAACTCTTTTCAAAAAATCACTTTCCGTGTACCACCACTACACGAACCGCAATTTCCACATAAATCTACATGTTTCCAGGCAAGTTCCTTAATTTCTTCATCCTCAGAAATTTCTTTCAACCATTTTGAATCCATATCATCTGACCATACAGTCCAATGATTTTCCGGTTCTTCTGGATCTTTTATTAAAATAAAACAGATACCTTCATTCTTATATTTTATCAAATAATAAATTTTATCTTTCCAATAGCCATTGTCCTTAACAAATATAAATTTTTCTTTTTCCAAATAATCAACAAAGTCTAGGGCGATTTTTTGTTCATCTAAAGACAATTTTTCACAGATATAATCTTCAATCTTTATTTCATTGATTTATTATTTCTCCCATTATATGTTAAATTTTCCTTTTCAAATATCCACATGTAAACGGGAAGAATTCAAATCCTTCTGGCAAATCTTGCAATCTCTTCCACAGTTTCATCAATCGTCAAATATGTATTATCTATGTAAAACTGAAATTTTCCCGCATTTTCTTTAAACCAATTATTATACTGAATCTGCCCTGTGATAAACTCATCACTTCCGCACATTCTCTCTGCCGGTCTGGCTTTTAACCGTCTCGTAATTTCATCATCAGAACAGGTCATCCCAATAAAGAACGTAGATGCTATTTCCGATGGAATATGAACCTTTCCATAGAAATCATAGGGATTCATACAAGTTACAAAAAGCAGATTTTTCTCGCCTGACATTCTTACTGCCTCGGCAATACAATCATCACTGAACTTTGCTTCATTTTCCGTTCCTGCATAATCCCACCAATTAATGCCAACTTCATCGGTGTCAATACAGGCATAATTTTCTAATAATTTTTTCTTATTGAGTTTCTCTTTTATTGTGGATTTTCCAACACCACATGCAGAACTTAGCACTATTAATTTCTTCATGATTTTCCTTTCAATTTCGCATTTACTTCACTAAAATATCTAACGTATGATTACTTAACCCTATCACATCACTTCTTTCGCATATAGAAAAATGGTATTTTAAATAGATCTCATATACTTCATCGGACCATTCCTCAATCCGCTCTTTGATATAGTTCGAAAACATATCTGTTCCAATAAACTTAATTCTAGTTAATTCACATTTTTCACTTAGTCTTTCAATATCTTCTACTCTAACTAATTCAAATAAATCAGCTGGTTTGGAAATACAAGCAAAATCGTCCGTCAACATATTATTTGACAAACTCTCCAGCATATTATTGCCATCGTCAGCAAATGCCCATTGGATTATCGTTGGTTCATTCATGCAGTAAGCCACGAAAATATATCCATCCTTCTTCAAAATCCTTTTTGCTTCGTTCAATACTTGTACTTTATCTTCTTCGTTGTATAAATGATACATTGGGCCCAAAATAAGTATCGCATCAAAGTAATTATTGTCATAGACTGATAAGTCTAAGGCATTTCCCTGTTTGATATCTATATGTTCATTATCCGTCAACTTAGATTTGAAAACTTCAATATTATGTTCTATTAATTCCATTGCCTGCACCTGATAGCCTTCACGTGACAATGCAATAGAATATCTTCCGGTTCCCGCTCCAACCTCAAGAACTTTTGCTCCCGGCTTTACATAATCATGTATGTATTTCATCGTAGTAATGAATTCAACCTTACCATGCTTTGATGACAATCTTCCATCTTCATCATATAAATTATAATATTGCTCCAAAAAATTATTTTCCATCATTCGTCTCCTGCATTTTTCAAAGTGATATTTTTTGTTTTTCAACATCATTTATTGTTTAATCTATTTCTTCCGATATATCTTATACCCCTTGCAAAATAATTCGACTACATTTTCTTTTCTCACAGATACCTTCCCTGTACTTCTTGTAGCATCTATAATAATTATTTCTTTTTTCTCATCATCCACAAACTCTTTGAAAAACATAACATGACTTCCTATTTTAGCTAATACATCTCCCTGCTGAATTTCATCAATGCTTTCAATTACATTTGCGTAATCAGGAATAATTCTCGTAGATATTTTTTTAGGCAACTCCCAACACACAGTCAACAAGCCAGAGCAATCTACTCCTACACAATCGTAGCTTACGTCTCTTGATTTATCTTCCGGTACATTTCCAACATATTTTCCTTCGGAAATTCCTTTTTTAAACTCCTCTATAGTAGAAGCTAATCCCCATCCGTATGCCACACCTATATTTTTTTGATTCGGTTTCCACCAACCACAGTTCAAAATTTTACCTTTCCAAGTGGTATCCGGTGTATCTACTTCTACACCATTAGAATCTGTCCCATGCTTTAAATTCTTTTCTGTTGCAATCCATTCGTAGTTAGCATATTCTAATGCTTTCTCAATAACTTTTTTACCCCATTCCATATAAATATCCTCCCGATAATAAAATCTTTTATTTTTGTATTTTCTTTCTTGCAATCAAAGCATTAGGAATTTCAATAATATCAAATCCCTTATTTACATACATTGATTCAGAACCACCACAATCGTTTATAGAAAACTCTCCTCGTGACGGATACCCTTCAATATAATCGTATCCATTTTTCTTTGCATACTGACAGGCACAATCCAGCAGTGCTTTTGCAATTCCTATCCTACGCATATCTGGCTCAACGGTAAAGCATACAATAGAAAGTATTTTATCCCTTTCATCAACACCATTCCAACTATATGGATCCGTTTCCCTGCTTAATCGAAAATAATTATCTTTTGTGTCTGCATTACAAAATCCAACAATTTGATTATCATAGACGGCTACAAAGCCATTCAAGATACCATTTTCTATCAATTCTTTTGCATAATCTCTTTTACGATACGGTCTTTCATTCTCCGGCATTAGACTCCGCTCCTGCTCATGCTTATCCGTCCAATGATGCCAGACGCAATAACAGCCTTTTTGAATGTTTCCATCAGAAAATGCTCTATGCTCAAAATAGTCAATGTAATCATCTGACATATCTTTTGTGAGTTTGCACACTTTGAAATTCATAAAAAATACCTCCTTGCTTGGATATTCATGTAACAAACTAATTCTTTCCATTCTCAAGAAATGATAGGTAATTCAAACCATTCCATATCCACTGCTTCAATTCTACCATACGCATCAATACATTCACACCCTAATTTTACCAATCTTGCATCTTCATTTCCCAGTTTTTCGCTTTAATAAAATTTTTCAAAAATTACCCATTTTTCCCCTTACTGTCCTTGGCAAGATACGCACTTTGTAAAGAAAAGTGCCTCTTGCTAGGGGAACAGCCCCTAATACCCCTGCTCCATACGGAAATATAGTGATATCCATATAGGAATAAATTTTCCACTATAAATTTTCCACTATAAATTTTCCACTATAAATTTTCCGCACGGATTCCATATGATTTTCCAATTTCCACTACTAATAAACTTTAACAACCATACGGTTAAACCATACAACAATGGATTTTCCGCTATTGGATTTCCGGATGGTTTCTATACAGAAATCTGAAATGCACTACATAAAAAGAAACAGCCAAAATTTCACCTTTGACTGCTTTCATTTCTTATTTTATCTTCATTTTCCTATGAGCAATTACTTACCAATTCTATTGTTTTTCGTCACGGAATTTTTTTGGGTAGTTGTCACTCACCCCGTTTTCCTTTCTTTTTAATTTATGAGGCTTTTACCTCATTTTTTGTTTTTTTTTTGTTTTTGATTTAACCATTCTTCTTCTAAAAAACTCCAGTCTTTTTTTTGCCATCGCTTCGGATGACTTTTCCTTGCCTCTTCATAGACCTTCTTCCTAATTGTCAGAAAAAAGGCATCCCCAAACAACTCTGGGAATGCCATTCATTCATGCATACATTTCTTAATGATTGCTCTGCAATCCTTAAGCTCGCGGCATTCATAGAATGCCCACTTAAATTTATACAAGCAATTCTCTTATCATCTTTGCGTTAAATTCAACTGAATCCACGTCATTTACTTCTATCTGATATAAAGCGTTTGCAGCTATATGTTCTGCTGCCTGCTCTAAATCTCTTATACCACTTGTATTCTTATAAATTTCAATAACTTCATCTAATGCTTCATCTGTCATAATGCATTCATTTTCCTTAAGACTCATACGTTTCAATACTTTTGGAAGTGCAAATTTAGAAAAAATAATCTTCTTTTCTTCTGATGTATAATCAGGAATATCTATAACTGCAAATCTTGACATTAATGGAGCACTAATCTGATCCTTTTCATTTGCTGTAGCAATAGGATAAACACCTACTGTAGGAATCATACATTCCATGTAATTGTCTGTGAAGCCTAAATTGTCAAGAAGCGTAAGCAATACATCTGCAGGATTTCCATTTCCTTTTCCTGATGATGCCTTATCTAACTCATTAATAATAAATACAAGATTAGACTCTCCTGCCATTGAAAATGCATCCATAATAATTCCCGGTTTCGCATTTGAATATATACGTGAACTTCCTGTAAGTTGTTCAGGGTCATTAATTGAGCTCATATCAAGTGTTGTCCATGGAAGTCTTAATATTCTTGCAACTGCATATGCAATCTGTGATTTTCCTGTTCCGGCAGGTCCTACTAATAAAAGTCCATATGCAGGAAGCGTATGTGTACGATTAATCTGAATTATTGTTTCCATAATTCTCTGTTTAACACGTTCCATACCATATAACTCTTCATCTAATATTCTACGTGCTTCATCAGGATCAATTGCTTCAAAATAATTATTCTTCCATTGAATATTCATCATTATTGAAAGTGCTCTTTGTGCATGATGTCTTTCCTCCTGAGATACCTCGCTTGAGCGTGCAACTGCAAGATTTCTTCTTGCCCATAATCTGATATTATCAGGTAATGTTCTTCCGGCGCAATTCATAAAATCAGTGATGCTTTGAATACTTGTAAGCTTCATGCTGTCTCCTTCTTCATCCATATCATCATCAATGACTTCTTCTGAAGGTGCATTACTTGCTAACAATCTGTCAATCATAAACTGAAGGAATCCGTCTTCTGCTGATAGTTTTGTACCACCACCTGATAAAGTTTCTCTAATCTTATATACTGCATAACCTTCTTCGTTATTTTCTCCCGAAAGACGAACATTAATATGATTTTCTCCTAACCATTTAAGCAAGCTTACAAATCTTGAATCTATCTTTAAAATATCAGCACTTACAATACCATCATCTTCGTTAAATTCAAATGAAGTTCTTTTACATGGATTTGTAAAAATTCCACTTGAATGATGGTTCCATTTCTTCTTACTATTATCAAGCACCATTATAGGTTTATCACCTGTTGGAACTGAATTGTTCGATTGAAATGTTGTGTATGTACATATTGCTTCTTTCTTATCTACAGGTGCGCTGCTAAAATCAAATACCGGCATTTGTTATCTCCTCTAACTTATTAAAATAAAGTAACTTACTTCTTAAAAATTGTTACTCTTCCTTTATTCCACAACGTATTTTACTATTTATTTTGCAAATGAACAACCATTGATATTATTTTTTGTGCTAATTTCTAAACATTTTATTTTTTTTACTTAATTCTAATTTTACACAACACTGCTACTTTTTAAATTTACAAGGCAGAATTAGTGCAGAAGGATTACTTATGTTTGGAATTGGTGGGCTTGCAATCGTATATTTTATTGCCCCTATTTTAGACAACATGCTTGCCAAAATACGACTACGTTATATTTCTATCATATTTGGAATTTTATTTGTCATTTGTTTAAGTGATGTCATTTATTCAAATTTTCATCCAAATATTGGTCACGGCATTACTGATTACACAAATTATAATTCCATTACAAACACGACGTTTTTTTGATGCGTGTTTGTATTCTCATTCTATATTATAAGTGTTATAATATGTCTATATTTATATTTGGAAACAATATTTATAAAATTCATATTTTACCAATGTTTCCTACTAACAGCCACCGTAAAAAAACGGAGCAATACAATACAGGAGGAATTTATAATGAACAACACTTATATTTCAGATTCAATAAAATATATCGGAGTTGATGATATTGATATTGATTTATTTGAAAGTCAATACATTGTACCTAACGGTGTTTCTTACAATTCTTATTTAATTCTTGATGAAAAAACTGCTGTTATGGACACTGTCGATGCGAGAAAAACTGATGAATGGTTTTCTAATCTTAACTCTCAATTAGCTGGAAGAAACGTCGATTATCTTATTATTTCACATTTAGAACCCGACCATTCTTCTAATATAAAAAATCTTATAGACAAATATCCTAATGTCAAATTAGTTCTTAGTGCTAAAGCATTTGCTATGTTGCCTCAGTTTTTTGATATTGAAAATCTCTCTGACCTTTGTTTAGTTGTTAAAGACGGAGATGAACTTGATTTAGGTTCTCATAAATTAAAATTTATTATGGCTCCAATGGTTCACTGGCCTGAGGTTATGGTTGAATACGAAGTAAGCGAAAAGATTCTTTTCTCTGCTGATGGATTCGGCAAATTTGGTGCTTTATCTGCTGATGAAGACTGGGCTTGTGAAGCAAGAAGATACTATTTTAATATTGTCGGCAAATACGGTGCACCCGTTCAGACATTACTAAAAAAAGCTTCTACTCTTGACATAAAAACCATTTGCCCATTGCATGGTCCAATACTTAATGCGAATTTAGATTACTATATTGGAAAATATCTTACATGGAGCAGTTATGAACCTGAAGATGAAGGTGTTCTTATCGCCTGTGCATCAATTCATGGTAATACAAAAATGGTTGCTGAAAAACTCGCAGATATTTTAAAAGAAAAGGGTTGCAAAAAAGTTGCATTTACTGACTTAGCAAGAGATGATATGGCTGAAGCAATTGAAGATGCTTTTCGATATGATAAGTTGGTTTTAGCTGCTGCTACATATGATGGTGGTGTATTTCCACCTATGGAAGATTTTCTTAACAGACTTGCTCACAAGAATTATCAAAAGCGTAAAATTGGAATCATTGAAAACGGGTCATGGGCTCCAATGGCTGGAAAGTCTATGAAATCTATTCTAGACGGAATGAAAGATTTAACCTATTGTGAAAATATGGTAACAATCAAATCAACTTTAAAAGATACAGACATCGCTTCTCTCGAAGCTTTAGCTAACGAACTCATATAACAATTTATGTTGTCGTGTTATTTATAATAATCTGTACTCTACGCTATATAATATGCTTAAACACAAAAACTTCCCGTGAAATTTGCTATATTTTTCTTCATTAAATATCAATAATAAAAAAATATCAAATTTTACGGGAAGTTTTCATGTTAAGTTTAGTTCATTTTTATTGATACATATCCTTATAATCATCAGGTAAAAATCTATGATAAATTATATGGAATCCTTCATCTTTAAAGCAGTAATAATAAGTATCATCTTTATCATCCTCAAAATATATAAGTGTATCGAATTCATTATCATCCATTTTTTCTATATGTACTTTCGATGATTTCTCAAGGAACAAATTTTCTATATCCTGCATATTTGTTTCATGCTTTCCAACCAATTCAATTAATCTTTTAATGAACTCATCTTCCTTAGTATTTTCATGTACATATTCTGCACCCTGTTCATTTATATAGAAACAAAATCTATCGTCCTTATTTGATACAATTACTTCTCCTAATGTTTCATTCGTATATTCTGACAGCTTTTTTAATCTTTCATCCATTTCATAAACATTATCTTGACTTGAAAAGATATTATTAAGTGAACTTAAAGGATAATACAACCTGATTTTTTCCTTTCGATATCCAAGTTTTGCCTGTTCTTCTTTTATTATATCTATAAGATTATTTTCTAATATTTTGTAACCGTTCATTTTTTCATTCCACTTTTTAATTAATTATCTATCATTCATATTTAAATACAATGATGCCAGGAGCAAAAGCCCCAAACTTTGATTCCAACAGATTGTTCCGTGCTATACTTAATTCATTTCAAATTTTAACTTCTATTTTCTCATTTTTCAACATATATTGACATAACTCTTAATATCTTTTATAGTTTAGATGTAACAAATTATCTATATGATGTATATTATATTAATACATTAACAAAAAATGGAGGGCTTATGAACCAATTTGAAACATCTACACAACCAAAGAAAAAGAAATTTATACCTGTAATTATTATTGCAGTTATACTTGTCACCATAATTGGTGGTTCTGTTTACGCTTCAAGAAGCGTTATTTCTAATATCTTTCAGGAAAAATTTGCTAAACCTGAAGATTATTATCACAGAGTTGAAAACAATAATATTAACAATGACATTGATAACAGTATTAAATCCTACTCTACTGCTTATAAATTAATAACTTCAAAAAAATACTCATCAACTGCATCTATACATTTAGATTTTAGTGACGAATTAAAAGATCAATTAGGAAAAATAAATTCTAAATTAAATCAGATTAATTCAGCAGAATTGACTTACAAATCTTCATTTGACAATTCAAAAGAAGCTGTTACCCTAGCTGCAAAAATCAATGATGCTAACCTTGTTTCAGGTAATGGTTTTATTGATTTTGACAATGCAAAAATATATGGTCAGATTCCTGAAATTTCTGACTCTTATTTAGATTTTTCTTCATATCTTAACTCTGAAGAATATGATATTAATATTGATTCATTAAAATCACTTGGTTCTTTTTCTGATTTATACCCTGAACCCGAAAAACTCGAATCTATATTAAAAAAATATTCAAATCTTTTTGTCAACTCAGTTAGTAATGTAGAAAAAACTAAAACAACTATAACTGCAAATAGTATAACTCAGGATTGTATAGGACTTACAGTTAAAATGAGTGGTCAGGAACTTTATGATTCTATTCATACTATATTAGAAACTGCTAAAGATGATAAAGATATACAATCTATCATTGATGATATGATTGATTACATTAAATCAATTGATTCTTCTTCAGACTTAAATGATGTCACTTCTAAATCATATTATGAAGATATTGATTCACTTATACAGGAACTTGAAGAATCAAAAGATGAATTTACAAAATATGAAGACTTATTAGATATGTTTGTTTATGTTGATAACAAAGGAAATATTATTGGACGTACAATAACTATTACAGCTGATAAAACATACACCATAGAATATAAACGTGCTATAAAAGCAACTTCTTTAGGAATTGAGTCAACTATTAAAGAAGGCGATAAGGTAGTATTTTTAGTTAAAGGAAAAGGTTCATCTACATTAACTGAATTTAGTGGAGATTTTGTAATTACTTTCCCAACTGAAGAGGTAACAATAAACGCAACAGTATCTAATGGTGATGTTTCTAAATTGTTAGATGGAACATTTAATGGTGATATAACTCTTACTACTACTTACAAAGATTTAGAAGACTATAAATTGAATTTATCAGTAAAAACATCTCTTTTAAGCAGTTTGGTTAAAGTTGAAGCCCTAGATAAAGAAAACAGTTGTGGTATATTAACACTTAAACAGGAATCTACAAACAAAGCTGATATCGATTTTCCTGATACTAATTCAACATTTATCGATGTTTCTGACTCAAATGCGCTAGATAACTATATTTCTAATTTTAACATTGAATCATTTATTAATGATTTTGCTTCAAGAGCAAATCTTGATATTTCATACTCAGATATAGTATCTGGCATTTTAGGTTATAATTCATCTTTAAAGAATAACTATAATGCATCTGATTATGATTTTTCAAATTTTGATGCATCTGATTATAATACTTCTGACTTTGATATATCGGACTACGACTCTTCAGATTTTGATTCGTCAGATTCCTATATTTCTGACTATACATCTGACCTTGATATTTATTAAAAATAACTATTTTCATTTGTTATTGTATCAGATGTGGCTTTAATTAATTGAGATTTATAATTTATTAATATTGAAAATCACTGTATTTAATGTTAAAATAATTTAACTAGTGCCTAATTGGACTATATAATAAATAATTTTACAAATTGTTAAATTATAAATTTATTTTACAAGGAGAATCAAATGCGCACAGCTATTATGACTGATACCAATAGTGGTATTACAACTGAAGAAGGAAAATCTTTAGGAATTTTTGTCATTCCTATGCCGATAATTATTGATGATAAAGTTTATTATGAAGGTATAAATATAACTGAGAAGGAATTCTATGAAGCTTTGACCGGTGGTAAAAATCTTTCCACATCTCAGCCTTCTCCCGGAGAAGTAATGGATATGTGGGACTCTATCCTTGAAAGTGGAGATTATGATCAGGTTGTATATATTCCTATGTCAAGCGGATTAAGCAATTCATGTTCTGCCGCTATGGGACTTGCTCTTGAATATGAAGATAAAGTATTTGTAGCAGATAACCACAGAATTTCCGTTACAATGAGAGAATCTGTTTTATCAGCAAAAGAACTTGCTGACGAAGGCAAATCAGGTGCTGAAATTAAAAAGGCTTTAGAAGATGATGCTTATAACTCAAGTATATATATTTCAGTTAATACGTTGGAATTTTTAAAGAAAGGTGGCCGTATCACTCCTGCTGCTGCAATGATTGGAACAATGCTTAATATTAAGCCTATCTTAACAATACAGGGTGAAAAGCTTGATTCATTTGCAAAAGCAAGAAGTATGAAAAAATGTCAGGATAAGATGCTTGAAGCTTTAAAGAGCGAAATTGCCGGTCGTTTTTCACATAATGATATGTCTCAATTAAAAGTTGGCGCCGCAGGTGCCGGATTATCAGAAGAAGAAATTGAAAACTGGCTTGGAATGGTAAAAGAAGCTTTTCCAAATGCAAAAGTTTTCTATGGACCTTTATCTGCAAGTATTGCATGTCATACCGGTCCCGGAGCTGTTGGAATTGGAATCAGTTTTTAAATCAACACTATTGTAATTAATTTAATTCAATAATAAAAAAGATAGATTTAGAAATTTCATATCGCTTCGTTTCATATTTAATTAAACGATTAATAAGCGATACGTTAATTCAAAAATCTATCTTTTTATTATTTTAATCTTTTTATTATTTTAATAATGAGCAACTTAACCTTTAACTATTAAAATAAACTCATATTTTTATCTTTCACTATTAAATAAACTTTTTTAATATTTCACAAATGAATTTAATTTTTTAATATTATAATTTGCTTTCAATCCATGCTTCTATTATTTCTTTAGGCTGGAATCCTGTTCTTGTAGCAATTTTTTCACCATTAATAAACATTGTTACGGCCGGAATATTTTCAACATCATATTTTTTAGGTGATTCCTGATTTATTGCAATATTAGCTCTATAAAAATCAACTTTTCCTGCATATTCATCAGCTGTTTCATTAATTATCTGTTCCATTATCTGGCATGATTCATTTCCTGTAACTGAAAAATTAACTATCGCTATTTTACTTGCTTCTACTTCGCTAAAATCATTGTTTTTAATTTTCTTTACCATTTTATTGTCTCCTTTGTAAATTTATAGTCTGTCCATCATTTCTGACGGAACATATGCCTCAACATAAATTCCATCATCTCTATATTCTTCTTTCAATAATTGTCCATATTTTCTTATAAGACCGGGCTTTCCGGCATCAGCATAAGAAAATACCCTTTCAATATGAACTCTCATTGATTTAAGAGCTTTACTTATGGCATTATTTAATTCCTCAATACCGACTTTATTTTTTATTGCTGCATTAACAATATAGTCAGCCTTAAAATCTCTTAAAATAGGCTTATTTTCAAGTCTATCCTGCTTGTTAAATACTGTAATTATAATTTTATCTTTTACGTCTAACTGTTCTAATGTTTCATACACAGCATGTATATGTTTATCCATCTGTGGATTTGAACTATCAATTACATGTATAATAATATCTGAATATTTTGCTTCCTCTAATGTACTTCTAAATGCATCTATTAAATGATGTGGAAGTTTTCGGATAAATCCAACTGTATCTGTCAACAAAATCTCCTGTCCGTCAGGAAGTTTATAATTTCTTGTTGTAGGATCAAGCGTAGCAAATAACTTATCTTCCTCTAAAACTTTTGCATCCGTAAGAGTATTTAATAATGTAGATTTACCTGCGTTTGTATATCCAACAATTGCTGCTACAGGCACAGGATTCTGAGATCTCTTAGCTCGTGTAACATTTCTATGTGCTTCCATATCTTTAACTTCTGCTTTTAACTGAGAAATTCTGTCCCTTATTAATCTTCTGTCAACTTCAAGTTTCTTTTCTCCGGGACCTCTTGTTCCGATTCCACCACCCTGTCTTGATAGATTTTTCATACCAATAAGTCTTGATGATCTGTATCTAAGCTGAGCAAGTTCTACCTGTATTTTTCCTTCTGCAGTTTTTGCCCTGCCTGCAAAAATATCTAATATAATTAAGGTTCTGTCCATAACTTTTACGTTAAGTTCATCTTCTAAATTTTTATATTGAGCAGGTGTTAACTCATCGTCACACACAATAGCTGTTGCCTGTGTCTCCCATATCAAATCTTTTAATTCTTCGACTTTTCCCTTACCTACATAAGTTCCCGGATGAACTGCCTCTCTATTTTGAATTGTTCTTCCAACTACCTGTGCACCTGCAGTGTTTACAAGTTCTTCTAACTCATCTAATGATTCATCCGCATCATTGCTATCATCTAATGATACAGCCACAAGAATAACTTTTTCAATTTCTTCTTTATTTTCAATTAATTTTGCCAAATACATCACCTCGTTTTATTGTTAGTTCTCACTTATCTTTGAAATTACATTTAATTTTTTCCATTTGCCACGTTTATATCTTACTAAACTTATTGTTCCGTTTAAGAACCATGTAAGTCCTGTTGCAAAAAATACACCATATCTTCCAAACATAGGCACCATCGTAAGTGGTCTTGCAAGGAATATTCTTCCGCACATTTCTACTATTCCTGTCATTAATGAGAACATTGCATCTCCTGCTCCATTTAATACATTACGCGTAGTATAAATTAATCCCAAAAATACCAAAAAGCAACTATCTATCCTAAGACCTACAGTACCTATTGCAATTACATCCGGACTCTTTCCAAATATAGATATTATCTGTGGTGCAAATCCCCAGAATATTGGTAATACAGCCAATGCAAATACTGTACTTATAATTGTACCAGAAAAAAATCCCTGTTTTACACGCTTTACATTTCCTGCTCCCATATTCTGTCCTGTAAATGTAGAAATGGCTGAACCTAATGACATAAATGGCTGCTGAACTAACTGTTCAATTCTTGCAACAACTGTAAATGCCGTTGTAAACGTTGCACCAAATCCATTTACTACTCCCTGTAAAACAATAAGAGAAACAGCTATCAATGCATTTTGCAATGCTACCGGAATTCCTAACTGTAAGCATTTATATAATATTGCTTTTTTTATCTTTAAGTTTTCTTTTGTAAGTCTGAAAAATGTTGTACATTTAACGGCATATATAATACATGCCACTGCTGATATCAATTGTGCAAATGCCGTAGCTACTGCAACGCCAACAACACCCCATTTAAATTGGAGTACAAAAAGTAAATCTAATACTACATTTATCAAGCTTGCTACAATTAAAAATGTAAGTGGTGTTTTTGTATCACCAAGCGCTCTTAAAATACTTGATACGCCATTATACATTCCTACACAAATAAAACCAATTGCAGTAACTTTTAAATATATAACTGCATCTTCTAATATTGCCGGATCAGTATTCATTAATACAAGTGCCGGTCTTGCAAGGAAGAATCCTACTAACGACATTAATACTGAGCAAATCGAAATTGCCCATATTGCGTTACCTATTGTATTCTTTACGTTTTCTTCATCTGATGAACCAAAGTATTGTGAAACTACAATCCCAATTCCTACTGATAATCCTAAAACAAGCGAAAAGAAAAAGAACTGTAATGAATTAGTTGTACCAATAGCTCCTAAAGCATTTTCACCAACAAAGTTTCCTACAACAATAGAATCTACCATATTGTAAAGTTGCTGAAATACATTACCTATCAACAAAGGAATTGTAAACTGAAGAAGTAATTTTGCCGGGTTTCCCTTTGTCATATCCTTAACTCTTTTATTTTCCATAGTTACTCCTTATTAGGTTTTTAACCTTTTCATTCTGTATAATTTATTTTTTAACCTTAAATAATTATAATCTGCTTTTATCTAATAGCTATAAATAACAGACTTCCTAAAACCCCACATATACTTCCTGTAATCGCTCCTACGATTACATCCTTTGGAAAATGAACACCTCCGATAACACGCAGCACAGCTATCATACAACTTATAACAAATAAACATATGCCTAATTCTAAGTTAGCATATATGAATGTAGTTGCTATAACAAACGCTGAAAATACGTGTCTGCTTGGAAATGAATTCCCTTCTTTTTCCTTTTTTATTATTGGTTCATAATTATATACCGTATAAGGACGCGGTGAATCAAATTTTTTTCTAAAATAAGATACACCTATAAATGAAACTGCCGTGACAGCAACAATCCTTATAACATCACATTCCTTAGTTATAATCATAAACGCAACAACTAAAATATAAATAATATAAACAACAGATGTTGAAAATAAATTAAGTTTTCTTACTATCTGCTCTCCATATTTATATTTTCTTATTTTGTTACTTATTTTTCTGTAATCATTTTCTGTCATAAATCACCTTATTGCTTTCTTGCAATTCTGTATTCATCACCATAAGAAAAATACGGACAGCTTGCCGTAGGATTCTGCAACTGTCTTGCATAATCATCTTCATCCATACTTACAACGCATCCATATTCTTCATATTCTTCATCATATACATAATTGCTACAAAATTCGCAACTATACTGACCCATTTTTTTCCTCCTAATTTTTAATATTATGATGTAAGTATGCAATGTTGCATTCTTTGTCACATAACATGATTTCTCGTAATACTACTCTTCATCAACATCATATATCACTATCTTTTACTTACATACTATAGGAGTTGCCAATTAAATTTGCAACTCCTATAATAACTAATTGATTTATTTTTACTTATAACTATCTGCTAACTTTTTAAATGCAGGTAATGCTCTTTCAATCTGCTCAGTCTGAACACAATATGATACTCTTACATATCCCGGCGTTCCAAAACTATCTGCAGGCACAAGTAACAATTCCTGCTCTTTTGCCTTTTCACAGAATGCCTTTGCATCATCTTCCATGGCTTTTACAAATAAATAGAAAGCTCCATCGGGATATACGCATTCAAATCCCATTTCCGTAAGACTGTTATATAATAAATCTCTGTTAGTTTTATATATCGAAATATCTGCTGTGTCATCAATACATCTTTCAATAACCTTCTGGAATAAACTTGGTGCACATACATATCCTAATACTCTTCCTGCTCCACATACAGCTGCATATGCATCCTTGCTGTCAACCATTTTGTTTGACACAACTATGTAACCAATTCTTTCTCCAGGTAATGATAATGCTTTACTGTATGAATAACATACAAATGTATTATCATAATAATTAATCATATATGGTACATCAATATCATCATATACTAATTCACGATATGGTTCATCAGTAATTAAGAAAATAGGATGTCCATATTCTTTTTCTTTTTTTCTAAGGATATCACACATTTTAACTATTGTTTCTTCTGAATACACAACACCTGACGGGTTGTTAGGTGAATTAACAATAACTGCTTTAGTCTTTTCATTTACTGCTGCTTCAAATTTTTCCATGTCAATCTGAAATGTTCCTTCTTCTCCCGGAACCTGTACAACCTTAGCACCTGACTCCTTAATAAAAATAGTATATTCAGGGAAGAACGGCGTAAATACGATACATTCTTCATCCTTTTCCATTATTGCATTCAATACGATTGTAAGAGATGCTGCTGCACCACAAGTCATATAGATATTATCTTTTGTTATATCTGTTCCAAATTTTTTATTTATATAATTAGCAATTGTATCTCTTACATGGGCATCCCCCTGTGCTGATGTGTAACCATGTGTAGCTACCGGATCGCCATTTTCAACAATATCAATAATTGCTTTCTTTACACTTTCCGGAGCAGGAACACTTGGATTACCAATACTGAAATCAAATACATTTTCTGCACCAATTTCCTGTTTACGTTTATTTCCATATTCAAATATTTCTCTTATTTCTGAACGAACTTTTCCTAAATGTACCATATCTTCTACAAACATATCTCTTCTCCTTTAAAATTAATTTTGTATTTTTATGCTGTCAGTACCAAAATATATCTTACAGATTATTTTTATAGTCATGCATCATTTACAAATTCTGTATTTTAAATTCACGCTCATGCTCACGTTTCTGGTCTCGTTTTGCAATGTCGTCTCTCTTATCGTATAATTTTTTACCTCTTGCCAAACCAATTTCCACTTTTACCAGACTTCCTTTAAAATAAACCTGCAAAGGTACTAATGTCAAACCTTTTTCTTTAATTTTACCAACAAGTTTATTTATTTCATATTTATGCATCATTAATTTCTTTGGCCTAAGCGGATCTTTATTGAAGATATTTCCCTTTTCATATGGGCTTATGTGCATTCCATAAATAATCAGTTCTCCGTCTTCAATACGGATAAATGACTCTTTAATGCTACATTTTCCCTGCCTTAAAGACTTAACTTCAGTACCATGAAGTACAATTCCGGTCTCATAAGTATCTTCAATAAAATAGTCATGGCGGGCCTTTTTATTATTTGCAATTAATCTATTCGCTGCCTTTGCCATATCTTCACCTTTCCATATTAACTTTACAACTTTTTCCATACAATTTTACATCATTTTATTACTAATTTCACTATAAATTTGTATATATTTGATTATGCCAGTACAAAATCTATTGTTTTTGTCATCTTATCTGTATGAACAACTCTTACCTTTACAGATTGTCCTAATTTGTATGTCTTTTTTGTATGTTCACCTACAAGAGAATATGTTGGTTCATCATATATATAATGGTCATCTTCCATATTGCTTACGTGAACCATTCCCTCTATTGTATTAGGCAACTCAACATACATTCCCCAGCCGGTAACACTTGAAATTACTCCTTCAAATTCTTCTCCGATATAACTTCTCATATATTCAACTTTCTTTAATTTTTCAGTATCTCTTTCCGCATCATCAGCACGTCTTTCATTTATACTGCAATTTTTAGTAATATCAGGCAAAATTGTATTGTAATGTCTTATATACTTTTCATTCAGTTTTCCATGAATGTTTTCTTTAATAATTCTGTGTATCTGTAAATCAGGATATCTTCGTATTGGAGATGTAAAATGGCAGTAATATTTTGCTGATAATCCAAAATGTCCTTTACATTCCGGAGTATATTCTGCTCTCTTCATTGAACGCAAAGTAATTCTGCTTATCAAAGCTTCTTCACTTGTTCCTTCCACACTTTCTAATAACTTCTGAAGTTCTTTTGGATGAATTTCATCTCCCATCATCTTTATATGATATCCAAAGTTATTTATAAATGTAGCAAGTTGTGTCATTTTCTCGACATCCGGCTTATCATGATTTCTATATACAAATGGGAGTTCCTGCCAATAATACTCTTCTGCAACCGTTTCATTTGCCATAAGCATAAAATCTTCTATAATTTTAGTTGCTGAATTTCTCTCATAGGGTTCAATGGAAATAACTCTTCCTTTATCGTCTAATTTAATTTTACATTCAGGGAATTCAAAATTAATTGCTCCTCTTCCATATCTTTTCTTTCGCAAAATATCAGACAATTCTTTCATTAACTTAAACATCGAAATGAAATCTTTATGTTTTTCACATGCCTCTTTTTCACCTATAAGTACATCCCTTACCTGTGTATAAGACATTCTTCTGTCTACATTAATTAATGTTTCCACTATTTCATGACTTATAATATTCCCATTTTCATCGATTTCCATAATACAACTAAGTGCAAGTCTGTCTTCTCCCTGATTTAATGAGCAAATACCATTAGACAATTTATGTGGAAGCATTGGAATTACCCTATCTACTAAATATACGCTTGTCGCTCTTTTTCTGGCTTCTTTATCTAACGGAGAATTTTCCGTAACATAATTACTTACGTCCGCAATATGAACTCCTAAAGTATAAACTCCATTTTTCTTAGAGATTGTGATAGCATCATCTAAATCTTTAGCATCTTCTCCATCTATTGTTACAGTCTGCCAGTTTCTAATATCTTTTCTTCCGTTCTTTTCTTCTTCTCTTACATAATCAGGTATGTTCTCTATCTGTTCCATTACATCTTCCGGAAACTCTGTAGGTATATCATAAGCTTTAACGATAGATAAAATATCTACTCCCGGGTCATTTACATGACCTATAATTTCAACTATTTTTCCTTCCGGCTTTCTTCCTTCCTTTCCATAATCAGTAATCTTGGCAACTACTTTATGTCCGTTAACAGCCCCCATAGATGCTTTGAGTGGAATATATATATCTTTTACAATTTTTTGATTATCCGGTAATACATATCCAAAGTTTTTGCTTTTTTCAAATAATCCAACAACTTCTGTTATTTCATGGGATATGATTTTTACAATTTTACCTTCTTTTCTTCTTTTTCTTGTTCCATCATTCTTAGTTTTGTCTTCAGGTAATACTGCAACTAAAACCGTATCATGGTGAAAAGCATTATTAACATTCGCAGCCGGAATAAAATAATCCTCTTCTTCACCCTCTACAGTAACAAATCCGTATCCTTTTTCATGTGCAGTAAATATACCTGTAACTAATGTTTCTTTTGCTATCGAATACTTTCCTCTTTTTGAAACAGATATCTTTCCTTCATTTATTAATTCATTTAAGACTATTTCTAATAATCCTCTATCTTCCTTTTTTACATTTAATATTATTGCTAATTCTTTTATTTTCATAGGAACATAGTTTTTATCATTCATTAAATCTAATATAATTTTCTTTCTTTCATTAATTAATTCCATGATTCCTCCTTACTCTATTATTATAAATTTGTAAAATACTTTCTGTTTATGCTTTTTATTTTTTTAATTAAATCTCATTTCAAATTTATTTCTATGATTATTTTAGCCATTTTTTGTTTTTATAATAAAAAGAAAGTGTTCCTAAAAGGAACACTTTAAAAATCATAATTATCCTAAAAATTTAAGAATTTCATATTAAGAACAATTGAAAGTACAAAGAATAAAACAATCATAACCTTTGTAATCTTTTCTAATTTTCCTTCCATTGAACGTCCTTTATTCTTTCCCCAGTATGATTCTGCTGCACCACTGATTGCTCCTGTAAGTCCAGCCTGCTTTCCTTCCTGAAGTAGTATTACTACTGTTATAACTACACAGATGATAATGTATATCACTGATAATACTCTTAATAATGTAATCATTTCGAACCTCCTATTAGTATGTATTGCCCCTCCCTTGGGTCAGCGGCTAGTCGTCGGAAACATTTATTGAAAATGAACTTCATTCATTTCGTTTCCTTCTATACCTATTCAAACGCGAATACATAAATATTATCATATTTGTATGCTATTATCAAGTAATTATTCCAATCTTTTCTAATTTTATCATCTAAATTTCTTCCTATTGCTGATTGCCTTCATTCACTAATTCCTGTAAATTACTGATTTCAGTTTCTATTTCTATATTTTCACTTTTGCTTTGTACTATCTCTGTATTTTGTTGTTCTTCTATGGATTCTGTTTCATCAGACTTGGTAGTCTCTATCGTTGTTTCCTGAATAGTTACATCTTCTGTTTCATTTTGTTTGCTATCTGCATTTTTCTTCTTTTTATCAGTCTTTTTATTTTTTGAGTCGTCACTTGCTTTTTTACTTTTACTTGAATTTATACTTTTACTTTTTGATTTTGCTGTACCTGTACTTACAGAAGCACTTTTTTCATTCGTCACTACATTACTCTCTGTATTTTTATTTCATTCTGTTTGTTTACTGCCACACTGACTGCAGTAGTTGTTTCCTCCTTTTTATTTTATCTTTTGTTTATTTCCTATTATTTTCTATTCATTTAGTAGGTATTGTCTTTCTCATCGTTTGTCAACTTTATTTCTATTTTTATTTATAATTTTTCTTCAATTCTCAATAACTGGTTATATTTTGCTGTTCTTTCACTTCTACATGGTGCCCCTGTTTTTATAAAACCTGTATTAAGCCCTACCGCCAAATCTGCAATAGTTGTATCTTCTGTTTCTCCTGAACGATGTGACATGATAGCTATATATCCATGACTTTGTGCCATTTGCACAGCTTTAATCGTTTCTGTTATACTTCCTATCTGATTTGGTTTTATCAATATTGCATTTGCACATTTCTCTTTTATTCCCTTTTTTAATCTCTCTACATTTGTAACAAATAAATCATCACCGACTAAGTGGATTTTTCTACCTAATTTCTCAGTAATCTTTTTCCATCCATCCCAATCTTCTTCATCTAATGGGTCTTCTATTGAAAATATCGGATATCTGTCAACAATATCACTCCACATATCTATTAATTCATCTGTTGTCAATTCGATTCCTTTTTTAGGTAATTTGTATTTTCCTGTAACTTCTGCTTTCCATTCTGAAGCTGCTACATCCAAAGATATTTTAAAGTCTTTTTCAGGAATATATCCTGCCTTTTTAACTGCTTCAATAATTAAATCAAGTACTTCCATTTCGTTATTTAAATCCGGTGCAAATCCACCTTCATCACCAACTGCAACAGATAAATTTTTGTCTTTTAATAATTTTTTCAGTGCATGGTAAACTTCTGCACACCATCTCAATCCTTCTTTAAATGTTGTCGCTCCAACAGGTAAAATCATAAATTCCTGCACGTCTATATTATTAGATGAATGAGCACCTCCGTTTAAAATATTCATCATGGGCATAGGCATTTTGCACGCACTTATGCCTCCTGTAAATTTGTAAGTAAAAATATTTAATGCTTTTGCACATGCATTTAAATTAGCCATCGAAACAGCCAATATTGCATTTGCACCTAATTTTGATTTATTATCTGTTCCGTCTTCACTTAACATCATTCTGTCAATTCTTCTTTGATTAAGTGCATTTTGTCCTATAAGCATTTCATTTATTATTGTATTTACGTTTGTTACAGCTTTTTTTACACCGGCTCCTAAATATCTATCTTCACCATCTCTAATCTCCGCTGCTTCAAATTTTCCTGTTGATGCACCGGACGGTACGGTTGCTCTTCCTGTAATCAAATCAGTTTTTGGATTTTCCCCTCTAACCGTAACTTCTGCTTCAACTGTAGGATTTCCACGTGAATCTAAAATTTCTCTTGCTTTTACATTTACAATCTTTAAATATTGTTCCATATTCTCTATCAGATGCATTTTTAGCACCCAATTTCTCCTATATTATTTAATGTTCCGTTAATATATAAAGATTTTTCAATCTACTATGCCTTACTATTTTCACGAAGCACTTACTATTTAGATAACGTTATATATGTCTTTTATATAAAACAAATTTATATACGTTCTTTGTATAAAACACTGTTATATACATTCTTTATACAAAAACAGGGAAACACTATTTTACTAGTGTTTCCCTGTTACTTATTTTTATTCAATTAAGTCAAAGAGTTCTACATTGACCTCTCTATTTATTATTTTACAAGTAATGATTTTCCTGTCATTTCTTTTGGCTGTTCCATTCCCATTAATTCGATTAATGTAGGAACGATGTCTGCTAAGCATCCACCTTCTCTTAATTTATACTTAGGATCAGCATTTACTAAGATAAATGGTACAGGATTTGTTGTGTGAGCTGTAAATGGTTCGCCTGTTTCATAATCAACTAACTGCTCAGCATTTCCGTGGTCAGCACAGATAAACATCTGTCCATCAACTTCCTTAATAGCTTCTACTGCTCTGCCTACACATTCATCTACTGCTTCAATAGCCTTAATAGCTGCTGATTCAACACCTGTGTGTCCTACCATGTCAGGATTTGCAAAGTTAATGATAATAACATCATATTTCTGTCCTTTAATTGCGTCTACAAGCTTATCACATACTTCATAAGCACTCATTTCAGGCTTAAGGTCATATGTTGCTACTTCTTTAGGTGAATTTACTAAAATTCTATCTTCTCCCTTATTTGGTTCTTCTACACCACCATTAAAGAAGAATGTAACATGAGCATATTTTTCTGTTTCAGCAATTCTAGCCTGAGTCATGTTATGTGCAGCTAAATATTCACCAAATGTATTTCTAATTTCAACTTTCTTAAATGCGATTAATTTGTTAGGAATTGTAACATCATATTCTGTAAAGCATACAAATACTAAATCTAATCTTTTTCCTCTATCAAATCCATCAAAATCATCTGCACAGAATGCTCTTGTAATCTGACGTGCTCTGTCTGGTCTGAAGTTACAGAAAATAACAGAATCTTTGTCATTTACTGTTGCTACAGGAGCATCATTTTCCATAATTACTGTAGGAATAACAAATTCATCTGTCTTATCTACTGCGTATGAATCTGCAACTGCCTGTACAGGGTCTGTAGCTTTATTTCCTTCTCCCTTTGTAATAGCATCATATGCCTTAACAACTCTATCCCAGTTATTATCTCTATCCATTGCATAGTAACGTCCTGAAATTGAAGCAATCTTTCCAACACCAATTTCAGCCATCTTATCTACTAATTCCTGAACATAATCTTTTCCTGATGCAGGAGGTGTATCTCTACCATCTAAGAATGCATGTACATATACCTTTTCAAGACCAAATTTCTTAGCCATTTCAATTGTTCCATAAATATGTGTATTATGGCTGTGTACACCACCGTCTGATAATAATCCAAAGATGTGTAATGCACTGTTGTTTTTCTTGCAATTTTCCATTGCCTTAACTAACTCTTCATTCTTAAAGAAATCTCCATCCTGAATTTCTTTTGTGATTCTTGTTAATTCCTGGTATACAATTCTTCCTGCACCCATATTTAAATGACCTACTTCAGAATTTCCCATCTGTCCGTCAGGAAGGCCTACTGCCATTCCACTTGCATAACCTTTTACAAAAGGATATTCTGCCATAAGCTTGTCCATTACAGGCTTTTTAGCTTCTGCAACAGCATTTGCTTTTGCATTTTCATTTAATCCATATCCGTCTAAAATCATTAAAACTGTTGGTTTTTTGCTCATTTTTCTCTCCTTAAATTAAACTTTATTTTTCTATTCCCCATGAAATTTCCTGCTTCTTCAAATTAATTGCCACTGCATTCTCACGGGTTCTTTCGCTATTTCCTCTGAAATACAAAATATCGTATCCTTTGAAAATAACATTCATATCATAACCACAGTTACTAACTGTGTTGGTTAACATTTCCTCAGTCTGTTCTTTTGTAATATTAGTCTTTACTTTTGAGTAGCTGCTTGCAGAGCCTACATTCTGCTGCACACAAAAATATATTGGATTTCTCTTAACATTAGAGAATGTATTATTTTTTACATGTATGCCTTCTATTCCGCCACCTGAAATAGCATGTGCTCCACTACTATAAGCTTTCTTACTCTTTAATCCAATTTTGTTAAAAGTATTATTTTCAATGGTTGCATTCTTCCAGTTAAGTATAAATACACCATTGTCAAAAATATTTTTAAATGTATTATTAGTTATTACTACATTTTCGTGATAAACATTTTCACCATTCTTCTGTGAATACTTATGTGTACCAACACCACGTGTAACTCCATCAAATACATTGTTTGTTATTGTTATATTTTTATTATCTGTTCTATCCTGTGCAACCCACACTGCATTAAGACCATGTGTTTCAGGGTCCGGAGTATCAAGATTAATAGCCTCTTTCATATAATTTTTAGCCCTTGTACTTGCTTTAGAACCTTTAAATGTACAATTTTCAATAACAACATTCTCTACACCTGTTATTTCAAGGAAATGTCCTCCATTCTGATTTTTAAATGTTATTCCTGAAACTTTTACATTTTTATTGTGGGATATTACAATTGTTCCTCCACCTTCAACAAAATTATTGTCAATTGTAGCATTCCCTTTACCTGTTATTGAAATGTTCTTTGCACCACTTACTTTTTTACATGACCCTTTTATCTTGCTTTTTGATGGTGGACATAATGAAAATACATTATTTGATGGTGGATATCCTGCTCCACCGGTTTGATATATATTTTTTAATACAACTCCATTCTTCAACACAACCTGAACATTTGATGGAATATATACAGAATTAGACATTTCGTATGTGCCTTTTTTTATAATAAATTTACCACCGCCTGCTTTTTCTAATTGCTTCATATAATAATTAAAAGCCACTGTATACTTCGTATATTTGTTATAATTAGAATACTTTTTTATTTCTGAAGGAATTGACTTTGTTGTCATTGTTATTGTTTTCTTAGCATATACATTCTTTGCCTGTATATGGGTTACTCCTGTTACACATAGCATAACTGCCAATGTAGACACTAATCTTATAATTATTTTATTTTTTTTCTTCATATTCATATTCCTAACGAATTTTTTGTCTGATATTAAACAAAAGAATTTTAATTTTAAAACTTACTCCTTAAATTTAATATCTGATAATAGTTAATTGTTATTAAATACTCAATCTGTTCTTCAATAAAGGGCTGATGCAATTTTGTTGCAACAACCCTTATTTAAAATCTTATTTATTATAGAAAACAATCTTTCCAAATTCTGCTTTAAGGCTTGCACCACCAACTAAACCACCATCTATGTCAGGTTTAGCAAGTAATTCTGCTGCATTTCCAGCATTCATTGAACCGCCATACTGAATTCTGATAGCTGCTGCTGTTGCATCATCATATACTTCTGCGATACATTCTCTGATTGCTGCACAAATTTCTTCTGCCTGATCAGATGTAGCTGTCTTACCTGTTCCAATAGCCCAGATTGGTTCGTAAGCGATAACTGCTTCCTTAGCCTGGTCTGCTGTTACATTTAAGAATGCGATCTTAATCTGCTGACGGATGAAATCAACTGCAACACCCTGTTCTCTCTGTTCAAGAGTTTCACCACAGCAAATAATAGGTGTAATACCATGTTCAAAAGCTTTTAATACTTTCTTATTTACTGTTGCATCTGTTTCTGCGAAATATTCTCTTCTTTCTGAATGTCCAATGATAACATACTTAACTCCAACATCTGTTAACATGTTAGGAGCTATTTCTCCTGTATATGCACCACTTTCTTCAAAATACATATTTTCAGCACCGATGTTGATGTTTGAACCCTTTGCTGCTTCCATAGCCGGTACTATTGAAATAGCTGGTACACAAAATACTACATCTACATCTTCATTAGCTACTAAAGGTTTTAATTCATTGATTAAAGCAACTGCCTCACTAGGAGTTTTGTTCATTTTCCAGTTACCTGCGATAATTTTCTTTCTCATAATTATATAATCTCCTCTATATTTAAGACATATCAGTTAAAAGCATATTAAGCCTTTAACTGCTGATGATGCCTTATATAATATTGTATATCCTACTTATCGTTTGCTGCTGCAACACCTGGTAATTCCTTACCTTCGAGGAATTCAAGAGAAGCTCCACCACCTGTTGAAATATGTGACATCTTATCACCAAATCCTAACTGGTTAGCTGCCGCTGCTGAATCACCACCACCGATGATTGTTGTAGCATCTTTAAGATCTGCCATAGCTTTAGCAATTGCAATTGTACCATTAGCAAAGTTAGGCATTTCGAAACATCCCATTGGTCCGTTCCATACAACTGTCTTAGCTCCTTTAATAGCATTAGCAAATAATTCTGCTGTCTTTGGTCCGATATCTAAACCTTCCATATCAGCTGGGATTTCTCCACGTCCTACAACCTTGAAGTTGCAGTCATTTGAGAAGTTATCTCCAACTACTGTATCGACAGGGATTAATAACTTAACACCCTTTTCTTCAGCTTTCTTCATCATGTTTACAGCATATTCTTTGTAATCTTCTTCAAGAAGTGATTTACCTACTTCTTCACCAAGACCAGCCATGAATGTGTATGCCATACCACCACCGATGATTAATGTATCAACCTTTTCAAGAAGGTTTTCAATAACTGAAATCTTTGATGAAACTTTTGCTCCACCAAGGATAGCTACGAATGGTCTTTCCGGATTGTTAACTGCGTTTCCAAGGAAATCGATTTCCTTCTGCATTAAGTATCCTACAACTGCTGTGTCAACAAATTTTGTTACACCAACGTTTGAACAATGTGCTCTGTGAGCTGTTCCGAACGCATCATTTACAAATACATCACAAAGTGAAGCTAATTCTTTGCTGAATTCTTCTCCGTTCTTTGTTTCTTCTGCACGATAACGTGTGTTTTCAAGAAGAATAACATCTCCGTCTTTCATTGCTTCAACTGCAGCCTTAGCATTTGGTCCTACTACTTCAGGATCTGCTGCGAATTTAACTTCCTGTCCTAATAATTCTGAAAGTCTTACTGCAACTGGTGCTAATGATAATTCCGGCTTTGGTTCTCCCTTTGGCTTTCCAAGATGTGAGCAAAGGATTACCTTTCCACCATCAGCTATTAATTTCTTTATTGTTGGCAAAGCTGCTACTAAACGGTTTTCGTCTGTGATTTTTCCATCCTGTAATGGTACGTTGAAGTCACAACGAACTAACACTCTCTGTCCTTTTACATTGATATCATCTACTGATTTCTTATTAAGCATTATATGTGCTCCTTTCATTTAAGCGCGTCATGCGCGTAGTCTCATAAATCCCGGAATCAGTATAAACTTTATTCCAAGATTATATGCGCCCATGAAATGTACATCCATATAGATGTGACATTCATATTATCAGCGCAATATAAAAGGGTCCGGTCCAATTAAGACCGGACCCTTATGGATCTTATTTAAAGATTTCTTATTTATTATGCTAATTCTGAGAAGTATTTGATTGTTCTAACCATCTGGCTTGTGTATGAGTTTTCATTGTCATACCATGAAACAACCTGTACTTCATAAGTATCATCATCAACCTTTGATACCATTGTCTGTGTAGCATCAAATAATGAACCATATCTCATTCCAACGATATCGCTTGATACGATTTCGTCTTCATTGTATCCGTAAGATTCGTTTGAAGCTGCCTTCATAGCTGCATTGATACCTTCAACTGTGATATCTTTTCCTTTAACTACAGCTGTAAGAACTGTTGTAGAACCTGTTGGAACTGGAACTCTCTGTGCAGAACCGATTAATTTTCCGTTTAATTCTGGAATAACTAATCCGATAGCTTTAGCAGCACCTGTTGAGTTAGGTACGATATTAACTGCTGCAGCTCTTGATCTTCTTAAATCACCTTTTCTCTGTGGTCCGTCAAGAGTCATCTGGTCACCTGTGTAAGCATGAATTGTTAACATGATACCACTCTGGATTGGAGCGTACTTGTTAAGTGCATCAGCCATAGGTGCTAAGCAGTTTGTTGTACATGAAGCAGCTGAAATGATTGTATCATCTGCCTTTAATGTTTCGTGGTTTGTATTGTAAACGATTGTTGGAAGATCGTTTCCAGCTGGAGCTGAAATAACAACCTTACGAGCACCAGCATCGATATGAGCCTGTGCTTTAGCCTTAGATGTATAGAAACCTGTACATTCTAATACTACGTCTACTTTTAATTCGCCCCAAGGACACTTTGAAGCATCAGCTTCTGCGTAAATCTTGATTTCTTTTCCATCAACGATGATTGAATCATCTGTAGCTGAAACTGTTTCAGCCTTGTCATATTTACCCTGTGATGAATCATACTTTAATAAGTGAGCTAACATCTTAGGACTTGTTAAGTCATTGATAGCTACTACTTCATAACCTTCTGCTCCAAACATCTGTCTGAAAGCAAGACGTCCGATACGTCCAAAACCGTTAATTGCAACTTTAACTGACATTTAATTGTCCTCCTATTAAATAAGATATATTTTGTTAATTAATATTAACCTATTGATTATTCTACATAAATACTTTCCAAATATCAAGAAGTTTTTTGCATTTTTCTCATATTTTGTTAATTTTTTGACAAATAAAACGTTTTTACTTTTATCTTCTCATTAATATAGTAATTTTCAGCAAAATTTGTTATATTCTACTCATAATTTTTTTCTTTGCTAATTTGTAATTATTTCAGATTCAGGTATAAATATATATAACAAACGATAGGAAGTTTTTCGCAATTTTGCGAGCATAGTGTAAATAAAAAAGTAATGTTTGAGCCTTTAGGCGAGTTTTACTTTTTTATTTATTATAAACGGCGCAGCAAAATAAGAAAAACAACGTGTTTGGAATATATATTTATACCTGAATCTGAAACATTAACAAGTTGCAATACATATTACATAAGGAGAATATACGTTATGTTATCTGATTTTCATGTACATTCTAAATTTTCTGCTGATTCAGATGAGAATTTGGAAAATATAATAAACAAAGCCATAAGTTTAAATATGAAAGATATTTGCATCACTGACCACCAGGACTGGTTCTGGCCTGTTCCGGGTGAATCATTTGATATAGATACCGATTCATATTTTAATGAATTAAACATATTAAAAGATAAATACTCTTCAAAAATCAATCTTCATATTGGAGTTGAGCTTGGCATTACATGCGACAACTACAAAAAAAATGCTGATTTTTTACAATCATATCCATTTGAATATGTCATTGGCTCCTGTCATATTGTAGACAACATGGACCCATATTATTCTGAATTTTGGGAAAATCGTAATGAAGCTGATGCTTTCAGGACTTATTTTTCAACTTTACTTGATGCATTAAAATTGTTTAATTCATTCAATACATTAGGCCATTTAGACTACATAGTCAGATATGCGCCAAATAAAGATAAAAACTATAATTGTAGTGATTATTTCAACATTGTCGAACAGATATTTAAAGAAATAATTCATAAAAATATTGCTTTAGAAATTAATACCGGTGCACTTGCAAAAGGAATGGATTTTGTAAATCCCCACTTTGATATGCTTTCATTTTATAAAGATCTTGGTGGAAAACTTGTGGCTGTAGGCTCCGATGCCCATGTTGCTGATAATATAGGATATGGTTTTGACAAAGCCGCACAACTTATAGAACATTTTAATTTTAAAAATATTAATGAATAACTAAAAAAACTACAAAACTTCATTTAACAATCTGAAGTTTTGTAGTTTTTTCATTTTTATTATAAAGATTAATTTATCCTATTTTACTATTCCATGTTCAAGGAAAAACTGTTTCCATCTTGGCACACATGAAGGCATAAGATGAACTCCATCACTTGTGTATTTAGGGTCAAGAGCCCCTGTATCTTTTTTATCAAACACTTCGTTTTCATCAAGCCATATTATGTCGTATCCGTTTGTAAGTTCCTTAAGTTTCTTATTTCTTTTATCTATTTCCTTATTTTTTATATAAGTTTCTTCTTTGTCTTTCTTTTTTGTCACATGCATAATACTTTGAATAAATATTATTGCATCAGGCTGTTTTTCTCTAATAGTATTTATTACTTTACCATATTGCTCAGCAAATGTATCTGCTGTTCCTGTTCCAATTTCATTTATTCCAAGCATTATATAAATTTTTTCAAATTTATTTTTTTCAAGGGCTTTTTTTACAGTTATTTTTTTCTTTCCTGATTTAACGATTTTTTCATCTAAAATCTTCCATACGGACACACCCTGTTCTGCGTAAAATACTGTTTTATCCCAATTTGCATACAAAGATATTGTCTGTGTTCTTGAATCTCCTATAAATAAGGCTCCATCCAAATATGATTCATCTACAGTTACAAAATCACGATGCTGTTTTTCCTCTGTAACGGCTTCTGTCTGAGTTTCTCCCGATTCATCCGTAACTATCCGGATTTCTCCGGTATCACTTTGGATTACTTTTTTTCCTTTATTCTCTTTACTTTCCTGTTCCGCTATCTTTTTAGTTTCGTTGTATTTTATTATGTCTTTTGTTCCCAGAAATATTCCAAAAATCACAACAGATACAACCATCACAATCAAGAATCCATATTTATCAAATATAGCCTTTTTATCCATCTGTTTTCTCCTGTTAAAATATAAATATTAACTTAAACCTTAATCCGCTAAGAGGTTATTATCATTTTTAAAATCTAAAGTACAAAAACGGATTGCTTGCCGCTGTACTCATTCTATACACACATACCCAGAATATTATAATCAAAATTACTGACGCTACTTTTGTTCTTCTATATTTTTCAAATATCTTCATTGGAATACTTAAACTAAAGATAACTGCAAATACAAAGAATATTCCGTAATGTTTTATCGCATCAACATAATCTAATTTGTTTACAAATTCTGTGCTTACATGTGAAATCATTGGGAATAATTTTGCAAAATATAATTTTATGTCTCCCATTTTATCAAGTGCAAATATCATCCAGCTCATCGGAATTATAAATATTATATATAAATGTCCAAGTGCAGGATATTTATCTAATATATTTTTTAATCCAAGCTTTTCTATTGTCAATAATACAAAGAACAACAATCCCCAACATACGAAATTCCAGCTTGCTCCATGCCACAATCCCGTAAGTCCCCATACCACAAACATATTAAATATTGTTCTTGCAAATCCTTTTCTATTACCACCAAGCGGAATATAAACATAATCTCTAAACCAGCTTCCAAGAGTAATATGCCATCTTCTCCAAAATTCAGTAACGGATGTTGATATATATGGATTGTTAAAGTTTCTTGGAATTTTAAATCCCAACATTTTTCCAAGACCTATTGCCATAAGTGAATATCCATAAAAATCAAAGTAAATCTGGAATGTATATGCAAACATCGCAATCCATGCCATTGGAGTTGATATGCTTGCAATTCCGTAAGTCTTGATTGACTCCCAGCACATTCCCATTATATTTGCCAAAAGCATTTTTGATGCAAGACCCATAATAAAAATTCTTATTCCATCCTGCAATAAAAGTAATGATACTTTTCTTTTTCTTATCTGTTTAGCAATGTCCTTATATACAACAATCGGTCCTGCGATAAGTTGCGGAAACATACAAAGATAAACTCCTAAGTTAATATAGTTCTTTTCTGCTTTTGTTTTCTTTGTATAAACATCAATAACATAAGATGCTATCTGGAATGTGTAAAAACTAATTCCAAGTGGTAATGTAAGACTTGTTTCTATTCCCGTAAAAAAAGTAAAATATTTAAACACAAATAAAAACAGGAAGTTATATACTAAAGCTACGATTAATGTTATTTTGTCATAATTATTTTTTTCTTCTCCATTATGTTCAAGTATCTGATTATCATATTGAAATTTTCTGATAAAAATAGCTGCAAAATAATTTACTGTCAGCGATAATAAAATTAATGGAACATATTTCATTTCACCGACTGCATAAAATATTAAGCTTGCGATAAATAAACATATATTTTTAAACTTCATTGGTACTAAAAAATATATCAATATCACTATCGGTAAAAAATAAAATATAAACTGATTACTGCAAAATAACATCTCTTCCTCCGCCTGTGTCATACACAATTATTTTATAACTGTGACTTTATATAATTATAAATATTTTCGTAAGTTTCTTCTGTATAATGAAGTCCATCCTGAGTTTCAAATCCGATGGCATTCAAATAACTGTTTGTGTCTATTACAATGACATTTTCATCTAATCTGTCTATGATTTCCTGATTAAAATAATCTATGTCATCATTCTTAATGTGATAACCACTATATGTCTCCTGTTCTTCATCTACAGGATTTACAAGCATATAATAAATCTGACAATCAAATGTCTGTGACATTTCATTTATTTTATCTACGTATTTGTCGATGTTTACTAAGTCATTAACTCCTAATCCTATAATTAATGCTGTATTATCATCAATCTCATACTTTATATTATTCATCTGGTTTATCAAATAGTCGTATCCTTCACCAACTTCACAAATAAACACATCTTCATCTGTCGCATTTGCTTTTTCCATTCCCTTATATCTGGAATCTCCTACAAACAAATATTTTCCATATTCTCTTTTTGTTCTTGTAGTTTCATTTTCACTATCATGTCTGTTTGCTTTTCTATACTTACTTTTGTAAGTTTGTGCCTCAGGTACATTTTCATGTATATTATCTGCTAATGATTTAATCATTTTAGATTCAAGCCCAAATCCTGCTCCTTCTACACAAATAATAATAGCTGCTATGATAGCAATCATTATCGTGCCTAAAACTATACTTGTCCTATTGTTTTTCTTATTATTCATCATTTTCATATTATCTTTCCTCTTACTAACCAGCATTATTGTAATCTGCCTTTTCTTTAAGTAATGTTATTTAAGGCCAATAATTTTCGTAATAGCCATAGCCATTCTATCATATAAACAACAAAAAACAACAGATTTTGACAAAGTTAATCTTTATTTAATAAATTTCGGACTTATGTAATATTTAGGTAACAAAGTTATTACATTTTTCTCTGTTTCATTATATTTATTTGATATTTTATGATATAGTTTTACTGTTTTATTTCATAGTTTTACTGTTTTATTTCATAATTTTACTGTTTTATTTCATAATTTTACTGTTGAAATTCAAAGATTATTGAATACATATAAAAACATCCCCACAAACTTATTTTATAACAATGATGTTTATGCGGATGCTTTTACTTTTATATAATTCATTAGTTTTCTACTGTTCTCTTTGCAGTTTTATTAACTTTTTCATTATTTCTACTGTCCTGTCAATTTCATCTCTTGTATTTTCATGTGATATAGTTATTCTTACTGTTCCATAAGCATACTCTTTCTGAACATTTATAGCCATAATAACCTGCGACGGTTTTCCTCCTGCCGCCGCACAGGCCGAGCCTGCTGAAATACAAATGCCTTCATTTCCCATATCTTCAACCAATTTAGCAGCGTTTATATTTTTAAAACTAAAATTTGCGTTTCCGGGAAGCCTTTTAAATTTATGTCCGTTAAGTTTTACATCATCAATTTCATTCATAACACGATTTATGAGATAATTACGCAAATACTGTTCTTTTTGCATTCTATAACTCATGTTCTTAATCGACTGAATTGCTGCCTGCTCCATTCCAGCAATTCCTGCTACATTTTCAGTTCCTGAACGCTTTCCATTTTCCTGTCCCCCACCCCATATAAGTGGTTCAAAATCATCTATATTTCTTACATAGAGAAACCCAACACCTTTAGGTCCGTTAAATTTGTGTGCACTTACGCTCATCAAGTCAATATTCATCCTTGCAACATTTATCGGAACATGCCCAAATGCCTGTACGGCATCTGTATGAAAAGTTATTCCATATGCTCTTGCTAAACGCCCTATCTTTGCTATCGGTTCTATTGTTCCTATTTCATTATTTGCAAACATGACCGATATAAGCCTTGTATTTTCCTTTATAGATTTTTCTAATTCATCAATATTTATTTCTCCATCCGGATTTACATTTAGGTAGGTTACTTCTGCACCTTTTTTTCTAGCGTATTCACAGGTATTTAATATTGCATGATGTTCAATTTTTGTTGTAATAATATGCGAATTTTCAATATCCTTTATTTTAAGCACAGCACTATTATCTGATTCAGTTCCTCCTGATGTAAATATGATATTTTCAGGATTTGCATTAATCATTCCTGCCATCCTTATTCTTGCTCTTTCGACGATACTTCCTGCCCTATCTCCAAAAGGATAATTTGCAGATGGATTTCCATACTCATCTTCTAAAAGCGGAACCATCGCTTCTTTTGCTTCTTTACATACTGCCGTAGTTGCAGCGTTATCTAAATATATCAAAATTTCACCCTCTCATTAATCATTTTTAAGTACTTTGCATCATATTATGAACTAATAAATTTTCTGCTTTATTTTTCTTTATAGTAAAAAGCAGAATGGAGAATTTTATGTCAAAACAGACTACTATTATTTTAGGAACCATTATGCTTACATTTTCCGGGATTGCAAGCAGAGTTATTGGTTTCTTATATAGAATATTCTTATCTAACTTAATTGGTGCTAAAGGGCTTGGCCTTTTTCAAATGATTTTTCCCGTACTTGCTTTCTTTATTTCTTTTTCATGCGGTGGAATACAAACTGCTGTATCAAGATTTGTTGCTGAAAGTAAAGATTTAAAAAAGAGTTATTCAATATTTACGGCAAGTATTATCATGTCTGAATTTCTTGCTGTTATCGCCTCGTTTATTATGTATTTTTTTTCTAATGTTTTGGCTTCTTTTTTAGGCGAACCAAATTGTGCCATACTTTTAAAATATGCTTCCTATACTATACCTATGACTGTACTACATGCATGTACCGTGGGTTTTTATCTTGGTTTAAAAAAGCCTCTTATCCCATCAATAGCTCAGGTTTTAGAACAGGTATTCAAATTGGCTTCCTTGTTTATTTTTTATGTTATTTTTACATCTAAAGGGTATGCCCTAACACCTAAAGTTGCTGTCTTTTCTCTTATTTTATCTGAAATTGCAGGAACCGTTTACTGCATATTGGTTGTCTCAAATTATGGAATTTCATTCTTTTCAAAAGATAATTTTTCAAATATTTTTTCAAAAATGAAAATGCTCTTTAACGTTTCGTATATCCTTACGCTTAACAGAATTTTACTGACTTTCTTTCAAAGTGCGGAAGCTATACTAATTCCGTTTATGCTTGTTAAATACGGCCTAAGTTCTAATTCAGCTATTACCTTATATGGAATTCTTGCAGGAATAACTTTGCCTGTAATTACATTTCCATCAGCTATTAGCAATTCTATTGCAATGATGATTATGCCTACAATTGCTGACGCAAATGTTTCAGGGAACAAAGAAAAAATAAAAATTACAACAAATTTCACAATATGGTTTTCTTTAGTTACAGGTATTTTTTGTATTGGCTTTTTTATTTTTTTCGGAGATTTTATTGGGAAAGATATATTTGGTCATGCAAGTGCCGGTTCTTATATTAAAACACTTTCATGGTTATGTCCTTTAATGTACATGTCCATATCTTTTGGCTCTATTTTGCATGGTCTTGGAAAAACTACTGCTGCGTTTATTCATAATATGGCCGCCATAATTATAAGATTATTATTTTTACTTCTACTTGTTCCTTTTTATGGAATAAAAGCTTATTTCTGGGGAATGCTCTTAAGCGAATTGATAACTGTTTCACTTCATTTACGCTATATTTCTAAAGAAGTTGCTGTTAATTTTTCTCCTGTTGCAAACATAATAAAACCTGTCATCTGGCTAACCTTAAGCCTGACAACAGGTTATATTTTTATACATATTTTTAGTGGTTCATCAACTTCCCACTCTTTAATTTTTAATTATGGCTCGCAATTTTTGTGTGCAATAATTATTAGCCTTATATTTTTTTCATTTGCCTATAAACAATGGCAAAAGTTTAAGAATTTACTGAACTAAACTGATTGTTGTAAAGTTCATAATAAAATCCTTTATTTGCAAGCAGCTGATTATGATTTCCCTGCTCTATAATCTTTCCATCATTCATGACAAGTATTGTATCTGCTTCTTTGATAGTTGAAAGTCTATGCGCAACAATAAAAGTTGTTCTTCCTTTCATCATCTTAGCAAATGCTTTCTGGATTCGTATTTCCGTTCTTGTATCAATAGATGATGTAGCTTCATCTAAAATAAGCATTGGTGGAAGGCAAAGCATAACTCTTGCTATACACAGTAACTGTTTCTGTCCCTGTGAAAGATTTCCGCCATCATCACCAATTACAGTATCATATCCATTTGGAAGTCTCTTTATAAAGCTATGCGCATGAGATAACTTGGCTGCTTCTATTACTTCTTCTAATGTTGCATCCTCTTTTCCCATTGCTATATTATCTCTTATCGTACCATTCTTAAGCCATGTTTCCTGTAGCACCATTCCATAAGATTTTCTAAGACTTTTTCTTGTTATATCTTTTATATTATGGCTATCCATCGTGATTTTTCCACTGTTAACGTCGTAGAATCTCATTAAAAGATTAATTATAGTTGTCTTTCCACATCCTGTCGGTCCTACAATGGCAATCATTTTACCCGGTTCGACACATAAATTTAAATCTTCAATTAATTTCTTATCAGGTGTATATGAGAAATTAACATGGTCTAATTCAACACTTCCTGATACATTTTCAATATCTATTGCATCTTTATTTTCAATTTCCGCTTCTTCTTCAAGAAGGGCAAATACTCTTCCCGCACAGGCAATCGCATTTTGAAGTTCCGTAACAACGCCTGAAATTTCATTAAATGGTTTAGTATATTGATTTGCATAACTTAAAATACATTGTAAATTACCTACTGTAATTCCTCCTGTTATTGCAATAATACCACCTGAAATTGCTACTCCTGCATATACAAGACTGTTAACAAATCTTGTTGACGGATTTGTAATTGATGAGAAAAATGTACCCTTTAAATAATATTTTCTTAAATCCTCATTAATTTCATCAAACTGTTCTACAACTTCATCTTCTCTTCCAAAAGCCCTTACAATTTTTCCGTTTCCAATTATTTCATCAATCAGTGCCGTCTGCTTAGCTCTTGTTTCTGACTGTTTCTTAAACATTGAATAAGTTCTTGTTGCAATAAATTTAGCTACAAATAAAGAAACAGGTGTTACTAAAACTACAACCAATGTAATTTTAATGCTTATTGTAAGCATGAATACCAATGTTAATACAATTGTAACCATTCCTGTAAATAACTGTGAAAATCCCATAAGCAATCCATCTGCTAACTGATCTACATCTGTGATTATTTTACTTACTGTTTCTCCATTAGAATGACTATCAATATATTTAAGTGGCAATTTCTGTAAGTGTTCAAATGTCTCTTCTCTAATATCTCTTACTACATTATAAGTAATTTTATTATTACAGTTATTCATTATCCACTGTGCAAATGCAGCTATTAAAGTAAACGCGGCTATTTTAACAGCTATAAGTCCAATCTCTGTAAAGTCTACCTTTCCCCTACCTAAAATAAGGTCTGTAGCATTTCCTAACTGAATTGGTACATACAATGAAAGAGCAACATACACTAGTGCAAAAAATAGTGAACCGCCAAGTAAATACCAATATTTTTTTATATGCTTTATTACTTTTTCCAAAGCCTGCTTTTGAGTCAATGTCTTTTCTTTCATCTTACATTTCCTCCTTTTCCGGCTTTTTAAATTGTGATTCATATATTTCCTTATATACCTCACAATTTTCTAATAATTCCTTATGGGTTCCAATTCCCATAACATTTCCATCATCAAGCACAACAATCTGATCTGCATCCATAATTGATGCTGTTCTTTGAGATACGATAAATACTGTCATATCTTTTAGCTTTGCTATCTCTTTTCTCAAATTAGCGTCAGTTGTATAATCAAGTGCTGATGAACTGTCATCTAATATAAGAATTTCCGGCTTTCTTACTAAAGCCCTTGCAATTGTAAGTCTCTGTCTCTGTCCACCTGAGAAATTTCGTCCATTTTGTTCTACAACAGAATCTATTCCATTTTCTTTCTGCATAACAAAATCATAGCTTTGTGCCTGCTTTAACGCTTCCATCAAATCATTTTCTGTTGCACTCTCATTTCCCCATAAAAGATTACTTCTAATTGTTCCTTTAAATAAAACTGCTTTTTGTGGAACAATTCCTATTTTATTTCTAAGACCTTCTTCAGTGTATTCCTTAACATTTGTTCCATTTACTAAGACTTCACCCTTAGTTGCATCATAAAATCTTGGAATCATATTTATAAGAGACGTTTTACCTGAGCCTGTTCCGCCTATTACACCTATAGTCTGTCCTTTTAGAACCTTTAAATTAAGTCCTTCTATTGTATTTTCACTAGAACCTGCATACATAAGTGAAACATCTTTAAATTCGACTTCAATTTCTTTATTCTTTCCTTCTGTTTCATTTCCAAATTTCATTGAAGATTCAACTTTCATAACATCTTCAATTCTATTTGCACAGGCAAACGCTTTCGTCAGATTAATAATAAGATTTGCAAGTTTTATCAATTCTATTAAAATCTGTGACATATAATTGATAAGTGCTACAACCATTCCCTGTGTAAGATATCCGGCATCTACTCTTATTCCCCCTACATAAATAATTCCAATCATGGCAAAATTTACTACCACGAATGTGAGTGGATTCATAACTGCGGATATTTTTCCAACAAAAATCTGAAATTTATTTAATGCATCATTACTTTCATTGTAACTATCAATTTCATTCTGTTCTTTATTAAATGCTCTGATTACTCTTGTTCCGGATAGATTTTCCCTTGTTTCAGATAAAATTTTATCCAAACCATTCTGAACTTTTTTATACATTGGGATTGTTGCAAGCATAATTCCAAATACAATTACTGCAAGAATGGGAATCGCTACAACAAATACAAGTGCTGCCTTAACATCTACCGTAAATGCCATAATTGTTGCGCCAAACACAATAAACGGAGACCTTAGGAACAATCTTAAAAACATATTAACCTGAGACTGAACCTGATTCAAATCACTTGTCAATCTTGTAATAAGTGTAGATGAGCCTAATCTGTCAATCTCATCATAGGAAAATGTCTGAATGTGTTTAAACAATGCATGTCTTACTTCTGTTCCAAATCCTGCCGCTGCCTTTGCTGCGAAATACTGTGCCGTTAAAGAGCATGTAAGTCCAATTATAGCAAGTAAAAGTAAAGCTCCTCCCATTTTCAGAACATAAATATTATCCCCTTTAGCAATACCATTATCTATTATTTTCGCCACTACTAAAGGCACAAATAATTCAAACGATGCTTCTAACATCTTAAAGAGGGGAGCAAACACTGATTCTTTCTTATAATTCTTTAAATACTTTAATAAACTTTTCATTTAAATTTCTCCCATTTTTTAAATGCTATTCTTATTATGTAAAAATATTATGGCAGGTATACTTATTTGCACACCTGCCATAGCATTTTATCACATTATAGTAGAAAAATGTTAATCAATTTCAACGCTTCCCATATCACATTCTATACTTATCATCTTTTCTGCACCATTATCTTTATTTCCATCACTTGAAAAATCAGATTTGTCGATACAATTTTCAACATACAAATCAGCCATATTTATATCCCACTGATAATTATATGCACTAGTTCCATCATTCAATGTCATTTCTGCATTTCCCATAGAGCAGACAATCTTTGCCGCACCATTTATCACTCCTTCTATATCTAAATCTCCCATAGATATATCTGTATTCATCGTATCTGTTGATAAGTTGTCAATTGATAATTCTCCCATATTCACAGTAATGTCTGTAGATGCTGATTGCAGGCTATCAATTGATGTACTTCCTGCATCATTATTAATTGTTGCATATACAGCTGATATATTTTCAATATCTGCTTCTCCTGCTGAAAGACTATAATTAAAATTGCTATATGATTTTCCTCTTGGCAAGTAAACTGTTACATCTCGTTCACCTTTTTTCCATTTTTTCTTGTATTGTATTAAAACATTTAGTGAATCTCCTTCATTTAAATAATAAACTTCCATTATATCTGCATCATAAGAAAATCCTATCTGTTCTTTGTTCCATTCTTCAATATCATATGACGCTGTTGATAAATCAAGTCTTAAATTATTAACTGATAACATGTCAATTGTATCACTGTTGTTTTGTAATTTTGTCATTCCTGTAGTATCGTTCTTTTCTATCTTAACCTTAGCCTTCGCAAAAGTTTTCCCTATCTCTTCTTTAACAATATTACTTCCACCTTTCGAGATTCCAGCCACTATACACACGATTCCTAGTACAACAATAATAGCACCAACAACTGCCGTAATTTTTATTAATTTTTTCATACATTAAACTCCTTTCTGCCTGTTATTTTATGAATTAATTCTGCAACCTGTTTAAATAACCATGGCAAAAATTTAATACAAAACAACGCTTCCGGTATTACTAACAATATTGCTACACCAAATAAAATTAATCCTATTCCCATAAGCAATACTGATGTTGCAAATCCATACCCTGAAACTATTGCAACTACAATCAATGATATTCCTGCTACTCCTAACCCAATTATAGTTCCGCCAAGACCAAAAACAATTCCTATAATAACTCCTAATATTCCACTCCATATTGGAAATGTAACTGCCGCAATTATGATAGCAACAATTATTTTAATTGCTCTTTCATCATTTTTCTTATTGTATTGTCCTGCATTATTATATTCATATTGTGCTGTATTTTGAGAATTATTATATGAATACTGTCCTGCATTTTGACTATTATTATAGCTATTGCCAGTATTTTGCTTTGTATTGTATGAACCACTTGTATTATCTCTATTATAAGTTCCACCTATATTAATATTTTCACTGGTTATATTCTCTCCGCTATTAATGCTTTTCTTTAATCTCATCGCTATCTGTTCAGGTGTTCCTACACTTTCAGGTACAACCATATCTTCCGTGATTCCTGCATCATCAAAATATTCTTTATAATAACTTAAAGCATCATATCTATCATTAAAAGAAACATCTGATAACATTCTTTCTAACGTTTCCATAAAAACTTTTCTAGTCATTTTCATTACCTCCTGATTTTTCATTTTCAAATAAATCCGTTATCTTTTTAGAATAATTACCCCATTCAGTTACATACATATTAAGCTGGCTTCTTCCTGTATCAGTAATTTTATAATATCTTCTATTTCTTCCATCTATGGCTTTATCATACAATTCAAAATAACCTTCTTTTTGTAATCGTCTAAGCACCGGATACAACGTTGATTCAGATACGCTAAGAACACTTCTAACATCCTGGGTTATCTTATATCCATAAGTTCCATCCTTTTCCTTCGATACAACGGCTAATACTATTGCATCCAATAAAGCAGCTCCTGTATTAAATATCATAGATACTCCTCCATATTATTTCTTTTTTTATATTATATGTCGTATAGTATTGTATGTCAACTACATATTATGTGATACAAAATAACCAGGAATAAAATTTTTCAGTTTTTTTCCAAAAAATGCAATCATTTGTTAAATGTATTATAACTAAAAACTCGCAACTCTAATTTAATGTAATTATATAATTCACAGTTTCTATAACAATAATAAAAGCGTAGCTGTTGTTCCAACCTACAATTGTCAGATTTATGTCTAACCTTTTTAGATTTGGTACAAACCACTACGCTATAATTTCTTTATTTATTAAATTTACAAATTTCTATATTTACCAAGGAACTCTTTTGTTCTCTGATTTTCTGATGCAAATACCTCACTCGGTGTTCCATCTTCTACTATAACACCATGTTCCATAAATATAATTCTGTTTGAAACTTCCTTTGCAAATGACATTTCATGTGTAACTATAACCATTGTCATATGTTCATCTGCTAATTCTTTTATGACTTTAAGAATTTCCTGTGTTAACTCAGGATCAAGGGCTGATGTTGGTTCATCAAAAAACAAAATATCCGGTTTCATTGCAAGTGCTCTTACAATAGAAACTCTTTGCTGCTGACCACCTGATAACTGACATGGATAAGAATCTTTCTTATCTGCTATACCCATTTTTTCAAGCAATTCCATCGCAGTCTTTTCAACTTCTGACCTATCTCTTTTTTGTACATGAATTGGTGCATCAATAACATTTTTCCATACTGAATAATGTGGAAAAAGATTGAAATTCTGAAATACAAGCCCAAATGAATCTCTGATTTTCTTTAATTCATTTTTCTTTGCATACATTACTTTGCCATTCTGTGTATCAGCCATCACATCATTATTATATGTTATTTTTCCACCATCAATTTTTTCTAAATTAACTGCACATCTTAATAATGTTGACTTTCCTGAACCTGACGGTCCAATGATAGACAATACTTCACCTTTATTAACTGAAAGGGAAATGTCTTTTAACACTTCTAAATCACCAAAGTGTTTTTGAATATTATTCATTTCTAAAACGCTCATATTCCCCTCCTATTTGTAATAATTTAATTTCTTTTCTGCAAAGTTCATTACCCATGCAACTACACTATTAAAAATAAAATAGAACACACCTGCAATAATAAATGGTGTAAAGCTTGTATTAGATGATGCAATCTGCTTTGCTACTGTAAACATTTCCAAATAAGCAATTGAGAATGCAAGTGAAGTATCCTTTACAAGACATATTACTTCATTTGTAATTGATGGAAGAATTCTTTTAATAACCTGCGGTAAAATTATTTTAAAGAATGTCTGTGCCTTATTATATCCAAGTAATCTTGCTGCCTCATATTGTCCAACAGGCATTGATTCAATACCTGAACGATATATTTCTGCAAAATAAGCTGCATAATTTAAGGCAAATGCAACTATTATGGCAATAAATCTGTAACTTCTTGGTATACGAATATGAAGTAAATAATTAGGTCCAAAATAAATTGCCATTACCTGCAACATCAATGGAGTTCCTCTCATTATTGCTATGTACACTGTTACTATATATCTTATTATTCTGTTTTTTGCCATTCTGCCAAATGCAATAACCAAACCAAGCGGTAATGAAAACAGAAGGGTTAGAAAAAATATTTTTAATGTTTCTACCATACCTTCTGACATCTTAGATATCATCATATCCAATGGCATTTTTGCTGCTAACAACATCATTCCTGTTTGTAAAGTCATTATTTCCTCCAGATTATCTTAGATTATTCTCCTAAGCAAATCATATCATCAATTCCATATTTTTCAGCAAGTTTTGTTACTGTTCCGTCTTCATACAACTTCTTAATATCTGCATTCACCTTATCTCTAAGTTCAGTATTGCCTTTCTTAAATCCAATTGCATACTGTTCAGAATTCAATTTCTCATCAAGGATTTCATATCCATCATCTCTTGATTCAATCTGATACTTAGCAACACCTATATCCATTGCAACTGCATCTACTGTTCCTGCCTGTAATTCAGCAAATGCTGTATTGTAATCTGCATATTCCTGTAAATCTGCAAATGTCTTAGCTAAATCTTCCTGATCCCCACCTTCTTTTAATAAACCAAGTGCTGCACTTCCTGCCTGAACACCTACATATTTATCTTTAAGGTCAGCTAACTTCTTAATTCCTGAATCTTTAGCAACAATCATAACCTGTTCATTATTTACATATGGGTCTGACCATGTATAATCATCTTCTCTTCCATTCATTGTAAATCCATTCCAAATACAATCAATGTTTCCATTATTTAACTCTAAGTCCTTTGAATCCCAGTCGATAGGAGTCTTTACAAGTTCCCATCCTTCAATATCACATACAGCCTGTGCAAGTTCAATGTCAAATCCTGTATATTCACCATTGTCATCCATATATCCATAAGGTGGATATTCAGCGTCAAATCCTACTGTAAAAGTTGTTTTTCCACTATCACTCTTGCTACCATTATCTTTACTTCCATTATCCTTGCTTCCACATGCAGTCATTGAAAATACCATTGCACATGATAAAGCTAATGCTACTAATTTTCTCATAATTTCCTCCTAAATTAAAGATGTTTTCTTTCATTTATTGTTTTACTACTTTATCAAACTAAAGTGTACCACGTAATGCTATCAAATTGCAGGGAAAAAGTCAACTTATTTATTTGAATACATAATTCAAGTTAAATAATAATTTTCTTTAAAAAATCCATATTATCATCAATAATATATTCATCATTCAGTTTATTCTTTAGAAGATTGATTGCTATGAGCAATTCTTTAAAAAAATTTTTTCTTTTTAGTATCCTTAAATCCAATATATTTGAATTCTTTTCCATCATCCAAATACAAACTGTCATATATTTTTTTGAATATTGATAAATTTAGTTTCAATATCACTATCTCCTATTAAATATGGTGATAAATCATACCCCATATCTGCCCAATCTGCATTAGCAGTCGTTGCATCTTTAATATTTATTATTTTGTATCCATCAAGTGTTATTTTATTTCCAAGTTCATCACTTAATTTAACATAATCAATTGTCTTACTACCACTCTGGTCTCACTTAATCCACCCTCAACAATCTTCTTTACTTCATCCGCACCTTTTCCTTCCTTAAATAAATCGAATGCTTCGTCTCCGTAACTGTTTATAAGGTTTACTGCCTTTTTGGCTTCTGCAGGTTCAAGGTTGTCGATTATCTTTGCAAGGTCGTCTCCATACTTCCCTGCAAGGTTCAGACCATCCTGTCCGAATTTCTGCAGTATGGCTGCCGTTCTTTGATGGTATCTAAATCTACTTCCCTAACACGCTGATATAAACGCACCCTTTCGCAACATTTTTTCTTGTTGCTAGGCGTGCGTTTATATCAGCATATTGGAACTAAATATTCTATCTTGATTTTTCAATATCCTTTCTTATACCAAGCTCGGCAAAATTTTGCTAGTATCTATTAATTAACATCATGGATTCTTAATTGCTTCTGGGCAACTATGATGATTAATTAATAGACATGCATGAGTTATAGGTTGTTGGGAATCCGAAAGTACAACCATAATCAAAATTATTTAGTTGCATATCTTTTTACTTTACACAAAAAATATTCACAAGCTTCCGTTTCTGTTTCAAATATTTTTAGTCCACTTTTCTTTCCTCGTTCGCTATAATAAACCTGCCATTTATCATCCTTTACAATACATAGTTTTTCATTAGGTAATCCACCCGTCATTATAGAATACAAATCACTTGATATTCCCAAATGCAATAATTCACGTTCTAATTCTATTATTGTCACTACTTAATCCTCCTTAATATGTCTGCATCTAGTAATTCATCTACTGTGTCAGATAATAAATATTGTATGCCACCACCTCCCATCATAGCAGACAAGTGGATGGTAACCATTGCTTTGATAATGGAAGTTAAATGCTCGACCTTACTGTCTGTCATATGCATCAAGAAGGGTGTAGTCCAAATCCAGAATAACAGCCTGTGGCATCTGGATACTGTAAATTTTTTTGCGAAGTGCTCTGCCAATCACGAGAAACCAGTTTAAGGTATCTTCATCCATACGGTTAAAGAATCTTGATACCGTAGGCTGTGATGCAAGGGCATCTTTTTCAAGTACAGACTTGAATACAGGATCATTGGTAAGTTCATCAGAATCATCATCTTCAAAATAACCGGCAATTATCATATCTATCATCTGGAGCATGTTTTCCTATTCTGTATGATATCTGAATAATGCAGAATCATTTGTCTTGAAAGTTTTTCTTAAAGCTTATTAAAACTAAGTTTGCTTACGAATTTCTTAATAAGAAGTAAGCCTGCATCGGAGGAGAGATCTCCTCCATAAAAATTTATTTTAATTTGTCTATTGCTTTCTAATGACAAGGTGTTTACAATAATCATAAAGGGCTCTTTGGGGTTATTTTTTAAGTATAGACACCATAATTTTACCACAAATGGATGCTCTTTTTTCATTCACTTGATAGGTGAAATGCGATATTCAGTTAAAATATAGCAACTATATGGCTTTCAGCCACTTTCACGGCTATGCCATGAATAATCTAGGTTAAATTATACATATTCCATATTTTTTTTCATAATACTTATTAAAATTCATAATATTATTCCAAGGATTACTCTTCTTCATTCCATTCTCAAATTCAACTGATTCTCGCAGTTTATTTTCCTCTTTATGAATCTTCTCCTGTAATTTTTTTGATACATCCTCTTTATCAATTAGAAAAGTTGCTTTTCCTTTTTCTTCTTGAAAAATACATGAATCAAAATATAACACAGCAATATAAACATCACTCGCATTCCCCTTGATTAAGTCATTAAGGGCATTATTGAATATTTTTTCAATATCTCTAATATTACCGTTTTGCTTGTAAAAGCAATTTATAAGCACAGAATTTACGTCTGTTGGAAATATATCTGATGTAAATTCGGAAACAACTACTTCATATTCTCCCTCTCCGCGTAATAATTTTACTACCTCATCTTTCTCTATTGCATTACTTATCAACTCTTTATATTCCATCCTTATTCTCCTTTAATCAACATCAATCCTTGTTATAGTTGTATCTTTAAGAGGTATTGTATTTGTTATAGCCTCTGGAACTCCTCCAGAAGTCTTTCCTCCTGGAATCCAATGAATATTTGCTCCCGTTTCATTTCCACTCGGAATACGTATATTCAACTCAGGAGTATTAGGAGCATCAATTCTGATTAAACCACCACCATCACTAAAATATCCCTCTGGAAAGCCCAATTCTTTTTCTATAATTGATATGTTTCCATTTGCTCTCTCTATTACATCATCACAATAATTCTTTGGCATAACAAATAAACTATTATCGTCTGGTACACCAACAAAACCATTAATTTCAGAATATCGCTTATATGCCCATTCTGTTTGAATAACAGATACTCCATCATTAAATTGAGCTAAATGTGCCTCAATATACTCTTGACTTAAATAGCTAGAAGGGTCTGGTCTACTACCTTTAGGTGTATTTACAATTTTCTCTATTTGTGATTGCGTTAGTCCAGAATCTAAACCACTCTCGCTTAATCCACCCTCAACAACCTTCTTTACCTCATCAAAGCTCTTCCCTTCCTTAAACATTTCCAGTGCTTCATCACCATAACTGTTTATAAGGCTTACTGCTTTTTTAGCTTCTGTCGGTTCCAGATTGTCAATTATTCTCGTCTTTACAACAAACGCATTCTAAAACGAATATTTTCCTTTCGAATGCGCTTGTCGTAATTACTTAATTTACCTTAAATTGCTCTTATTATTACAATTTTAAATTTTCCTTTACTATTTTAATCTCTGCTTCATTTTTGTTTATCCATTTTTGATATACATACTTTTCAATACACTTCATTCCTAATCTTTTCCACTCCCTGCAATCACCTCCCGTAGCTTCTATAGATAACTTATCTTCTGTTTTCTCAACAACTTGAAATTCAAAGCCTTTATAAAATGCCATTGTCCTTATTATGAAATATTCAGTTATTTCAGGGCTATTTACAAATTTCATACATACTATTTTATCTTCAATATATTTAATATTAAACGGTTTACACGGTTCAAAACCATTTTTTACATCCTCTATGTCTGTTGAACGTAACACTATTTTTCCTTTTTCAATTTTCCCTGCCGAATATTCTTTTCCTAAATAAATTGCAAATTCTCCATCTTTCATCAATATAGCCACCTCACTCTTTCTTTATTTAACTGGTATAAATTTATTATCTGCCTTACTATATATAGCCTTAAGTATTTCAGTTCCGTCTCTTTTTATCTCGAATAATTTAGCACCACCCTCAATATTCAATCGTCCTTCACATATGAATTCCGGTATTATCTCTCCATTTTCTGCCTTTGTAAACCCATTTCCAGTAAAAGGCGGATCTACAGTTACTGTTTATAAGGCTTCCTTCTTTAGCTTCTGTCGGCTCCAGATTGCTGATTATTCTTGCAAGGTCACCTCCATACTTTTAAAATAATACGCAGTTATAGTTTTTATAATTTATAAAATATACACTTTAGCAATTTTATGAAATTCAATATCACTTTTAAAATTTGCTTTTATTTTTTCATAAAACAACTTTATATTTCTTAATTGCTCACAATAATTGTAAAAAACAATATATCCGCTTATTTTTGATACATTTTTTACTATATATTTGCCTCCAAATTTTACATCTATATTTTCATTGTTGTTTAAAATTGAGATTTTTTTAATGTCCTCAATTCCTATAGAATAGATATCGTCACTAAACCATAATCTAATACTGCATATTACTTCATCAAATTTATTTTTTTCTGCATAATTGCAAATATATTTTCTTTTTGATTCATCCATAGGATCATATGCTTTTTTGTATAAAACCGCCGCATATATTATTGCGGTCTCTATATCCGCTTCAATCACTAATTTTTTCTCATCTCTATGTACATCCAAAACATCATATTTATTATTAACATTTGCTTTTTTTATTTCAATATGATCTTCCGGATATATTTGCTTGCAATTATATAATATAATTTTATCTCTTATATTTTTTATAACACATTCTTTATCATTTAATAATGATTCAAACTCATTATTCAATCTCAATTCTTCCATCCTTAACACTCTCCGTATATTCTCATCTTTACAACAAACGCATTCCAAAACAAATATTTTCATTTCGAATGCGCTTGTCATAATTACTTAATTTATCTTAAATTGCTCTTATTATTACAATTTAAAATTTTTCTTTACTATTTTAATCTCTGCTTCATTTTTGTTTATCCATTTCTGATATACAT